>JAFIFG010000109.1 GCA_020832135.1 Clostridiaceae bacterium
AGGCAGAGGTCTGCAAAACCTTTATTCCCCAGTTCAAATCTGGGTGCCGCCTCCAAAAACAAATGCGCCTATAGCTCAGCTGGATAGAGTGTCTGACTACGAATCAGAAGGTCGGGAGTTCGAATCTCTCTGGGCGCACCATTTTATATATTGGAATTTCAAGGATGCTAGAGGTTAATATACTTCTAGTTTTTTTCATTTTTTGAAAGACTTCTAACATTTTTCTAACATAATTAAAATTTCGTACTCAATAACAATAGATAAAACTACCTAGCAAATTTGTCTTTTATTTTCTCCACAGCATCCTTTTGCATGGAGGGTATAACGTGAGAATAGATATCCAATGTTATAGAAATTTGACTATGTCCTAGTCTTTCTGATACTACCTTTGGGTGTACACCTTCTTTTAACAATAAAGTTGCATGGGTATGTCTCAGATCATGGAACCTTCTCTTAGGGATATCTAGTTTCTTTGTTAGCCTATTAAAGGCATTGGATATATAGTCAGGATCTATAATTCTTCCATCCTCCCATGTACATACAAAATCATTGATGATACAATCATCCCCTAAAGCCTTTCTATTCTTCCTTTGTTGCTTCTTATGATTTTTTAAAGCAGCCACTACCGAATCAAATAAAGCTACAGGTCTATTAGATTTTTGTGTCTTAGGAGCTACCAATTGTAATTCTCCATCAATTCTTTGTAGCGCCTTTTCCACATAAAGCATATTTTCTTTAAAATCTACATTTTTCCATTCCAAGCCTGCTATTTCACCTCTTCGCATACCGGTGGTAATAGCTAGAAATATAGGTAAATAAATAACTTCATCTTTACAGGCATCCAGTAGTTTATTAATTTCCTCCTCATTTAACACCTCTACCTTGTGTTTCTCCTTCTTTGGCGGTTCTACTGCTAAGCAAGGATTACGGATTAATAACTGCCATTTTACAGCTTGATTTAAAGCCTGCTTTAAGATTTTGTGGTTATAATTAATACTGGTATTAGATAGTTCAGTATTCTCAATACACCAAGTATAATAGGATTGAATAATGGTTGGTGACAATTTTTCTAACTTATAATGGCCTATTTTAGGATTTAGATGGATATGAACTGTATCATGATAACTTCTATAGGTCTTAGGAGCCACCTTATGCTTTGCATAATCCTGTAACCATTTCTCTAAATAATCCGCCACCTTCATATTTTTGCTATCTACATAGGTACCTGTATTTAATTGTTGCAGAATTTCTACTAGTTTAGCCTCTGCTTCTTTTTTTGTCTTAAAACCTGAAAACCACTTTTGCTTTCTCTTACCTCTTTCATCAAAACCTACATCCACAACGATATACCATTTTGTTCCCTTTTTTGTTACCGTTCCTTTCATTTTCACCCACTCCTTTGTTTTAAACATATGTTCGACCTAACTTTAAAAAATAAATACTGTAGGTAACAGTATTATGTATAGAAATAATTGAGTCTTAAAGAAAAATTTACCATTATGTAGTTTTAAAAAATACTGAAATTAAATTTCAGTTGGATTAGTTCTACTGTAGTATGTTCTGTAGCCGCAATTTGTTCTATGGTGTAGGAAGGGTATTTTTCTAAGAGATCATCTGGGAGCAAAAGTTCAGCTGCAAATTGATTGGCTTCCTTTTCAAAACGATCACTAGAAAATAAAGTATTTTCCCTAAGAAAGCAGGTATTCTGCTTAGGATGGCATAGGGCATGTCCCAATTCATGGGCACATACGATCCTTTGCATTTCCTCAGATAAATTCATATTGATATGGATCATCTTATTTCTCTTGTAATAATGATAATAGCCTCGAAGTTTACCTAAAGGTTCTCTAAAAACAGGAATATTAAGAGCTTCACACAGGTCGAAGGGGTCATTTGTTTTATATTTCTTCTTTAATTGCTGGACGATTTCTCTATAGGCCATAGGGATGATCAAGTATCCTTCCTATACTTCTTAGGTGTATATTTTTTATTTGCCACCTTAGCAAACTTCATAGCATTCTCTAAAGATTGCCTTAATAAATCCTTTGTCTCCCCGTCTATTGTCTCCCCGTCAAACATTAAACCTTCCTGTTGGTTCAATAGTTCCATTGTAGTTTCTAATTCCTTAGCAATGTCTTTTTGATCCTTCTCCGTTAGTTTAGGATAAGGTTTAGGATTATCGGTTAATCCCAACAAATAGTCGGTGGATACCTCTAGAAATTCTGCTAGAGCATGGATGTTTTCAAGTTTTGGTTCCCTTGTGCCACCTTCATAGCGGGATAGAGTAGATTTTGTAATATCCACTTTTGCTTCTAATTCATCTAAAGTTAAATTTTTGCTTTTTCTTAGTAATCGTAATCTTTCTTTAAAAGTTGCCATTATTCCATCACTCCTTAATTCTATTATAAAGGTTTTATATCATAATAGCAATAATTATTTCCTTTTATACAAT
The DNA here is from genome assembly GCA_020832135.1 of Clostridiaceae bacterium. GTDB lineage: Bacteria > Bacillota > Clostridia > Peptostreptococcales > Natronincolaceae > JAFIFG01. The sequence continues at coordinate 2,453 of JAFIFG010000109.1, forward strand.
ATTTATTGCTACTTATCGATAATGCATTGACACTACGGCAACAGAGTGATAATATAATCACAAAGAGTTGCTAAATAAGCAATATGAGAAGGGGGTGTTTCCTATGGAAATAAAAATCAACTCTAATAGATTAAGGGGACTAAGGGTGGAGAATGAATTAAATCAAAAACAAGTAGCAGCCTACTTAGGTATATCTGGAACAGCTTATAGAAACAAAGAAAGTAACAGAAGTGAATTTACCTTAAGTGAAGCTAGAAAAATAGCTTTAAAGTTTGGACAGCCAATAGAAAGTATTTTTTATGGAGAAAGAGTTGCTGAAGGTAAGGAAAGTTACATGGGTTGGAGATAGTTGTAGGAAAAAGATATTTTTTTACCAACATAGTTGCCATAGAGATAAAAAAAATCAAAAAAAGTTTCCTTAGCTACAAATGCTTTAATAGGGGAGGGAAAGGATGAAGGGTTATGATTACTTAGATTTAGCAGATAATTATTATGCCTTATGCGAAGCAATATTAAGACCTGATGAAGTACCAGTAGATGTTATTTTACATAAATATGGGTTGTTGCCCTTCACTCCCAAGGACATGAGAAGAGTTAAGGCGCAGGAAATGAAGAGGCAATATGTTGAAGAAAACCTCACCTACGAAGAAGTTGCTAAAAGGTTTAGTATGTCTCCTAGTGGAGCCTATAGAAAAATAAAAAGGTGGGGTGGGTGAAATGAAAACTGTATTTTGTGATGCTAAAGATTGTTTCTTTATAGAAAAGGGAGAATGTAAAAGGGAGATTCTAAAATTCAATGAAGATGGAAGATGTACCTATATCCTATTGGAAAGGGGGCTAGAGGATGGAGCCAGCAGTATTAATACTATTAAACGAAATGATGAAGGAAATAAGGGGTGTAAAGGAAAAGATGGATCAGTTACAGCTAGAACCCCCCCAAGAGAAAAAAGATAGTAATGACGAAGGTGCTATGACAGTAGAAGAACTTAAAGCATATTTAGGTATAGGCACCACTAAAGCCTATGAACTTTGTAATCTAAAGGATTTTCCTTGTATTAAGTTAGGGAGGCGAAAGGTAATCCCGAAAAGACAGCTACAGGAGTGGTTGAAAAAGCAATCAACAGAGGGTAAGGATTATCTAAGAGTTATTGGGAGGTGATGTATGAACAAAAGAATCATGGTTTTTATAGGCACCATAAGAGATTTTCAAAGATTTTTACAAAAAAAGAAAAAGGAGGCCAAAAGCCACCAAAAGTAAATTGTTGTTGAGATAAGTATACCATAGAGAGAAAAAGAAGAAAAGGGAGGCTGGAGTTTGATGGAGAGAATAAAGTATGAGGATGTGAAGGATATTTTAGCCCTAGTGGAGGGTGCTTATATAGTAAATAGCTGTTTATATGGCAATGGGGTCATCAAGATTGAACCCTGTTCCTTTGGGAAGGGAGAAATTCATGTTGATCCATACCTATTAGAAAGAATTGCCAAGGAGAAGGGACAAGCTATAGCATTTAAGGCTAGGGACAATATTACTTATCCCTATAGTGGTTCCGTTGAGATAGGAAATATGATTTATTTTGCTCTATATAAAAATAAGGATGTATCAAAAATGCTAAATGAAAGGGTGGTGCTTTAAATGAACCCATTACAATTGGCGGAAATGGAAGAAATTGAAGAAATTACAGAAGTGGAAGGAATTCAAAGAGAAAGATTCACCATTCAAACCAAGGAAGAAGCCACCTGGGCCTTAAGGAAGTTAAAGGTGCTACAGGAGGGCATGGAGGAAGTGAATCATCTAGCGGCTATGGAAATAGAGAGAATAGAAGGCTGGAGAAGGAATGAAAACCAAAAGAAGGAGGATAGCATGAACTTCTTCAAAGGGTTGCTGGAGGAGTTTTTAAGAAAAGAAAACGGAAAAGATCCTAAAGTGAAAAGTATAAAGCTCCCCTATGGCACATTTAGGTTGAAGAAACAGCAACCTCAATATATTCGAGATGAAGAAGAGCTTATCAATTGGGCTGAAGGAGAAGGTTATTTTGACTACATTAAAATCAAAAAAGCCTTAAACTGGAGTGCCTTAAAGAAAGACCTAGTAACAATAGAAGGCAAGGCAATCGTGAAGGATACTGGGGAAGCATTGAAGGCTATAGAAATAAAATATCCTCAGGATAAATTTGAGGTGGAGGTTAAATAGAAAATAGTAAGGGGTGAGGATATGTCTAATAAAGCTGGACTATATCAAAAGATACATGCCATTATGAAGGATGTGGAGTACCTTCAAAAAGACGATTGTATTCAATATAAAAATACAAAATATAAAGCTATTTCCGAGGAAAAAGTCACCAGCACTATAAGAAAAAGTTTAGTGGAAAAGGGTCTCGTTATATTACCTATAGAGCAGCAACATGAGAAAAAAGATATTTTAACTACTGTGAATACGAAATATAAAATCCTAGACACCGACACGGGGGAGTATGAAATCATTGTTAGTAGTGGCACCGGAGTAGATACACAGGATAAAGGGGTGGGAAAGGCCATGACCTATGCCTATAAATACCTGCTCCTCCGCACATTTGCTATTCCTACTGGAGAAGATCCTGATAAGGTGTGTAGTGCTGAATTGGATGATAAGTTAGTTATTGATGCTGAAGATAAATCAAATGAAGATAAAGAGATAAAACACAGTAAAGAGAAAAAGATCCAACAAAACCATATAGCCGCCCTATGTGCCCTATGTAGTGAGAAGGGAGTAACGGAGGAACAATTAAAGAAGGTGCTGGAGAAGGATTATGGTATTACTAGTAAAAAAGATTTAACGATAAAACAATTTAAAGAAGTGATGGAAAGGGTGAAAAAGGTGGAGACCCCTTCGTAAGAAATAGAAGAAAGTTTAAATATATAGGAAAAGTAGGTGATGATATGACAGGAGGCTGGATCTCCCTCCATAGAAAAATTTTAGAGCATCCCTTGTATTTAGAAAAAAGATATTTTACAAGATTTGAAGCATGGGTGGATCTTCTTTTAATAGCAAACCATAAAGATAAAAATGTCATGGTAGGAATGGATGTATTAGAGATTAAAAGAGGCGATAATTTAACCTCTATCAAGCATCTTGCTGATAAATGGCAGTGGTCGAGAAGTAAAGTAAAAAAGTTTTTAGATTTGCTAGAGGGTGAAGGGATGATTACCTATGAAAGCACATCAAAATATACCCTCATAACTATTGAAAATTACAATAAATATCAAAGTAGTGATGAAGAAAGGGAACATCAAAAAGACATCAAAAAAACATCAGAACAACATCAAAGCAACATCAAAAAAACATCAGAACAACATCAAAAAGACACAAACAATAATGTTAATAATGTTAATAAGGAGAATAAGGTTAATAAAGATAATAAAAAACATATATATGCTATAACTACCCCGGCTGAGAATCTATTGGATCCTATAGAAGCAGGAAAAGATAGGGGAGCGCAGTTAGAGAAAACTGGCAAAGGTAATTATAGTGAGGACTTTGAAGGATTTTGGAATCTATATCCTAAGAAGGTGGAAAAGCTAAAGGCCTATAAATGCTACCAACAAAGGTTAAAGGAGGGCTATACTCCGTTACAGCTATTAAACGCAGTAAAGCTCTATATGCAACAGATCAAAAGGGAAAATAAGCAAAGAGAATATATTAAGCATTGTAGCACCTTCTTAGGTCCCAACAAACCCTTCCTAGATTATTTAGAGGGAGGTGAAGATCATGGAGGATTTAATGAAGAAGCTACAAAAACAACGCCATACGATAAAACAAAATGGCTCTATCAAGGTTAAGGAGAAGCATTATAACTGTAGCCTATGCGAAGATAGGGAAGTATTTGTTGAAGGCAATAGGGCAAGACCCTGTAGATGTAAAGAGGCGAAGGACTACCAAAGGATCTTAGAAAAATCAGGTATTTCCACCGCCTTTCAACAAAAGACCTTCTCTAACTTTCATACTACACAAAAGCCACCCATCGTAAAAAAGGCAAAGGAAATGGCCATAAGCTATGTAGAGGATTTTACAAAGATAAAAGAAGAAAGGCATAACAGTATCGCACTAGTGGGACAGGTTGGTAGTGGAAAAAGCCATATTACTATAGCCATTGCCAATGGATTGATGCAGCAACATGTAGGTGTGCTTTATATGCAGTATCGAGAAGCAATAACAGCCCTGAAGCAAAATATGTTGGATGAAGCCTATTACCAAAGGGAAATGAGTAGGTATAAGAGGGCCCCGGTCCTTCTAATAGATGATTTATACAAAGGGAAAATCACCAATAGCGACCTAAATATTATCTTTGAGATCATCAACTATAGATACCTTAATAATTATCCTATCCTAATCTCCAGTGAATATACGGTGGAAAAGCTACTGGAGTTTGATGAAGCTATTGGTAGTAGAATCATAGAAATGTGCAAAGGTCGGATCATTGAATTTCAAGGTCAGGGTCTAAATCATAGATTAGTGATGTAAAGGGGGAAGAGGAAATGAACCAAGTTACCTTAATTGGAAGATTAACAAGGGATGTAGAACTACGGTATACAACAACGGGTAAAGCAGTAGGAACCTTTACCTTAGCAGTAAATAAAAGAGGAAAGGATGAAGCGGATTTTTTTAAGATTATCCTTTGGGATAAGACAGCGGAAAACTGTAGTAATTACATAGGAAAGGGAAGATTGGTGGCGGTATCTGGAAGACTTCAAACGAGGAATTATATAGATGATTTAGGGATAAAAAGATGGATTACTGAGGTTGTAGCCCAGGATGTACAGTTTTTAGATCGAGGGAATGACAGTACCAAGGAAATGTTATCTAATTTTAGTGAAGTACAAGAAGATGATGAATTGCCTTTCTAAGAAATTATAGATGATTTAGTAGTCACATAATTAAAATGCACTATCTTACTTTAACTTAACGTTAACTCAGAAATAAAGCATAGTAAAATTTTATCTACAAACAAAAAGGGGGAGAACTACTTGACGGTAGATGAAGTAATACAAAAGACAAAGGAAGAACTACAGGAAACCATCTCCAGTGTTGAGAATAGAAATGACATTGTACAGGAGGTGGTGGTAATGGAGCTGGAAAGAAAGGTGAAATATCTAAAGCGACTGCATAAATTAAAGAAGGAAATCCTCCAGTATACAGATAAAATAGAAGATAAAGGATTAAAGAAAAATGAAAAAACACCTAAGATATAATTTCACCATCTATGGAGAACCCATGGGCAAAGGTAGGCATAGAACCACCTCCACAGGTCATCAATATACACCACAGAAAACAGTAAACTATGAAAATCTAGTAAAGCATAGCTTTATAGAAAGTGTAAAGGGTAAGAACAAATTGTTAGAGGGACCCTTGTACTTGGAAATAGATGCTTACTTCAAAATACCTAAATCCACCTCTCAAAAGAAAAAAGAAAGCATGAAACAAGGCATCCTTCGACCAACGAAAAAGCCTGATATTGATAACATACAAAAGATTGTAGGGGATGCCTTAAATAACTTAGCCTATCACGATGATAAGCAGATTGTAGATGCTAGGCAGAGGAAGTTTTATGGAGAGGTGCCTCGGGTGGAGGTTAGGGTGTGGGAAGTAGAAATTTAAGTTTCTGCAGTGATAGCAATAAAAGATGGAAAATCTACTTTAAGCCTTTCTCTAATCAGAGGAGGGCTTTACTTATAGTTATTAAGTAGTAAAACAAGGTAATATTAGCAAGGATTTTTTTCTTTCTATAGAAGTTAAAGAATATAATGGAAAGTGAAGGAGGAAAATGAAGAACAATTATGTTTTTACAATCTTTTTTTCAGTAATAATGACAATTAGTGAGTACACAAAATTAGAACCATGGGAGAAGAGGGCTATCAAATCTATAAAATCAATGATATTAAGGAGCTAATTCTAAATTTTAAGGCCCTTGACTAGCCAACAATTATTAGAGTTGGCATATTGTTCTCTATAAACTACGGCAGGCACAGTTATTCAACAGATAGTATTTGTAGGAATATTTTTAGTGCTTGCTACGGCTACAATGTTTTGTCTAAGTAGTGGGCAAAAGCAGTTGAATTAAGAGCGGATAACTACTATAGGAAGTAAGTTATTTAAGTTATCTGATTGATTACAGATTTAATCGTTGATTACTAGAGTTTTATAGCAGTGTAATCCCAGCTTTGAGTAATAGAAGTTGGTTGCTGAAATTAAATGAATAACAAGTTTATCGGTTGGGGTAAAAATTCACTACAACCGTTTTTTTTAAATAAAAAATTTTATAAAAATTGGAAAAGGACAGAATATGTCCTTAAGTATAAGTAGAATTAAACTAAAGAGATAATAAATAAAGTTATAAGGGTGACAAAATATGGGAAAAAAGTGTAGGGGATTATACTGCGAGTTATTAAAAGAAAAAGAAAAAGAGATTTTGAAGTTAAAAAAACAAATAACAAATTGGAGAAAACAAGCTTCTATGGACCAAATGACAAGAGTGTTTAATAAGTGTGAAGGACTAAGGAGGTTGAGACGTGAAATAAAGAAAACGCTGTTTGAAAAAAATACAAGTACTACCATTGCATTCATTGATATTGATGGGCTAAAGCTGATCAATGATAGATTTGGCCATTGTATTGGGGATGAAGTATTAGTAAATGTAAGTGGTATATTAAGAAGGAACATTAGAAAAGAAGATTTTATTTTTAGATTTGGTGGAGATGAATTTATAATTGTATTCACCAATATAACAAAACTACAGGCTAAAGAAGTTTGGAAAAGGGTTCATAAAGTAATAGATCAATTTAATAAAGAGAAAAAGTTTTCATTTCCAATAAGCTTAAGTGTGGGCTTCTATGAATATGATGGTAATTCTAATATAGAACTAGATCAAATTATTCAATTAGCAGATAGTGAAATGTATAGGGAAAAACAGGAAAAAGGGAGGAATATAACAAGTTTTGTCGAAGGTTTACGGTGTGATAATAAACCATAATTTAACATAAATAATGGAACTTTACAAAACTAAATATAGACTAATCATTACAGAAGTTAGGGGCATTGTGAAGAAAAATGATATAGACCCATTATGTGTCTACTTTAAATAGGTATACTGAATTAGGATGTGTAAAGGTGGTGAGTAATTTGAATATTAATCTTGATTATAATGGTAATAAAGGTTTTAGACTTTTGAGTATTTATGAACGTTTAAATAAGGGAGAACTTTTACACAAAGCTGGTCTTGCAGAAAAATTTGGAGTAACTGAAAAAACAATACAGCGGGATATTGATGATCTAAGAGCTTATTTATCAGAAAATCATTTAGCTGAGAGTGATGTAGCAATAAAATATGATAGGGTTAGAAAGGGTTATTATTTAGTTCGGTTTGAACGAGAGTGGCTTACCAATGAAGAAGTAATGGGTCTGTGTAAGATCTTATTAGAAAGCCGGGCATTTTGTAAAGAAGAACTCAATGGCCTCATTAATAAGCTGCTAGTTCAAGTAGTACCTAATGATAGGAAAAAGGTTGAACAAATGATAAGAAATGAGCAGCACCACTATGTAGCATTAAAGCATGAAAAAAAGCTATTATCTCTCCTATGGGAACTATCTCAACGAATTATAGATAGTGAAATTACAAAGTTTACATATACTCGACAAGATGGTATTACGAAGGAGAGGGAGGTTAAGCCAGTGGCTATTATGTTTTCAGAATACTATTTCTATCTGATAGCTTATATGGCGGATAGCAGTAAAGATTTTCCTACGATCTTTAGAGTAGATCGTATGAGCGACTTAAAGGGTACTAGTGAATATTTTACAATTCCCTATAAGGATAAATTCAATGATGGAGAATTTCGAAAGAGAGTACAATTTATGTATGCTGGTGAATTAAAAACAGTGGTTTTTGAATATCGTGGACAATCTATTGAAGCTGTGTTAGATAGATTACCGACTGCAGAAATTATTTCAGAAAAAAATTCCATTTATACCATTACAACTGAGGCATATGGAAATGGTATTGATATGTGGTTGAGGAGTCAGGGAGATTCGATTAAGTTAAAATAATGGGGGTAGATTATATGGCTAAAACGATTAAATTTAATTTAATTTGTGACGGATATCCAGTAAGAACATTAGAGGATTTAAGGAATAATTTTTCTATAGAGGATGTGATAACATATTTTAATAATAAGCTTCTTCATCGATGGCTTTCTGTACGTGGATATAATGAAGAACTAGAAAAAGTAGAAAAACTTAAAAATGTAGATAACCTAACAGTTATAAAAGAATTAGTTGAAATATTTGATATAGAAGCTGATCCTGTAACAGTAGATAAAAATACATATATTTTACAGTATAAACAGGAAGCAGAGGTTCTATTGGAAAAGTATAAAGAGATGAATTTTAAAGTATCTACAATTATAGATGATTACCATACGGGTTATAGACAGTTAATCGAAACTATAATGGAAAATAAAAATGATATTGCAAAGATTAAAGCAGCAATAAAGGAAATAGATGAAGCATATAGTGGTTTGTATGCATTAGACTATCACAATATATTCTATACATTTTTAAATAAAGCGCCACGGGCTTTATTTGTAATGCTAATGAATGAAAATATGAGGAAAAAGTATTTACCAACTGAAAGAGTAGTAAATACAGATGAGAAAATTAAAGAAGCAAATTCCTCCGATATAATTCAAACACTTAATCCACCTACTTTTGGAAGAGTAACAGATAATCCATACAAGGCATCTCTTGTTAGAGGACAAAAATCAAATTATGATATGGATAAAGATGTAAAAGAAATGTATAGAGAATTATGTGAATTAGTATCCAATGAAAGTATGCTAATCAATATATTGGCAGGTAATTTAAAATCTTTTGCAGGTGAAACGAAGGATTACTGGAAAGATATTGAACCCAAAGGGAAAAAGTTTATGATTTTATCAATGAAAGAAGATAACTATGTGAGAAGTGCAGGAGACTTTGGTGGTGATTTAAGCTTTGATGATGTTAATCAGAAATTTTTAATATTAGATGGAATCAATTATAAGAGTAAGTCGAAAAAAGATAAATTATTATATATGGAGGTGTAAATATGGGAAAAAAATTCCAAAATATATTAGCCTCTTATATTGATGCGTTACACCCCATTATATATATCAATCATTTTGATTTTAAAGTTATAGATGGTGCTATAAGTAAAGTTGTACAAGGGGCAAAAATTGTTGAATTTAATAATGCACTTGGTGCAATAGATTTTTATACCAAGAGCCCTCAAATAGAGTGCGATCTAGAACATTTTCTTAAACTTTCCTTAGATAATGGATTTGAAAATGAAACCTTTATTGTTTTGAAGGATATTCATAACCAACTCAACGATCCTAAGGTGATTGCACTACTTAAAAGAATAGCTGAAGATAATCTGTATCGTGATGATTACTATGCAACGATTTTTATAGTATCAGCAAAAAAAGTTATTCCATTTGAATTGGAGAATTATATAACAGTATTTGATATTCCATTACCTACTGGTCTTGAAATTATGAGTGTTATAGAAGAATTTATAAAAGATTTGGATATTGTAGTTGAACAGAATGTGATAGATAATATTGCACTGTCCTTTAAAGGGTTGAATGAGTTTCAAATCAAACAAATTTTAAACCTTGCTTATCAAGATGGAGGGTATATAGATGCTAAGGATAAACGTTTAATTTTAAAAGAGAAAGAGCAGTTTATCAAAAAAACTGGCATGTTAGAAATTGTGAATTTTAATGAAGCAATTGACGATATTGGAGGTCTTGAGAATCTCAAAGAATGGCTTAAGAAAAAAGCTAAGATTTTTAGTAGTTTAGATAAGGCAATAAAATTTGGAGTCGATATTCCAAAAGGGATTATGATTATTGGTATGCCTGGATGTGGAAAAAGCCTTACTGCCAAGGCTACTGCGGGGTTATTTAAAATTCCATTGGTACGTCTTGATGTGGGTAGGTTATTGGGTAAATATGTCGGAGAATCTGAAGATAACATGAGAAAGGCGCTTAAACTTTCAGAAGCGATTAGCCCTTGTGTCTTATGGATTGATGAAATTGAAAAGGCATTTGCTGGTATTGGTGGAGATGGTGGTGGAAGTGATGTCACCACACGTTTGTTTGGACAGTTTCTTACTTGGATGCAAGAAAAAGAGAGTACGGTTTTCATTGTAGCTACAGCCAATGATATTTCAAAGATGCCACCTGAGTTTTTGCGAAAAGGGCGTTTTGATGAATTGTTTTTTGTAGACTTGCCAAATGGAGAAGAACGTCGTAAAATTCTTGAGATTCACCTAAAAAAGCGTGGCAAGTGGTCGAGAGATATTGACACTATTGCTCTCATTGAGGAAACAAAAGGCTTTAACGGTGCAGATCTGGAAGCTGTGATAAAGGAAACAATTGAAAATGCCTTTATTAATGAAAAACAAACAATAACTACTGCTGATTTGCAAAAGTCGATTAAAGATACAAAATCCATATCGAGTACATTGAAAGAAAAAATTTCACAAATTAAAGATACAATTAGCAAAATAGATATTAAACCAGCCAGCAAGATAGACTTGAGTAAGGGGGAAGGGTATGTTAGAGGAAAATCATAAGAAAATGTTAATAATAGATGATGAATTTATACCATTATTAACAGTGAATGATGCAGAAAACCTAAAGCTTATTCAGAAGAAGTTTATGGAAAGCTATATATTGCATAAAGAAAATATGCCTCTTGAAACATGGCTACCTATGGAATTACAGACTAATCTTCCTGAAAAAACAGATGAAGAGATAGAAGAGATTAGCTCTGAGATTATTACGACCATAAGAGTAAATGAAGAAAAGAAACATTCTCTTAAGGAGGCAATAAAGAAAGGACGAAGCAAGGAAGCTTGGTTTGCAGCGGAAACTAAAAAAGCAACATCACATATGAGTTCTCAAGAAGCAGCAAAATATCTTCGAAGTTTAGATAATGCTCTTGCTTCAGCAAATAATTCGTTATATGAAACGATAGTCACACAAAATGGCACAGTAAACCTGAACCCACAGCTAGACGGGTTTATAGCCGAACAATATCATGCTCAAACTTTTAATCTAAATGCTGAGGCTACAGGGAGTCAATATCGAGCAAAAGTGTTGCAACCGGAAGGAAAAGGTTATACTAAAAATTCTGTAGATATTGTTGTTGTTGACGGTAATGGAAAAACTGTAAAAAGATATCAAACAAAGTATTACAAAGATGCTGAAAAGACCTTGGATGCTTTTAATAAGGGTGATTATAGAGGTCAGAGAAAACTAGTTGCAGATGGTCAAGAAACCGATATAAAAAATGCAACAAATGTGATAGAGGCACCAGATGGAACTAAAAGCAAGCCACTTTCAAAACCATCAGCTAAAGATTTACAGAAAGAAGCTCAAAGTGGAAAATGGAATGAGTTAAATTGGAATGAATATAAAGCAAAAGATTTGGCAATGGGGATAGGAAAACAAGCCGGAGAAGCTGCTTTGATGGGGGCAGCAATAGGAGTAGGGTTTAATGTTGCTCAGAAGGTTTGGGAAGGAGAATCCATTGATGGCGAGGAAGTTGTAGAAACTGCCCTTGTGTCTGGTGCAGACTTTGGAGTTAAAGCAGCTGCAGCTGGGGCTGTAAAGGTAGGAGCAGAAAAAGGCTTCATTTCTTCTATCCCAAAAGGTACACCAGCAGGAACTATTACAAGTATTGCACATGTAGCAATTGAAAATGTGAAAGTTATTGGAAAAATGGCCTCTGGTGAATTAACACTAACAGAAGGAATAGATAAAATGGAACAAGTTACTGTTTCAACAGTTGCTGGAATATCTACAAGTGCAAAAGGGGCTGCAATTGGAGCTAAAATTGGAACTGTTTTAGGTCCTGTAGGTACAGCAGTTGGGGGTTTTGTTGGTGGAACTGTTGGCTATATGGCAGGTTCTAAAGTTGGAGAAAAGGTTGTGAAGGGTGTTCAAAAGGTTCGAGAAATTACAAAAAAAGTAGCTAAATCTATAGGAAATACTGTTAAAACAGGGGTAAGTAGTTTATGTAATGGAGTGAAGAACTTATGTAGTGGTATTAAAACCTTGTTTAGTTGGTAGCTTGTTAAAGAACTTATAGTATAGCAAGGAGCTGAGTAATTGATTCTATATCATAATGAATTTTGTGCAACAACTGTAAACGAGAACTAATTTAAAAAGGAAGTTTAAAATGTTAACAATAAAATGTGCAAAATGCAAAATCAAGCTTTTGAAATACCAAAAGATAGGAAGTGGCAAAGTATTAAAATGCCATAAAAGTAGAATCAAAAGGATTTACAAACTGGAAAAAGACCTGGAGGATTATCGATGTAAATGTGGTAATTTTATAGGTAAGGATGAGGGGAGTTTTATAAAAATGCATGAGCAAGGCTTTATCTATACTGGGACGAAGGAATAGCTATATTTGATACATGGTAAGACGATAGAAAAACATCTCTAAAGCTAACTCCAGCGACTGGAATAGTTTGTAGCCCTTCTTAATAATATATCCCTAGATGCTACAATCTATGGAGAGAGCGGCAGCAAGACCCTGAGATAGACCCTTGAGAGACCCCAAAGAAAACAATCTTCCGTAGAAGTGAAAGGGAACAAACATCACCGAAACAAAAGTCCCATGGTATTTTGTGAAGGTGATTTTTTGTGGACTGGAGGGAAGAAGGAAGTTTGTAGACCCCAGAGATTTTAAGGACCCTTTATATATACCTAAGCAAAGACCCCATAGAGAGCAACTTATGAAGGAATCGGAATAACGTTGCTGTGACAGCAGAGGCAAAGATCTACGAAGAACGACTTAAATCCTTATGCATCACCTTTATAAAGACCCCAAAGCCAGCAATCTATGGACGTTAGGTAATAGCATTGCAGGACCCCAGAGGTTGCAAGGGAAGTGGGGTTCTTCTCTTGCTTATGGAAATGATCAACTAGTGGTAGCTTTGGAAGCAGTCTTCCCTCTGTAGAGGTGGACCTTAGTTGGGGAAGTCTGCGGTGGAGGAAATAATAATGGGTGCCAGGCTTCGGCGAACTGCTGAAAAAACTAAAAGCATCCTTCTAAATTGTCCCTAGAGGCAGGGGAGGTGGTTTTCCTCTCCTGATGACCTGGGGATTTTTTATATAGCTTTTGAGATAGACTTATGCAAAGACCCGAAAGTTAGACCCTGATATCCCCCAACTATTCACTAAATGTCGATTTCAGGCAAGTGGAACGGTAGTTGCTGACCCCAGAGGTAATGCCCTATAGTAGCAACTATGCCTGAAATTATGTACATTTAGGGAAAGAGCCATAGGGATAGGATTGACTTTTGAGATAGACTTAAAATGAATCCTATTGCTATGGGGCGGTAGTTGGGGGAAAGGACCCGAAAAACTTACCTTGGCTGGTACAGTCTGCCGATGCTTTCGACGGTGCTGCTTGAGAGGCAGTCTGTACCAGTAGAAAGCTACAATAGAATTTCATAGTAAAAAATAATACCGGGTATAAAGGTTTGTAAATTTTATCTTTATTCTTTAAGAGAAATTCAAAATTAGAAAAACAGTAAATAAAGTGAAAGGTGACTAATCAAAAGATAATTTGGAAGATTGATGGTGACAATAAATTTAATGAGTCAGTTTTATTAATGTTTGATTTACTACATTAAGGTACACTACCTTTTATTAGTAACTTTTAAATCTCTTGATAAAGCAGGAAAAAGGTTGCTATATATAGAAGCAATATAGTAATTAAAGGCTAATAAGAAGGGTGTGAGATTATGGGATATAGAGAAGTTTTTTTAGAACATGGGATACCATATGATGATATTGATAAAGAACTGATAGATCTTCTTGAAATTTTAAATATCGAATTAGAACTTAAAACAGAATTTTGTTGTTTTGGGCATGATCTGGAGGAGGGCCTAAAGGTTGGTTTTAGTGAAAGTGTACAAGATGAAGATATTATGAGAATGGTACACTACCTGGAAGATAAAATAGATATTGACTTTAAAAAATGGGTTAGAAGTGCCGATAGGATTTGGATAAACTGGTATTTTGAAGATCCAGGAGACAGATTTGATAATATAGAAGAATTTAATCAATATAAGCTAAAATATATAGAGAATCTAATTGAACATTTAAAAAACTATTCTTTGGAAGTGGTATGGAAAGTGTAAAGAATAAATTTGTATGAAGGATATTAAAGTGAATCAATAAGAATAGTTACGATACAATAATGTACTAATTTGCATATATAACTTTATTGATTATTAAATATGGTGGATTTTGTAAATAATTAAAGATGATTTAAATTTAAAACCTATAAAGCATAGTAATAAAAATGAAAGAATAAAAGGGAGGGGCTTACCCTTGAGTGTAGATATAAACTCTAATAAACAATTAGTAGAGCAAATAAATGATATTCTTAGTAATAAAAAAGATTGTGTTGTTAATATTGTTAATGACAAATTGACACTATCTGTTTTTGCATTATTAGAAAAGAATCTAAAAAATGTAAAAGAAATTAATTTCATTATTCGTGATACTAAATATGTACCTCAAAATGAAGAAATAGAAAGAGAATTTGAAATTACTATAAACGTCAATGAAATGCTATTCAATGAATATGACATTATAGAGAAAAATAAATTACAGCATTTTCATAAAGCTAAAGCTATGTATGAGTTTATAAAAAAACATGTGAATGTTAAGAAAACAAGACCTCAAAATGAGATAAGGAGCAATGTTTTACTTATAGACGATGATTTTATGATCCAAGGATCTTCATCTTTAGAACTATCAGGTAAAGCTGTGAGATCAAGAATTAATAGTATAAATTTTGATACAGTAATGAATAGTACAATGGACAAAAACCAGATACTTGGTGCAAAAAAATTATTTGAGCGTATTTGGTATAATAACGATATTACTGAGAACTTCAAGGACCAATTGTTAGAAAGCTTAAATTATGTATATAAAGACCATTCTCCAGAATTCTTATATTACTTCACCTTAAATGAATTGTTTGGAAGTCAATTAGACTATGGGGTAGAAAAATTTGAAAGAGATAACATGAACTTTAAGAAAACAAAAATTTGGAATATGCTATTTGATTTTCAAAAGGATGCAGTGCTTTCTGCAATCCAAAAAATTAATAAATATAATGGGTGTATAATTGCTGATAGTGTGGGGTTAGGTAAAACATTTGAAGCATTGGCTGTAATAAAATACTTTGAATTAAGACAGGATAATGTATTGGTCCTAACACCTGCAAAATTATATGATAACTGGAATTCATTTAAAGGTGCTTATAAGGATAGTGTAGTGGATGAAATATTTAATTATAAAATAATGTTTCATACAGATTTATCTAGAGAAAAAGGCATGTCAAAAAGTGGGTGGGACTTGGCAAGATTTGATTGGAGCAAATTTGATCTTATAGTAATAGATGAATCACATAACTTTAGAAACAGAACGGAAAGAGAGGACGGTTTTACAAGATATCAAAGATTACTACAGGAAGCAATAAAAAAGAATCAAAATACCAAAGTATTATTATTGTCAGCTACACCTGTGAATAACTCGTTAACTGACTTGAAAAACCAAATCAGTATTATTACTGCCGATAGAGATTTTGCATTTGAAGAACAAGGTATTTCCAGTATTGATAGGTTGTTGAGAAAAACATCCACTAATATAAATATCTGGGACAAGCAACCTAATAAGAAAAAACAAGATTTATTTGATAGTTTGCCTTCGGAATTCTATAAACTGCTAGAGATGATGACGATTTCAAGAAGTAGAAAACATATAACAACCTACTATGGAACTGAAAAAGTAGGAAAGTTCCCAGAAAAGTTAAAGCCAGATACTTATAAACCTAATATTGATAAGTTAAATCAGCTGCTTAGTTTTGAAGAAACTAACTACATTCTAGAGGAATTAAAATTAGCGGTTTATGCGCCAATGAGCTATATTAAAGGCCAATATAAAAGTTACTATGCAGAAAAATATCAGTCAAAGAGAGCAGATGGTAGGGTCTTGATGACAAATGAATTAAGAGAGGTTGGATTGAGGACCCTTCATAGATTTAACTTGTTTAAGAGATTAGAAAGTTCGGTATTTTCCTTTAGAGAGACAATTAGAAGGCTTATCGAGAGAATAGATGGCTACATTGATTTGCTTGAAAGTGAAAGGGACATTGATTATACAGATGACCTGGATGAGGATGATGTAGTATTAGATTATAAATATGAAATTAAAATAAAGCACTTAAATAAATATGATTTTCTAGAGGATTTGTATTATGACAAGGAAATTTTAGAAACATTATATGCTGATATAAATAAAGTTCTAGATAATAAAAGAGACTTAAAGCTTGAAAATCTAATTAACATTTTAAAAACTAAAGTTAGAGAGACACCATATAACTCTGGCAATAAGAAAGTATTAATTTTTACAGCTTTTGCTGATACAGCAAATTATCTTTATGAGGCTCTAGAAAAAGAATTATTAAAAGAAAATGTTTATACTGGTGTCGTAAGCGGATCCTATTCTCCTAGGACAAATAATCCTAACGTTACACCTGAATTCAATAGTGTCCTGTCAGCATTTTCACCAAACTCAAAACTTAGGAAGGAGTTGCCATTAAAGGAACAGCTCCACATATTAATAGGTACAGATTGTATTTCAGAAGGCCAAAACTTACAGGACTGCGATACTGTTATCAACTTTGACATTCAATGGAATCCAGTATCCTTAATTCAAAGGTTTGGGCGTATTGATCGTATTGGCAGTACTAATAAACAGATTAAAATGATTAACTTTTTTCCAGCAATGGAACTGAACCAATACTTAAACCTAGAGCAGCGAGTTAAAGGTAAAATGGTTTCAGTTAATATTGCATCTACAGGTGATGAAGATATACTAACACCTGAGATGAATGATATGAAATTCAGAAAGAGACAATTAGAAAGACTTAAGGATGAAGTTATTGACATTGATGAAGCAAATGATAGTATTTCCCTTACAGATTTAAATATGAATGACTATTTGTTTGAGCTAGCTGAATATGTCAAGAAGGTGCCACAAATTAAGAAAGTTCCAAAGGGAATTTTATCGGTTACGGAAGGTGAAAAACAAGGAGTTGTTTTCTGCTTTAAACATAAAAACAATAACAATAAACCAAATAGCGATAGCTCATTATATCCATATTATTTACTATATATTGGGAATGATGAAGTTGTAAAGTTTGGTAATTCTCAAACCAGGGATGTTTTAAAAACTTTTAGAAAACTTTGTTTTGAAAAAGATGAACCCAAAGAAATAGCATTTAAAAAATTTATGACAAGAACAAATAATGTAAAAGACATGAGTTTCTACTCTTCCTTACTATCGAATGCTATAAAGAGTATTCAAGGAGAGGAAGAAGAAAATGCTGAGCAAACTATATTTGATTTTGGTGGATTTAATAATGACTTTGCTAATGAAAGTGAAGATGATTTCGAATTAATATCGTTTTTGGTGGTGGAATAGATGTTGAATATACCTGAAAAGTATAAAGTAGAAAAAAGTTTCGCTATAAAAACCTTTATTCCTAAAGAGCTTAAGCCAGCAGACAAAAATAAATTGAAACAATCTTTAAAGTCAGTAAAGCTAGAGTATCAAATAGCAGGGGAAGGCATCCCCTCAGTTATTAATGAAGATTATAATTGCCAAGTTATTGCTTTTTTCAGTGTTGAACTGGAAGACATAAAACATGCCTCATTTGTAGCTAATATCCTCCAAGAAATGATTAAACCATTAGCTGTGGTAAGACTTTATGACCATGTGCATGAAGCATACTCCCTAGCTATTAAGAGACTTAGTAAGCAAGACGAGAAAGAGATTGTCATAGAGGAAATTGTATTAATACCTAAAATGTCTAAGATTATGCCAGACAAAACTAAGATGATGCTAAATCAACAATTAGATTTTGTGAATATTATTAATAAAGATAATAAACTTAACTATTATAAAGAGTTACTTATAAAGAGTTACATGGTAGCTAATGAGAATACTGTTAGTTTTATAAAGGATATATACGATAGTAAAATTTGGTATAACAGCAACAAGGCGATGGATGTGTTTAGAGGATTAAAAAAAATTAACCTTATAAAATTTGAAATGAAAAAAAGCACATCTAATACAGAAAAAACAAAATTAATTAGTAGGCAAAAAGAAATTATAGAAGATATGAAAAATATTATAACGGAGGTATAACATGGAGTATAAAAAAGTAAATCAAGAGATATTTAATTCAGTAAATGAAAACATTCAAAAGCTGACTGAACTATTTCCGTCAGCAATAAAAGATGGCGAACTGGACATTGATGCTTTGAAAGAAGAACTTGGAGAATTCAAAGAAGTTGGAAAGGAAAAGTTTGAGCTGACATGGGCTGGGAAGCAAGGGGCTAAAAAAGCTGCTGGAGAAGATATCATTGGTAGAACCCTCAAATATATACATGGAGATAGTAAGAACCCAGAGACGACTGATAACATATATATTGAAGGAGATAATTTAGAAGTGTTAAAAGCTCTAAAAGAAAATTATTATAATTCTATCAAGATGATTTATATAGATCCACCTTATAATACAGGAAATGACTTTGTATATAATGATAAGTTTAGCGAGAAAGCAATAAAAGCAGAAATCAATGAAGGTGATGTGTCTGATTCAGGGGAACGCTATATCATTAATCAAAAATCTACTAATAGATTTCATGCTAATTGGTTAAATATGATGTATCCTCGATTAAAAGTAGCAAGAGAGCTTTTAAAAGAAGATGGTTTAATATTTATAAGTATTGACGAAAATGAACATGCAAATTTAAAAGTGATTTGTGATGAAATTTTTAAAGAAAACAATTTTATTTGTGAGTTAATTTGGCAGAACAAAAAAGGTGGTGGCAATGATTCAACATATATTGCTGTCGAGCATGAATATATTTTATGTTATGCAAAAAATAGAGATGCGGTATCAGAATTTTATGAGATGTATTCAGATGAATACTTAAAAAGATATAAAGAAGAAGATGAAGTTAGTAAATTTTACTGGGATACATTTAAAAGAAAGTCGGGAAAGCAATACTACCCAATAGAATGTCCAGATGGACAAATTTTAGATAAGGATGAAGACGGCAATCCTATCAGCTGGCTTAGGTCAGAAAAAAGATTTAAGTCAGACCTAGAAAGTGGAGACATTAGATTTGTAGATATGGGAGATAGGTGGTCAGTACAATTTAAGCAAAGATTACCAAAAGGAAAAAAACCTAGGAGTATATTTACTACAAATACAGTCATTGATGATAAAGGGACAACCAGTTCAGGAAGCAATGATGTGTATGATCTTTTTTCAAAGGAAGTGTTTTCAAATCCAAAGCCAGTCGAATTATTAGAATATTTACTAGGATTTGCAGTAGATCAAGATGAGATTGTATTAGATTTCTTTTCGGGATCAGGATCTTTAGCAGAAGCTATTTTTAAATTAAATGAAAAAGATAATGCTAAGAGAAAATTTATTTTGGTACAGTTGAAAGAAGACTTAGATATAATGCTATCTAAGACACCCGCTAATAAAAGATTACCTATTGAAAATGCTATTTCAGTATTAGATGAACTGGGTAAAGCACATTATATTACAGAGATTGCTAAAGAAAGAATTAGAAAAGCTGGAGATAAGGTGATTTCCGATAATGAAGATGATACAAAGAATTTAGACATTGGCTTTAAGGTATTTACTACTGCAGATACAAATATTCGATGGACCAAAGAAGCTTTAGAAGGTGGACAACTTGATTATGATGAATCAATGTTATCGGATAAAGATGCATTAGACTTTATACCGGGCTTTACGGATATAGACGTAGTTTATGAAGTTATGCTTCGTCAAAGAGACATACCACTATCTAGCAAAATAGAAAAATTAGAATCTATAGGTGATAGAACATATATGTTTGCAGATAGCTTTGTTGTTTCATTAGAAGAAAAAGTCACGGAAGAAATGGTAGAAGCATTAGCTGCTATTGAGCCACTACCAATAAAGTTTATTTTTAGAGATAGTGCTTTTGAAGATGATATAGAGTTGAAGGATACTACATTTAGAAAACTTCAGGCATTAATTGAGAGAAATACTGGTGAAAAGAAGAAGGCTTACACTGTTGAGTTTATTTAGGAGGTGGGAAGATTGACAAAACGTGTTGAATTTGAATTTAATGATAAATTGGATCATCAAATAGATGCTATCAATTCAGTGGTTGAACTCTTCAAGGATCTTCCTAGGTATACATCCGGTATATATGCTAAAGTATCTCGTGCTAGAAAGATATATGAAGGGGAGCATGTTAGAAACATTGATATTACTGAAGGAACTCGGTTAGTAGAAAATCTAAATAAAGTACAATTAAAAAACAACCTATTTACCGATCCAGAGATCTACAGTAAAAGACCTAATTTTACTGTAGAAATGGAAACAGGTACAGGTAAAACTTACGTTTATCTAAGAACCATTTTGGAGCTAAATAAAGAATATGGTTTTAATAAATTCATGATAGTTGTTCCCTCTATTGCAATACGTATGGGAGTGGAAACATCTATTAAAATGCTAAGTAATCATTTCAAGCGGTTGTATGGTATTGATCTAGAAAAACATAGCTTTGTATATGATTCAAATAACAGAGGGAAGGTGTCCACTAGTCTTGTTGAGAGTAGAGATTTAAGCATTATGATTATTAACATTCAGGCCTTTAATCAAGATAGGACCAAGATAAGAACTGAGGATGAATATGGACAAATACTTTGGGAAGATATTAAAGGTATTAAACCCATTGTAATTATAGATGAACCTCAAAAAATAGAAGGAACTGCTAATAAAAAATCAGCTTCTTTAGCAGCTATAGAAGATATCAACCCATTGTTTATCCTCAGGTATTCTGCCACCCATAAACAGTTATATAATCAAGTATATAAACTTGACTCTTTTGCAGCCTATGAAAAAGAATTGGTCAAGCAGATTGAAGTGAAGACGGTCCATGGTGTAATACCTAAAAGTTTTCCTTATGTTAGATATGTAGACTTCACTAAAGATTTAAAAGCAAGAATTGAAACTTTCCATCAGGAACAAGGAAAGCCAATTAGATCTAAAACATTCGATGTACGAGGTGGTGCATCATTATATGATTTATCAGGACAACTAGAGCAATATAGAGATATGAGACTAATGGAGGATCCACATAAATTAAAACCTATAAGAATTTCAACTAAAGATAATGTTCTGGAGTTAAAAATAGGAGAGAACAATAATGAGTTAATGCCTCAAGAAGCCATAAGAATACAGATAAGACTTGCCATAAGAAATCACCTAGATAAGCAGTTTAAAATATTAAAGAAAAAAGAAAAAATCAAAGTATTAACGCTATTTTTTATTGATGCTGTTAATAAAGTAAGGGATGCTTCTGCTGAAGATGGCAGAGGAGAATATCTAAGAATTTTTGATGAAGAATACGAGAAAATTATTCATGAGAAAAAGTATCAAAAACAATTTGAAAAGTATCCAGAATTATTTCAGAGTTATAAAGATATTTTGAAAGTTAGAGAAGGTTACTTTGCCATGGATAAGAAGAATAAAGAAGTTGATATTGATGACTGGAACCCAGAGTTAGGAGAAGAAAAACTTAAGAAAAAGTCGCAAGAAGATGTGGATAGAGGGATTAATTTAATTTTAGAAAGAAAAGATAAATTAATTGCCTTTGAAGAGCCACTAGCTTTTATTTTTTCCCATTCAGCTTTAAGAGAAGGTTGGGATAATCCAAATGTATTTACTTTATGTACTTTAAAATCAGGCGGGTCTGAAATAGCTAAAAAACAAGAGATTGGTCGAGGATTAAGATTACCAGTCGATATTAATGGAAAGCGGATAATTGATTCTTCTATCAATGAGTTAACTGTTATAGCAAATGATTATTATGATCACTTTGCAGCTAGCCTGCAAAAAGATTTCAATGATAATATGAATTTTAATAAAAATGAAGTTACAGCAGATATTATTTTATCCACTTTAAAAGCTGCAGGTATACCACATAAAAAAATTACACCTGTCTTGGTAGATACATTTAAGAAAGAGTTGTTTACAAATGGCATTGTAAATACTTCAAATATGCTGACCGCTAGTGCTGAAAAGATTAAGGATATTGAATTTAAAGATGAGGTTTTAAATGAACATAGCATACTAGTTAAAGAAAAGTTTGCTGAACACATGGTAAAAAAAGGTACTAAAAAGATTACCATAAAGAATGGTGATGAGGAGCCACCAAAAAATCAAATACATGGTTATGTAGGAGAAGAAGAATTCTATAATATTTTCATGAGTATGTCAGATAAATTGAAAAAGAGATCAATCTATAAATATAATCTTAATAAAGATCAATTTATTGAAAAATGTTCGGAATTAATTAATACAAATCTTGCTAAGGTTAGAATCAAGAATCAATATGAAATAGAATCAGGAAAAGCGAGTTTTGATGAAGCACAAAGATTTAAAATGAATGATCCTCAAAAGACTTCTATTGAAAACTTTTCAAATATCGGAACAGAGGAAAGGTCTGACTTTGAAATTGTTAACTATATTATGCAGCACACTATGTTACCTAGATTTGCAATACTAAAAATCTTGA
Organism: Clostridiaceae bacterium; assembly: GCA_020832135.1. Classification (GTDB taxonomy): domain Bacteria; phylum Bacillota; class Clostridia; order Peptostreptococcales; family Natronincolaceae; genus JAFIFG01. The sequence goes on from JAFIFG010000109.1 coordinate 25,219, forward strand.
GGAGAATAGAAAAAAGAAACTTATTGAATGATCAGGAAATACTTGACAAAGTAACTCGTGAAATTCTAGATTTCTTTAATATGGAGAAATCAGAAGGTATAAAATCATATGAAGTTATAGAAGACTTTGAGCTAGATGAAACAAGGATATTTGAATTAGATGTTATCAATGAGGATGTATTAGCTGAAGACAAAGGTGTATATGAAACAGATCCAGAAGAGGGCAAAGCATTGAATAAATACTATAAAATGGATTCAGAGGGTGAGTGGGATTTCGCAAAATCGTTAGAGAGTAATCCAAATATCAAAATGTTTACTAAGTTAAAGAAGGGTGGATTTGTTATTGAGACACCAATTGGTAACTATTCCCCTGACTGGGCTATTGTTTATAAAGAAAATGATGAGTTGAATTTGTATTTTATTGTGGAGACAAAGTTTAATAAAAATGAAGAGCAATTAATGCCAGTTGAACAAATAAAAATCAAATGTGGAACTCTTCATTTTGATGCAGTATCAAAACTAAGTGTAGACACGGTGAAATTTGATTGGGCTAATAGTTATGATGATTTTAAATTGAAATTTGGTGTAGTAGAGGGTTATTGAGAATAGGGAGTTATTAAAGCATAAGTATAAAGAAAAGTTTATGTAGTGTTTAAATCAACAAGTTGAAATAAGCCGTAATAATGATATATCAAGTATTTATATAAAATTATAGATATTGTAAAGTAGGTGAAATTAATACTCTAAATGTTACATGAAGAGTATGGTAATATAAAAAATGCAATTAAATGTATTATTGAAATGATAGAATTAATAAGGAGGAAAAAACATGAGTGAAAGCAGTAAAGTTACGTTGTTGAAAGAAAGGTTATTAATGTCTCATTGGCCAAAGTGTAATGAGATTGCTAATGAATTATATGAAATTGGAGGAGAAGAAGCCAAATTAGCTTTACTCCAAGGGCTAAAAGCAAAGCGTCATCATATTAGGACTGCTTCAATAAAAACACTAACAAAGTTTAACGATGAATCTAGCATTGAGTATATAAAAGCTATGCTAAATGATCCTGCATATGAAACAAGAATGGAGGCAAAAAAGGCAATTAAGGAGCTTACCGGAGAAGATATATTAACAGGAAAAGGTGAGTAATGTTCAGTAAATAGAGATATAAAATTTACTAATAAAGGTAAAGCTGATCTTTCTACCTGGGGAAAAGATTAGTCTTTATCTTTATTAATAAGATTAAAAGAAAATACTTTTAACTTCGTGAACTGGGGTGGTAAGAGTGGGAAAGAGTAAATCATTGAAACATTTATCAATTAGAGTACCATGGCATGATAATGGTTGGAACGGTACAGTATGCAAAAAACCAGAGTATAATGATGCATGTTTAAGGTTAAAAAGAATTGCTGAACAGAGGGATGATAAGAAAGAAAGTAAAGTGTCAGGAAGAGCTATTAATGAAATAGATCCTGAGTATTGGCCATGTTGTATAGCCGAGAGAGGGATGTTTATGGCTCCATTTGAATATGACAAGTATGGAAATCATCCATATAAAGAATCATCTCCTGCAACACATGGCCACTTTGCACCAACTTTACAAAGATATCCTGCTCATTCAGCGGCTGCCGTGCCTTTTAGATGGATGATGAAGGATGGTCTTAAGGATATAAAAAAAGAACTGGGGTTAAACATAGACCCTTCGAAAGAGCCACAACTTCCCTTTAAAACGATCTGGTATCAGTCAAAAGACAATCAGAAGGAAGTTATGAATTCCTTTTTTAATGAGGTAGAAGTACAAGAATCACTTTGCATTTTCTATGCAAAGCAAGTGCCATTTATAGAAGACTCAAGGCGGGTGATTATAGGGGTCGGAAGAGTAAAAGGTATTATACCAGCCAAGGAATATGATTATACCTCACAAGGGCCTATAAAAGCTATGTTGTGGGAAACTATGGTAAAACATTCGATAAGACCAGATTTTAAAGATGGTTTTATCTTGCCCTATACTGAAATGATGCAATATGCAGAGGAAAACCCTGATTTTGACTTAAGAGAAATTACTGCGTTTGCTCCAGACGATAGACGAGAAGAGTTCTCCTATGCAACAGAGCATGTTACCCATGATGCAACGATCTCATCCTTACTTTCTTGTGCTAATGTATTGAATAAAATTAAACAACATATAAGTGGTCCATGGGATAGGTGTTTGAAATGGATTGATGAACAGATAGCAGAGATATGGGAGCTGAGAGGTGCTTATCCTGGTTTAGGTACAGCCCTGAATGCCTTTGGTGTTGAGCTAGGGATGTTTGTTGCAAGAGAAGTCATGGATAAGGTAGGAGAAGATGAAGATCCGTGGAACTATATTGACAAAATGTTTAAAGAACCCAAAAAATATCTTTCAGCTGAACTAGCTCCTAAAATAGGTAAAACATTACAGGAAACATGGAGTTTGATGCCTGCAGAAAGAAAGAATCTGTTAAAATTACTAAGTCGTTTTGAACTAACTACTAAGCAAGCACAGATATTGTATATTCAAGAGGAACGTGAGAACGAAGATATTAACTGTACGGATAAAGCTATCCTTGAGAATCCTTATTTAATCTATGAGTTGACAAGAAATTGTGTTGAGAAAATAAGTCTATCAACTATTGATATGGGGGTTTTTCCTCCTGAAAGCGTGCGAACTAAATTTCCGTTAATGGAGCCTTCAGTAATTGATACTGGGACAGATAAAAGAAGAGTGAGGGCTATCGTGGTAAGTATATTAGAAGAAGCAGCCGATACCGGCCATACACTGTTACCACAGAAGGACGTAGTACAGAAAATAAGGAATAGGATAATAGAACCTCCGTGCCCTATAACGGGAGATATTATGAGGGTAGTAGAAAATTATTTTAAGGATACTATTGAATTAGTAGAAATGTCAGATGAATCTAGGGCTTATCAACTCACAAGACTAAAACAGATGAAGGATGTTATTAGTAAAGAGATCACTAAAAGGATTAGTGGTAAAAGACACAGTATTGAAGAAGATTGGAATAAACTCATAAATACTGTATTTGGAACAGCTGAAGGATCAGAAGAAGAAAAACAAAAAGAACAAAGAGCCAGAAATGAAAAAGCAGCTATATTAAAAGAACTTGCAGAGTCAAGATTTTCAGTATTAATTGGTCCGGCTGGGACTGGTAAAACTACATTGCTATCCATTCTTTGCAGTCAAAAAAAGATTGCTGATGGAGGAGTTGTTTTGCTTGCCCCTACTGGAAAGGCTAGAGTTCGTATAGAAGAGATTGCCAATAATACCTCAGGACAGTTAAGTAGTGGCATAGATATTAAAGCATATACATTAGCTCAATTTTTAGGTAAGACAAAAAGATTTGATTATAGGACACAACAGTATAAGCTCTCTGATAGGCCCGCAGAAGATGTAGCAAAAACGATAATCGTTGATGAGGGTTCCATGCTTACGGAAGAAATGTTGGCAGCTTTAATCCAGTCATTAAAAGGTGTACATAGATTGATTATTGTAGGGGATCCTAGTCAGCTACCCCCTATTGGTCCTGGAAGACCTTTTGTTGACATAGTGACTCATTTAAAACCAGATAATGTGAATTCTATTTTCCCTAAGATAGGAAATGGATATGGGGAACTTACTATTCCACGCCGTCAGACTGGGGAAGACAGAGGAGATTTAAGGGTGGCTGAGTGGTTTAGTGGAAGACCAATTGGCCCGGGGGAAGATGATATTTTTGAACAGTTAAGAGACAAAAATATCTCATCTAGAATACAATTTATACAATGGGATACTAATGAACAACTTGATAAATTAATATTAAATACTATAGTCACAGAATTAGACTTAAAGAGAATAGATGATAATATAGGTTTTGATAAATCATTAGGAGCAGTTGAAGTAAATAAAAATACATTTTTCAATAGAAATACAGCAAAAGCCGCAGAAAAGTGGCAAATTCTATCTCCAGTTAGAAATATGCCTCATGGAGTATTTCAATTGAATAGATTGATTCATGAGACTTTTAAAGCTAAGACGATGGAGTATGCTAATTATAAGTGGAGAAAAATACCTAAACCGATGGGCATTGAAGAAATTGTGTATGGAGATAAAGTAATCAATGTTGTAAATCATCGCAGATTAAATGTATGGCCTAAGGAGAATGCTCAGGGGTATGTGGCAAATGGTGAAATTGGAATTGTTCAAGGACAATTTAAAACTAAAAATATTAAAGGCCTGCCATGGGAAATGAAAGTGGAATTTTCATCTCAAATAGGCTATCAGTATAGCTTTGATGAAAAAGATTTTGGAGAGGAACGGGAGTCAACCCTGGAACTTGCTTATGCATTAACTGTACATAAATCCCAAGGAAGTCAATTTGAAACAGTTATTCTAGTTCTACCAAACCCATGTCAATTACTTTCACGGGAATTATTATATACAGCACTAACAAGACAACAAAAAAAGATTGTAGTACTTCACCAAGGCTCATTATCTGATTTAAAAAGATATTCTTCAGAGGTTTATTCTGAAACAGCTAAAAGGTATACAAACCTCTTGGAAGCACCTAATATTATAGAGATACAAAATGTTTTCCTTGAAGATAGGCTTATTCATCGGACAGCAAGAGGTGAACTTGTTAGATCAAAATCAGAAGTAATTATTGCAAATCATTTATTTGATAAAGGTGTTGAATATTCCTATGAAAAACCATTGAAAATAGGAGATGTTGCAAGGTATCCAGACTTCACAATTGAAGATGATGCTTCAGGTGATGAATATTGCTGGGAACACTGTGGAATGATGTTTGATCCAGATTATAGGAAAAGATGGGAAAAGAAAAAGGCATGGTATAGAGAAAATGGAATTCTGCCAATAGAAGAGGGTGGAAACTTAATTATTACAGAGGACTCTGAAAATGGAGGAATAGACTCTAAGTTGATTAAGGAGATTATAGAAAGACTATTTGAATAGTGACTAAAGTAAATAGAGCATACATTGTATTATGATTATAGTATATATAGGCAATGTTTTTAAAGGGTACTTAATGAGGTGTATGTAGTCAAAAATAACTTGCAGATTTAATAAAAATTCATTTATAGTAAAGATAAGGAAGAACTTCTCATCAAAACGGGGATAATAGGCCTATTCCTTATCTTTACTTTTATTTAATCTTAGTGGATATATCTGGCCTACTAAATCTCTAATATCTTTTATATTACTGTACTTCACCAAAACCTCAAAACTAACTAATCCCATCGTATAGCATACAGTAATAAAGGGCTTTAGGCTGAACTTATCCAGTAGACTATCAGAAAACCCATACAATAAAATAGCTACTGCCAAAGAGGAAATAATAATTTTAATGATTAGAATTTCTTCTATCTTTTCTAAAAAGGTATCCACTACATCTTTAGATAAGGCACCAAGAAAACAGAGGAGATAGATGAAGATAAAGAAGAGGCATTCTTCTAATAGGTTTGTGGTTATCATGGTTATGCCTCTTGTTTATGGGGGTAGTGGATAGGATGCTTCTTTTTCTTAGGTTGTAAAATGCCTGTGCTATAGGTGTTGATGGTTTGGGGCTTTTGAGTTTTTTTACAAAGTTGATTCTGAAAAATAGCAAGGGGTAGCAGGATGATATGTAGTACGGTAAAAGCAGGAAGTAAAAATAGTACATTCTCTATACTCAACATTTCTTCTAGGGCAGTATTTCTAGCAGCCAGTAGATCATTATATAAGAAATAATAGATTATTGTAGCAACAACCACCATAGAAAAGATTATTAGTGATAAAGCTTTAGCTAATTTATTTCCTTTCCTTCTTATTCTAATTTCCATAAAACTTAGCACCTCCTTAGATAATTTTATATTTTTTATAACAAAGGACACAGGTTATTTGCCCTATGTCCCTTGTATCATATAGTGTTAAAGGAATTAGCTTATAAATAATTATGCCTCCACAACATCCAACTCAGTAGTTGCAGTCTGAACAATGTAGGCACTATCAATCTCCACCAAGTTCCCAGCATTAGAATGTACAGCTCCACTGGCAATGATGGCCTCCATAACAGCTTTAACTTCATTGTCCATTAAATCATCCCTAGGAATAGATACTCTAATACCTGCTGTCGAGTCCTGGTCTGTTTTAAATACCATTCTTAAATATTTATCCAAATTGTCACCCCCTCTCGTATAAGACATGGATAACTAAGTGTTATTCAGTTATTTCACATCGGTCTATCAGATTAGCAGTTTTGATGTCGTAGGGGAATAGGGAACCTATTTGCACCACTACATTGAAGACATCTTCTAATGCGGCATCTGGTTTAAAGTTAGCAAGAGTTCTAGTGATGTAGGTTTCATTACCTTCACCATCTAAACCTGTAATAAACCTAGCAGATGCACTTCTTCTTTCATTTACCTTTCTTATGGCCATAAATCTCACCTCCCTTCGTGGATGAATTCTCTTTTATAATTAGATAACGAATTGATGAATACATTAACCCATCTAAGTATAAATAAGGCAGATTGGTTATTGGGTTATT
>JAFIFG010000114.1 GCA_020832135.1 Clostridiaceae bacterium
TAGAAGAGTTAATAACTTTACTACGCACAGAGCGGCATGATTATATAAGCCATATACAATCTATTGAGGCATTGCTTTATTTAGAAGAGTATGAAGAGCTTTCTGACTATGTAAAAGGAATAGCTACAGAGTATAGAGTAATAAGCCAAATTGTAAGGGTTGGCCACCCAGCTTTCACAGCAATACTAAACACCAAAAGAGAGGTAGCAAAGGAAAAAGGAATTGATTTTATTATTGATTGTAGACATAAAATGGATAACATTGAACTAAATTCATGGGAATTAAACAGCCTATTTTCTAACTTAATAGAAAATGCAATAGAATCAGCTGCACTTGAGCCTAAAAGAAAAAAGATTAACCTTATAATAGACCGTTTAGATGATAATTTTATAATTAGCATTGAAAATTCAGGTCGGTTAGATGATAATCTTCTTGCATCACTATACGAACCTGGTATCTCTACTAAGGGTTCGACTGCTAGGGGATATGGGCTTTATATTTGTAAAAATATTTTGGATAAATACAAAGGAAACATAGAGGCAAAAAATACAAAAAATCAGACTGTAGTTTTTACAATTACCTTGCCAATTGGAGGGACTATGAATGGTACAAAAACTATCTCATAATATTTCATCCTATTTATGTGGTGAGTTAAATTATAGCGATGAAAAAAAAGAAGTATTATCTTATGGTTTGCAAATTATTTTAGGAGCTTCTATTAAGATTATTACAATAATTACGTTGGCCTATATATTTAATATCTTCAAAACTACTATTGTGGCATCAGTCGCTTTTATATTCTTCCGTCGGATCATTGGAGGTAGTCATTGTGATACTTTTAATAAATGTTATTTCTTGAGTATTTCTCTTTTACTTCTATTAGGTTTGTTAGGTAAAATAGTTGCACTTCAATACTCTATGCTACTTATACTCACTATCGCTATATATTTAGTAGCTGTAGTAATAACGATAATATGGGTGCCAATGGGAACGGAAAAAAAGACCATAAGAAATAAGGAAACACGATTGAAAATAAAACAAAAAACCTTTTTAGCTTTAACAACTTGTTTTTTAATCCTGCTATTCTTTCACATACAGGCTACATCAAAGATAGTTTTATCTAGTTTATTAGGTATAGCACTAGCATTTTTCTTAGCTACACCTTTAGGAAATAGATTTACTAGAATTAAATTTAATATTGGAAAGGGGGAAAAAACATGTTAAATATAATCAAAAGAAATATTTTATCAATTACAGCAAGTGTACTAACTTTGGTAGCCATGAGTGGAGTAAGTACAACCAGTATGTGGGCAATATATGAGCCAGATATGCCTGAAAGCATAAAAAAAGACTTATAAGATAGGAGTTTAATATGTGTAACGTCTTAATATGTGACGATCATAAACACACAAGAAAAATGCTAGAAAAAATAACCTCAGAAAATCCACTAACAAATAACATATTTACTGCAGAAGATGGAGTTGAGGCAGTTAAAGTAGCACAGCAAGAAAACATTGATATAGCACTACTTGATATTGATATGCCTAATTTAAATGGAATTGATGCAGCAAAGTTAATTAGTAAGATGTCTCCAGAAACAAGATTTGTATTTATTACAGCTCACATGGAGTATGCTATTGATTCCTTTGCTGTACATCCTTATGATTACTTGCTTAAGCCTATAGATATAGGTGTGCTAAAGGAAACATTAAACGAACTCATGGTAAAGATGAAAAATTCTCTAAAACAATCTATTAACATTAATATGATTACTGTAAAGAATAAGGGCAGTACTTTTATGATACCAATAATCGATGTAGTTTTTTTTGAAAAGGTAGGAAAAGATACAATAGTCCATACTCTAAAGAATGAATATTCTATTAGCAAGACCTTAACTGACTTAGAAACTACTTTGAATGACAAGTTTCTGAGAGTACACCAATCATTTATAATTAATATTGAAATGATAACAACAGTACAAGATGTTGGGAATAGATCTTACTGTATAAAATTTCAAGGAACTAAAAAAATGGCTTACATGAGTAGATATAAGTTTGAAAAGTTTAAAAAGACTTCCGCTTTTATTTAGAAGTGGAAGTCTTTTTTTTACGGTTATATAAGGATTGAATTTGGTTAAACACTGCTAATATCAAGCTATATAGACTTGTTCAACAGGAAAAAGGTATCATCTTAGAGAAGCTTTATAGCACAAAGTGAATTCATTAAAAAATATTTTTGTTGGGGGGATGCCTATGATGGTATGAAGTGGCAACCTAAAAATCGAAGGATTATTCGCGATATTAAGTTGAAATTTAAGGAGGTTTAAAAAATGAAAAAAAATATTAGTTTAGTTATCACACTTGTAATGTTATTTAGTATTTTAGTTGTAGGATCACCAATAAATGCACAAGTAAATGAAAAAGTAAACCAAGATGAAATAACCTTTTCAGATTTAGAAGTAGGTCCAGGACCAGTAGAAATGGATGAAATACCTGAAGATTTAAGAAAAAAGCTAGAAAGCAGAATTAAAGAAATAGATATGTATTTTGAAAAGCTTGGGGATGCAGAAGTTGAGCTAGATATGTTGAAAGAAAAAAAAGAAGTAAGTACTTTCTCGGTAGAAGATAAAATCGAACTTCAGAATGCAGAAGAAAAGTTTCAATATCTTGAAAAGAATTCTTATGAAATTGCAGGACTTATAAAGCTGGAAGAAGAAGATAGTGATGATATTTTCTTTGATATTATGTCAGATGAGGATGATGTAGCTATTACTAGGCCTTCTGTTTACTGGGATACAGATTCACAAATGTATGTCATAAATGGCGGATGGAAATGGAATCAAACTTATCATGGCAAAGACCCAGGTGGAAGGGATGGATTTGGATTAAGAGTCAATCAAGAAAGGATAAGTTATCCTTCAAATGCACATGGTTTGCGAACCTATGATGAGTATGGGACTCGATACACACCATCACTAGCACTTTCAACCTCATCATATGGAGTAGGAATGAGATTCCAAGATTTTATTGGAACACAAACTCTTGCAGAAACCTACAGTGCTTATAGAGGTCAAGCGTGGTTGTATTTTACATTCTATGATGGAATTCCCTATGGAAAAACTACTAATTTTGTCGGTGCATATGCTCACACTTGGGATAAAACAGAAGTTGATTCTATAAGCATAGGAAGAGATTCTTTTAATATTTCTTTCCGCTTTGGTTCAGATGGATGGGATAACGAAGCGTATAGTGGCATACGATTTTAGAAATTAAGGATTAATATAATTGTTGGTGTTTTAGCATATATAATTCATTAGGGGGTGAACAGTACTGATAGCAAAAAAAATTTTCATTTTAATAGTATTACTACTTTTGCTAAGTTCCTGTACTCAAAGTAATGAACAATCTACCATTAGAATAATTGAAGATTCATTAGGAAAAAAAATTGATAAAGAAGAAGTAACTTTAATCTCATATCCTCAACAAGATATTGGTGTATACCAAAATAATTCCAAAGTACATTTTTATATTTTTGAGAACAAAAATTTAATAACTTCAGGTGTTTTTAGAGAAAATGATATATTAGATAGACATTATATTGAGAACAACTACATATTTTGGAATTATAACGAGGACACTGAAGAAAGTCTGTATATATTATGGGGAGCATTCCCTAATACAGAAAGAGGTTGCATATTGCTGAACGAAGAACCTATTCACCCTAATTATATAGAGTTAGAAAAAGTTACTTTATTCTATCAGTTTTTTGAACATCCCTTAAAACTACCTATATATCTAGAACAAAAAATTACTAACTAAAGAAAGTAAACTGAAAGTAGTATTTTGTAAAACTCAAGAGAAATTAATGAGAAAAGCATGTATATTCTTTATATTAGTTTATAGAAGTATACATGCTTTTCCTATCTACGTGTATAATCTGTATTTTCTCTCCATTCTTAATAACTACTATGCCTTCAATTTGAATTTTTTCATATGTGTTATTTAAAAATATAGCTACAACTTCCAAGTTTCCCAAACTTCATACACTTATTTATCTTTACTGAAATTAGTAATGACATTATTACTAATTCTCGGTCTTTTTCACACCCTCAATTATAATGAGTACATATAAACATCGTTATCAATTGCCTTAATTCTAATGAAATCATTACAATCTAAAAGGTATTAAAGTGGAAAAGTTCCACATTATTTGTTTAAGTTGTCACATATTCAAAAAATGCAGTATTTATAAAAGACAAGCAATTTTTATGTTTGACTTTTTTTATATTACGATTACTATTATGCCTCAATCATTACACTTTTAACAATCTATCAAGTTTTGCGAGATTTTAAGCGTAGCCTCCTGTATAACTTCTGTTGTATCTTTCTTATCCTTCAGCATCAATAGATAACTTCTATAATCCATTTTAATTACATTAGAATTATAATTATATAAATTAACTTCATGTGCTAGTAAATCTACGCCAAGATAAATTTACCAATTTATTTTTACAAAAAAACATTACTCTTATGAACGAACACTGGATATATTACCCAAATATTAGTTCTTTAATATGTCCTAGATTGATGTCCTTCCCTAGCAGCATATTGATAAAGTAACAGAGATTATGAGATAAGACCTTTATTCTGAGTCTTGTCATAAGTCCCCATAGAGATTTTGCTAAGACTTTATTGATATTTAACTGTTCTGTCAACTGTGAAAAGGTAGTTTCAATTCGCCTTCTAAGTTTAAAAATATGTTGGCGAAGCCATTTAGGATAGGGATCTTTGCAGTTATCCCTTTTCATAAATATTAGATGAATTCCCTTTTCTGATTGTAGCTGCGAGGGCAAATGCTTACTAGTGTAACCCTTATCACCTATGATTG
>JAFIFG010000116.1 GCA_020832135.1 Clostridiaceae bacterium
AAAATAAAGGGCATGACCAAAATTAGGGTCACCACAATGAATAACCTTTTCAACATTTTTAGGGATAGCTGGACGCAAATCATAACCAAGAGAAAGAAAACTATCCCAATGATCAGATAAAATTTGTTTGATAGTAAAGGAGTTAGTACTCATAAAATCATCACCAATATATTTATATCAAACAGAAGAAAAGGACTCAAGAAAAAAAGTGCAACCCAAAGAAAAAAAGTCAGCCATTAGAGCGAGGCCACTGAAAAAGTCTTAAAAATAGTTAAAATAAAAAGAGAAAGTTCTTAAAACAAAAAGGACTTTCTCTTTTTGTGTCGAAATATATAGCATAAAGATAAATGGGGTGAGAAAATGCTTGATCAGCAGATAAAAATGACAACTAGTCCTTATATAGCTCTATATGACCTATTAGTAAAGAAAGATAATTTATTGTGTCAGATCAATGAGCAGATAGATTTTACTTTTATCTATGAGGAGCTAATAAAAAACTATAGTGAGGATCAAGGCAGGCCTGCACAAGATCCTGTTATGGTGTTTAAGTATCTCATGCTTAAGAGTATCTTTAAGCTGTCTGATGTAGATGTCGTTGCTAGGAGCGAAGTTGATATGTCTTTTAAGTATTTTCTAGGAATTGCACCTGAGGACAGTGTAATAGACCCTAGCCTGCTTACAAAGTTTAGGAAATTGCGCCTTAAGAATATAGAATTATTAGATCTCCTTCTAGGAACTACAGCAAAAATGGCCCTAGAGAAAGGTATCATCGATAGTGAGACAATTATTATAGATTCAACTCACACAAAAGCAAGATACAACCAAAAATCCAACAGAGAAGTGCTACTTGAGCATGCCAAGAAACTTAGAAAAGAAATCTATGCTGTAGATGAGGATCTCAAGGAGACTATGCCTAAGAAGATTAACTCAGGTATACTAGAAGAGGTTATTGAATATTGCGATGAGCTAATATCCTTCACCACAGGAACACCTAAGCTTCAAATGTTTCCTAGAGTGACGGAAAAGAGCAACTATTTAAAAGAAATCGTTGAGGATAATCTTGAAGCATTGCAAGAATCATATGATGAAGATGCAAGGCTAGGCCACAAGTCTTATGATACCTCTTTCTTTGGATATAAAACTCATCTAGCAGTTACACCAGAGAGAATCATTGTAGCTGCAACAGTAACATCAGGAGAAAAACACGATGGTAAGGAACTAAAGGAGCTAGTGAAGAAAACTAAGAATACCGGCATGAAACTTAAAACAGTTATTGGAGATGGTGCCTATGCAGAGAAAGAAAACCTAGAACTTGCTAAGGAAGAAGAGTTTGAACTAATTGCTAAATTGAGCAAAGCAGTCACCCATGGGAATAAGAGAAACAGTGGAAATTTTCTATTTAACAAGGATGCAGGAATGTATGTATGTCCTACTGGGCATATGAGCATCAAGAAAGTGAGCAAGCGTCCTAAAAAGAATGCTAAGGATGGAAAGGGTGATGTCGAGACATATTTTTTTGATGTAGAGCGATGTAAAGTGTGTCCTTCTAAAGAAGGCTGTTACCGAGAAGGTAGTAAGACAAAATCATTCTCAGTCTCTATCATGTCTAATACCCATGAGGAACATGCTGTCTTTCAAGAAACAGAATATTTTAAGGAAAAAGCAAAGAACCGATATATCGTGGAAGCTAAAAACAGTGAACTAAAGCATAGGCATGGTTATGATGTAGCATCATCGTCAGGCCTTATTGGCATGAGGATGCAAGGAGCAGTTACAACATTTGTTGTTAACCTTAAAAGAATTATGAAATTAATGGATGAGTAAGAAGTAAGAAATATGTGAAAAAACGGAAAGAGTATGGAGGATTTTTCTAAAATCACACCATACTCTTATTTTTTTAGATAATACCTCGGAAACAAGCCGCTTTTTCAGTGGCCTCTTTAAGTGGTACTATTTTTTAAAAGCATAGCAACTAAAAAAGCAACTAAGCAGAAAAGGAAGCTTAAAATGTTAACCATAAAATGTTCAAAGTGCAAAACTAAACTTTTGAAATACCAAAAGCTTGGAAGTGGCAAAGTATTAAAATGCCATAAAAGTAGAATAAAAAGAACCTATAAATTGGAGAAAGACTTGGAGGATTACCGATGTAAATGCGGTAATTTTATTGGAAGAGATGAAGGAAGTTTTATAAAAATGTATGAGCAAGGTTTTATCTATACTGGGACGAAGGAATAGCTATATTTGATACATGGTAGGACGATAGAAAAACATCCCTAAAGCTAATCCTAGCGACTAGAATAGTTTGTAGCTCTTCTTAATAGTATATCTCTAGATGCTACAATCTATGGAAGGCGCGGCAGCAAGACCTCAGGGCTAGACTCTTGAGAGACCCCAAAGAAAACAATCTTCCGTAGGAGTGGAAGGGAACAAACATCACCAAAACAAAAATCCGATAAGGTATTTTGTGAAGGTGATTTTTTTGTGGACTGAGGGAGGAAGGTTGTGGACTCTAGAGGTTTTGAGACCCTTGATACCTGCATTATCAAAGACTCTATAGGTAGCAACTTATGAAGGCATTGGAATAACGTTGCTGTGACATTAGAGGCAAAGATCTACGGAGAACAACTCAAATCCTTATAAGCCTCACTTTCTAAAAGACCCCAATAAAGGGCTTTTGATAGATAAATTCATTAGCAAAATCTAATAAATCATCGATTGAAACGTTACTAGATAAATATTTTTCCAGAATAGGAGCTTCCACTTGATGAGGAACTAACTCGTATTTATCACTATAGTAGAGTGTATTAGATTTGCTAGCTTTAGATAAAAAGGGAAACTTAGTTGTAATTGAAAATAAAGATGATTAGAAGAAGCTTTTATCAAGTTAAAGTCAATCCTAGTATGCCATCTTAACACAATATTAACATCCATCAAGAAATATTAATACAAACTTTATAACTATAGCAGTAAAATACTATCAAAAGGGGGTAGTATTTTGACTATTATAGTAGCTTTAATTACTATAGTTTTTTTACTGTTTGGGTATTACTTGATGGATCGAGTTGATAGGTTTGTAGAAAAATATGAACAGTATGCAAATGAGAATCTTTCTGATGAATATAATGATAGTGGTAAGATGGAGGAAAAAGTGATATTGATTTATGGGGACAGTGAGCTAACCAATCGAGTGAAAGCTTATTGTCGTTCTCAGAAGTATATATATGAGGATATCGCAGATATCAGCAATATAAATACCAAGCTAAATTATAAATGTTTGTTTGCGCTGTCCTACAATGATGTAGATAATTTAATGATTAGCTCTGTTGCATTTAAGATTTATTCTATTCCTAGCATAATTGCATTATGTAACAATCAGAGCCATTTAAAGATATATAATGAATTTAACTTTGACGAGGTGCTACTCTATAACGATAAGATAGACAGACTTTTAAATTCATTAAAGGGGTGGGTAGAAGATGCAGTCAAAGATAAAGCCAAGAATTGATTTAACCTATGCAAAACTAAGTGCCACAGGTTTCTTAATAATTATACTAGTAGGTGCGATTCTTTTGTCACTGCCGATAGCATCTAGGAGTGGGGAAGGTACACCATTTATGAATGCACTTTTTACAGCGACATCTGCCACCGGTGTTACTGGACTAGTTGTTTATGATACCTATAGCCACTTTTCTATATTCGGGCAGAGTGTTATATTAATACTTATTCAAATTGGTGGTTTAGGATTTATGATTATAGCAACGATGTTTTTACTGTTACTACGAAAGAAAATTGGAATTAGAGAGAGAAGCTTCCTACAAGAATCTGTCAATACCATTCATATAGGTGGGGTTGTACGTTTGGTAAAGCATATATTAGTTGGGACACTTGTTTTTGAAGCTATTGGTGCCATCATACTTTCCATTAAGTTCAGCCGTGAAATGGGTATCAAGCCAGGAATATTTAACGGGGTCTTTCATTCGGTTTCTGCATTTAATAATGCAGGCTTTGACTTGATGGGAAGATATGAGGCTTATTCATCATTAACAAGGTACAGTAGTGATGCAGTAGTCAACATCACCATCATGGCTTTAATCATAGTTGGTGGAATCGGATTTATTGTATGGGAAGATATTTATACAAATAAGTATAAGTTCAAAAATTACCAACTACACTCTAAAATTGTATTATTCACAACAGTTTTACTAATATTTAGTTCTGCTATTGCATTTTACGTGTTTGAAAGGAACAACCTTTTAGCAGATGTAGGTGTAAAAGAAGGTATTTTATCATCATTATTTCAAGCCATTACTCCACGTACAGCTGGATTCAATACTATTGATACAGCTGCACTTTCAGAAGGTTCTAAACTGTTAACTATGATGCTGATGATTATTGGTGGTAGCTCAGGTTCAACGGCTGGAGGAATTAAAACCACAACTTTTATCATCACAATTCTTTCTGTAAGTTCTTTGGTTAGGCACTCAGAATACTTGAATATATTTGGTCGCAGGTTAGAGGACAGCATACTAAAGCGAGCATACAGTATCATTACCATGTATCTAATAGGTGCCTGTGTAGGAATGCTACTCATCAGTCTGATTCAACCTGAATTGGCAATGAGTGATATTGCATTTGAAGTTTTATCAGCAACAGGAACAGTTGGAATGTCTACGGGCATAACTAGAGATTTAAATGTATTTTCAAGATTGATCGTTACTGTACTGATGTTTTGCGGTAGAATTGGAAGTCTTGTAGTATTGATGGCAGTTGCTGAAAGTAAAAACAGTGTGCTTGTAAAAAATCCTTTAGAGAAGATCGTTATTGGTTAATTATATAGGGAAAGGAAAATTCAATATGATTATAAGAAAGAAATCTGTATTAATAATAGGAATGGGGAGATTTGGGAGATATTTAGCCATTAAATTTGCAGAGCTAGGTAATGAAGTGATGATTGTAGATCAATTAGAAGAAAGAATAAGTGATTTATTACCCATCGTAACAAGTGCTCAAATTGGTGATTGTACAAATATTGAAGTGCTACGTTCCTTTGGCGTGGGGAACTTCGATATTTGCTTTGTTTGTATGGGATCTAACTTTCAATCTTCTATGGAAATAACTTATCAGTTAAAGGAGTTAGGTGCACCTTATGTAATTGCAAAGACCAATAGAGAGATGCATGAAAAATTTCTTTTGCGCAATGGAGCAGATGAAGTCGTCTATCCAGAAAAGGAAAGTGCAAACAAGGCAGCGGTGAGGCTGAGTGCTGACAATGTGTTTGATTATGTTGAATTAACACCTGAATATTATATTTTTGAAATTCCTCCTTTAAATTCATGGATTGGTAAAACCATTGCCCAGGTAGCTGTTAGGGTCAAATATAAAATTAATATACTTGCCACCAAGAAGAATGATCAGGTATTTCCTTTGCCAGGTGCAGACCATGTATTTAAAAAAGAAGAACATTTAATTGTTGCAGGTAATAGAATAGACTTAATGAAGTTATTAAAGAAATTCTAGCCAAAAATTTGTGATACACTAGATTAGTGGAGGTGATCTTATTAACGGGAAAAAACAAATTCACATAATCTATATGATAAAACTTGTCTTAATTATAGCTATATCTACCATAATATCACTATCTTTAGGTAGCTTTGGCATCGGCAAAGAAAGCATTATTATGGTGTTTTTAGTTGGGGTATTGATTGTAACTGTTACCACAAAAGGTTATTTTTACGGCATATTTGCAGCTATTGGAAGTGTGCTGATATTCAACTACTACTTTACAGTACCAACCCATACCTTGATCACTTATGACAGTAACGATGTCATACTAATGGTATCATTTCTAGGGGTATCTTTGATAACAGGAACAATGACCAAAAGGTTCCAGACACAACTACAAATTGCGCAACAAAATGAACATACTGCAAGGCTCCTATATCGAATTACAGAAAGCTTTTTAAATATTACTGGTCAAAAGAATATTATTATGAAGGGTATCGATTATATTTATGAAAATACCGGCTACAACAGTAGGGTACTGCTATCAGAATCCGGTAAAACTTATGCTGATTGCAGCAGAGAATTCATATCTGATAATGTGGAAATGATGAAAATTCCAATTAGAGGGCTAACGAAGCAGCTTGGTGTCATGCAGATCGCCTACTCGAAAGAAACATTTACCTTTGAGCATGAACTTCTTATTAAGACCGTTGTGACTCAAATGGGGTTAACACTTGATAGAGAGTTTATTTATAATGAGCGTGAAAATATTCGTATTGCCATGGAAAGAGAGAAGATGCAAAGTAACTTACTTAGGGCTATATCCCATGACCTTAGAACACCATTAACAGGGATTGTTGGTGCTAGTGGTGTCATACTTGAAAACTTAAATCAGTTAGAGAAATCTAATATTGAAAATCTTGTCTCTGATATTAATGAGGAAGCCATTTGGTTAAATAGCCTTGTGGAAAATATTTTAAATATGACTCGTATTAATGAAGGAAAGCTGGTC
This sequence comes from Clostridiaceae bacterium, assembly GCA_020832135.1. Lineage (GTDB taxonomy): Bacteria > Bacillota > Clostridia > Peptostreptococcales > Natronincolaceae > JAFIFG01. The sequence goes on from JAFIFG010000116.1 coordinate 6,515, forward strand.
ATAGAAAAAAATTATGAGGTTGTTGATGACGTTGTTTCTGAGGCAATTAGTCATGCCAATAGCTTTGCGAAGACAAGAAGCATATTTGTATCCATGCTTGATGAAATTGTGACAATATTAATTGATGGTAAGCTAATCGTTCAAGTTTTGATCAATTTATTAGACAACGCCATTAAGCATACGGAAGATCATCGTAGTATATTTGTAAATGTGTATACAGAAGATAATATGGCAGTCTTTGAAGTGGCAGATAATGGAGAAGGGATTGATGAAAGCATTCAAAATTCATTGTTTGATAGCTTCGTCACGATTTCTAGTAAAATTATAGATAATAAAAGAGGAATGGGACTAGGGTTATCTATATGCAAGGCCATTGTAGAAGCCCATGGAGGAACCATATCTGGGGGTAAATCCACTGAAGGGGGCGCATTATTTACCTTCAGACTACCATTAACAGGAGGAAAATAATGGAAGATAACTTAAAAATATTAATTATTGAAGATGATAAGTATATATTAAACTTCATCTCTCTTTCTCTTAAAACAAGTGGTTATGCCTTCGAAACTGCCAGGACGGGTCTAGAAGGGATGTCTCTATTTTATAGTAATCGTCCAGATATCATTTTACTTGATTTAGGTTTGCCAGATATAGATGGCATTGATATTATCAAATCAATTCGTATGATTTCGGAGGTGCCAATCTTAGTCGTATCCGCAAGAGGTCAGGAAAATGAAAAAATTGCTGCCCTTGATGAAGGTGCAGATGATTATATTACAAAGCCATTTCATATGGGAGAATTAATGGCACGTATTCGTGTTGTGCATCGAAAGCTAAAAAAGGCAATGCAGCCGGACAATGTTGAAATATTTCAAATGGACTACTTAACCATTGATTATGAGAAGAGGATGGTTTTAGTAGATAACACAGAGGTGCACTTAACACCTATTGAATATAAGCTACTACTACTTTTGGTGGTCAATAAAGGGAAGGTCCTCACCCACAATTATATTTTAAAGGAAGTATGGGGATACGGTGAGACTGGTGATTCAAAGTCTATTCGTGTTTTTATGGCAAACCTTCGAAGAAAGATCGAAAAGGATAAAGCTTCCCCTCGTTTTATATTGACAGAGGTTGGAGTTGGTTACCGTTTTGCAAATGAATAGATGAAAATAGATAGAATGACTTTAATGAGGAGAAGAAAGTATATGGAAAAAAAGAGAATGTAAAGAGAAATACTTCCATAAAAAAGATTAAAGAATTCGTATCAACTGGGATAATGGCAGCTTTTCTAGGCTATCTATTTAATATTTTTGGAACATATATGGTTGATATAACTAAATCGATTGATAGTTTTCTTTTGAACATAGGAGTCGTATTGATTAGTTATTATCTTTTTCTATCAGTATATTATAAAGTCATGCTAAGTTATAAAGTAAAATCATATGACAATATGAAGTTCACAGACCTATTGGATATGGTTGGTTATGTGTGTTTTATTATTCCATTACTTATACATGCTTTTATATTTGGCGTTAAAGGATACCATGGTGGTGTAATCATCTTAATCATGTACCAGTTACTGTCACTTGTTTATTCCAATTTACGAAAAAGTAGTGAAAAATGAAGCTTTACATTAAGCAAATTAGAAAGGATGCGAGTATGAAGGATTTCCTTGTAATAGGTTGTGGTCGGTTTGGTAAAAGTGTTGCTATCTCTTTATCAAATATGGGGAAAAATGTAACAATTATTGATACCAATGAAAAGATAGTACAGCAATTATGTGATAAAGTTAGGCATGCAGTAATTGGAAATGCCACTGACCCAAATAATTTAGCAATATTAGAAATTAAAAAATATGATGCGGTTATTGTAGCCATTGGAACTGCTATGGAGGTTTCGGTAGAGATTATTGAAACCTTACAAGACTTAGGAGCTAAATACATAATTGTTAAGGCCCTACACAATGCACATGCAAAATTGCTGGAGCGTATAGGAGCTGATCGAATTGTTTTTCCAGAAAGGGATATGGGTGTCAGACTAGCACATAACCTCAATTCAAATACCTTGGTAGATTACCTTAAGTTATCACCTGAATATAGCATTATGAAAGTTAAAGTGTTGTCTAAATGGGTGGGGAAAACACTTTCGGATTTGAATTTTAGCTCTAAATATCAAGTAAATGTAATAGCCATCAATAGTGAAGAAAAAATAAATTTAGCACTTTCAGGTGATGATGTGATCAAAAAAAATGACGTTTTAGTGGTGATTGGCCACAAAAATGATCTGAATAAGCTAAAAAACTAACAAATAATTTGAGGAAATAGCTTGAGGGCTAGGAACCGCTCATATGAATGGCTAAACCTCTGCTACTATCTCAAGTATCAATTTTAAGAGATGCCAAAAACAAAGTTTAGCAGGCTGGGTTGGCTGTACCATCTTCTTCCTTGGACAGAACCCTTACCTGAAGAATGTATGTAGTTATCAAATCAAAACAACAATATGTACTCAAGCTGTAGGACTAAATGTAATAGCCATTTATAGAGGTAGTTAATAACATGACATGATAAATGCCCTATAACTAATCCCAGTGACTGGAATAGATTGTAGCATCTAGGGAGAAACTATGGGGGAGATCTACAAACTATTCCAGTCGCCGAGGTGGGGCAGGGGGGATTTCTCCGTGGCCATGTTATTACCTACGTCCATAAATGAGCATTGGGTCTAGTTTTGGGGTCTATACAAGATATTTTGGAGTTACTAGTGTAGTGGATATGCTATTGATTATCCCCGAGGAAGATATGCTTATAGGTCGGGATAGACAATAGAGAGATGTGCTATGCAGAAAATAGAAACTATAAAAATAAAGAAGAGAGGGGCCTATGATTATGTTGATAGAAACTACTTATATAATTTTCTTAACAACCTATGCCTGTCAAAATCAATTTGACATATAGCAATATATGTAAATCACATAACCTTTCAAATAATTCACCTCTACAGAACCATATAAGTAATTCATACATATATTGTATTGAACAAAGATAAGTTATAGGGAGTGACAATATCATGGATATGGATATGGGTATGATGATGAGATATCATCAAGAGTTATATAGATTGCATAGTTGTCTAGCAAATCAACATCATCAAATTTCACATGTACAGATGCAGATTGCAAATTTAAATTACCAAATGTATATGCATATGATGAATCATATGGAAAACGACCACAATAATGACCATAACAATAATAATCATAGTCATTCAAGAATGAATTACTCAAGGTAATATAGTAATAGGGACTGTATAATTATTATAGATGGTACAAAGTTTTAAATAGACATATTTATAAAATGGACTGAACCTAAGCAAATAGATTATTTTTAAGTCTATCTAATCGGGTTCAGTCCAAAATTAATTATACTGAAAGTGTGTATTCAAATAGGGTTAATCTATATGAATAGGTTGATATTTGATTCTTCAGCTTTTCCTAAATAACTGGCAACACCACCTATTTCAACACCATCTATTAGTTCTTCTTCTTTAATTCCCATGATATCCATGGACATTGCACAAGCAACAAGGTTAACACCTGCATCCATGGCATTTTGAATTAAAACCTCTAGAGGATCAACATTTTTTTGATTCATAACGTACCGAATCATTTTAGGTCCCATTCCTGCCATATGCATTTTAGAAATAGGAAGCTTTTTAGGTCCTCTAGGCATCATTCTACCAAACATTCTCTCAATAAATGATTTTTGAATCTTAGCGTGATTTTCCTTTCGTAATACATTTAATCCCCAGAAGGTAAAAAATAGTGTTACTTCTTTGCCCATGGAAGCTGCACCTGAAGCAATAATAAAGGAAGCTATAGCTTTATCTAAATCTTGGCTAAACACTACAATGGTAGCATCTTCTTTGTCTCCATGAATAACTGCCGATGTATCATCCTTTAGGTTCCCCTGTTGTACATTATGGGGCTGTTTAGTATCACTACCCTTTTTAATTAGACATTTAAAGGACTTACCTTCAAAAGTACTTTGTATAAGTGTATTCCCAGTCTTTTTGCACCAAGCCTTAATGTCTTTAGAAAATCCAGGATCAGTGGCTGTCACTTCTAATATTTCTCCCTGCTCCATTTCCTTTATAGCTTTAAAGACCTGCATAATTGGACCGGGACATTGTAGGCCACAAGCATTAAGTTGAACATTTGATCTAATCTCTTTAATTTCTTCAGTGTCACAATCTTTTCTAGCTGTACCATCATCTATTTCAACGGCACAATCTGAAGATTTATTAGGTCTATAAACAGTTGCATAGGTTTTGTATCCGCCATCTAGGTTCTTCACCTTGTAGCCTGCTTCCATTAAAATTCTAGCGGCTAGATACCCTCTAATTCCTACTTGGCAATATACATGAACTGTTTCCTTCTTAGGAATTTCATTAAGTCTATGGCGAAGTTCTCCTAAGGGAATATTAATAGACTTTTCAATATTGCCTAAATCCCTTTCAATTTCTTCTCTTACATCGATTATTAACGCATCATTAGCTAGTAAATCACTTACCTCATGCCATTGAATTGTCTCAACTAAACCATTAACCATGTTATCAGCTACAAAACCTAACATATTCACTGGATCTTTAGCCGAAGAGTAGGGTGGTGCATAGGTTAGCTCTAAATCCTTAAGGTCGTAGGCTTTAAGTTCTGCCTTGATGGCAGTAGCAATGACGTCAATACGTTTTTCAACACCTTCATAACCTACAGCTTGAGCACCGAAAATTTTACCAGTTTCTCTATCAAATAAAAGCTTCATGGATATTGGGAAGGCTCCTGGATAGTAACCAGCATGAGAGCCGGGGTGAATGTGGATGACCTCGTACTCAACACCTAATTTTCTTAATGCCTTCTCATTATTTCCAGTAGAGGCAACAGTCATATCAAATACCTTGGCAACAGAACTTCCCATAGTTCCGATATATTTTTCTTTTTTTCCCATTATATTATTGGCAGCCATCCTACCTTGTTTATTTGCTGGACCGGCCAATGGGATCATGGTGGGATTGCCTGTAATGAAATCAGTCACTTCGATGACATCACCTACAGCATAAATGTGGGGGTCAGAAGTTTGAAGATATTCATTGACTTGAACACCGCCACCTTCACCTATTTTCAATTCTGCATTTTTAGCTAATTCATTTTGTGGTCAAACACCAATGGAGAAGATAATTAAGTCGGTATTTATTTTTTTGCCGCTTTGTAGTACAATTTCTTTTCCTTCTTTTTCAAAGGACTTTACACCATCCTCTAAAATTAGATCTATGCCTTTGTCTTGCATGTGATTATGAAGGATAGAAGCCATCTCATAATCAATTGGGCCCATAACTTGATCTGCCATCTCCACCAGGGACACTTTGATGCCCCGATGAGCTAAGTTTTCAGCCATTTCTATTCCGATAAATCCACCACCAATTACCACTGCTGATTTTGGTTTTTTATCATCAACAAAGGATTTGATTTTGTCAGTGTCAGGGATTGTCCATAGGGTAAAGAGGTTTTTGGCTTCATTAATCCCTGGAATCGGTGGTTTGATAGGAGTAGAACCAGGAGATAAAATCAAATAATCATAGCACTCTTCATAAACATGATCATTTTTTAAGTCTTTAACTAGGATTTTTTGTTCCTTACGGTTAATTTCAGTTACTTCGTTGAGAACACGTACATCCATATTAAATTTAGTAGCCATCCCTTCAGGCGTCTGAAGCAACAGGGCATCCCTTTCTTGAATGACTTCGCCAATATGATAAGGCAAACCACAATTAGCAAAGGAAATGTATTCTCCTCTTTCAAACAAAATAATCTCTGCATTTTCATCTAAACGTCTTAAACGTGCAGCTGCAGATGCTCCTCCAGCAACACCACCAACAATCAAGACTTTTTTATGATTTGACATTGATAAACCTCCTCTATTCTCTTAACATTTTCTTCTTATGCTGATACTCTTCATCAGATATTTCGCCCTTAGCATATCTTTGGTTTAAAATATCTAGGGCATCATTTCCACCATTTTGGCTCATATAATTTCTATGATTATTCTGTGATGGTTTCACTAATAAATAGATAACCAGTCCTACCAATATAAAGGGAATAAGCATACCAAACCATCCCATAATTCCATATCCATAACCCATCATACATATCATTCCTTTCTATTACTTTTAGTTTGCAACTAATTTTTAATTATATTATTACATTATTTATTTTTCCTTATTTTAAATTAAAAATATGAAGGGATTATGAAGCATTTGTTTTTGATTAAAATTATAGACGGCATGAAAGTTGGCTAAAGAAAAAAATTCATAGTATCTTCATACTTTTAGTCTAGAATAGAGAGAAATTAGATATTAAGCGAGGTATCAAATAATTAGACATTTAAAAATAATCACGTGATAAGAATGGGAGTAACGTTAAAGAAAAAGATATGTTCTTTTAAATAAGAATATATTACCAAATCTAAATTTTATAGTTTGGCATTAATATTGCACATATAAACTATATGAATCTTATAATTGACAGCATAGAGAGAGGAGAATAAAAATGGTAGAGTTATTTAGCATAGGAGGATTTAATATACATTTATTTGGTATTACAATTGCAATTGGAATGATAATAGGGATACTAGTGATGTTAAGGGAAGGGAAACGTAAGGGACTTAATCAAGAAAAATTAATGGACCTAGGATTATATACCATTATTGCAGGGGTGGTAGGAGCAAGAATAAATTATATATTAGCCTTTAATCCTGCCTACTACCTGCAACATCCTAGGGAAATTTTCATGATTCAAAAGGGTGGACTTTCAATACAAGGTGCTTTAATCGTGGGTGCTTTGTTTGCATTTTGGTATATGAAAAAGCATCAAATTCCTATGTGGAAGACAGCAGATGTATTTGCACCCGGTATTATTTTAGGACAGGCAATTGGGAGAGTAGGATGCGATGTATTTGGCATTCCTATGTCAAGAGCATGGTTTTGGGGAGTGGAATTAGGGGGGAACTTACTACATCCAGCTCAAATTTATGAAGCAATTTTAAACTATGTCTTGTTCCTTGTACTATGGAATAAGCGTAAAAATATTCAGTATGATGGACAGATATTTATGATGTATCTCATTGGTTTTTCAATGAATCGATTTATTATTGAGTTCTTTAGAACGAATCCAATGGTTGTAGGATCCATATCCATTGCACATATTTACAGTATTGCAATCATTGGTATAACATTGCTAGTCATGAATTGGTTAAAAAAGAAGCAACAAAAGACACAACCAACTGTATCAAAACCTACACCGCATGATGGAAAGGTAGATTGGACTACTAATTTAATTATTGGAGCTGCTATGGTTGTTTCAGTAATGTTTTACTATTGGATTCATGCCCTTTAAAGGAAGATAAACCTTGGGAAATAAATTAAAAATCAATGTTAGTAGGGGGGAGATACTATGGAGGATAAATTAAGTAAATGTCCCAACTGCCATGGAACTACCATAGGTAAAATAGCAAGGACTACTTATTTTTGTAGAAATTGTTATGTAGAAATTACCTATAAAAAAGGTCGGGTCTATGTATATAAGCATAATGAAGATGGGCGAGTGATTGATCATATAAGATTTAAGGAGTTCGCATATTGAAATTTCAATCTACTAAATCTATTCATCAACTGGGGTGGAAAAATGGAAAACAGACGAATATTTGAAATAGATTTATTGCGGACCGTTGCAATTATACTAATGATAATTTTTCATATTGTATATGACTTAAATGAGTTTGCAGGTATAGACATAAATTATAAAAGTGGGTTTTGGTATTGGGAAGGTAGAATCGCAGCATTAATTTTTATATTTATTTCAGGAATAAGCAGTGGGTTTAGTAAAAATTCCTTTAAAAGAGGGGTAAAGGTCTTAGGTTTAGGGATGGGAATCACAATAGTTACCTATATAGTGATAAGAGAACAGTATATTAGATTTGGTATACTCCATTTGTTAGGCACCGGCATGATCCTATTTCCTTTGCTAAAAAGAATAAATAATTATATTTTACTTTTACTATCAGGGGTTATTATAATAACTTCAGCTATGTTTAATGATATTTTGGTAAATACAAGCTTGTTACTTCCTTTTGGGTTTATGTACGGGGGATTTAACACAGTAGATTATTACCCATTATTCCATACCTTTTAGCATTTATGATGGGGGTTAGTGTTTATAAAATTTTTTATAGAAATAAACAAAGTCTATTTAAAATTAAGTCTGAAAATGAGTTAGTCACAAATATAAGCAAGAACTCTCTTTCTATTTATTTAATTCATCAGCCGGCTATTATTGGGGCAATACTTTTATTAAGATTTTTGGGAGGAGAATAGGAATTACAAGGATTGACATAGAAACATAAGCTAAAATATTAATATGGACAAAGGGGGAAGAATATAAAAATGGATCAAATTACGGTACTTTCAACGGTAGAAATAGAGGAATTAAGAAAAAAACTCAACGAAGAATTAGCTAGGAAGGAATTCATAGATGAAGAGATATTACACATAAGTCAAGAGTTGGATATATTGATTGCACAGTATGTAAAAGAGAAAGTTTTGTTGACATAAAATTATATAAAATTGGTTCACTTTGCTACTGTATTTCCGCAAAATATTTGATTATAAAGAGGATTTGATAGTGCTAGTTGTTTTAGAGTGCATATAACAGATACAGGATATATTAATAGTAAAAACTATTGTTTAATTAACCTGGCATGATAATTGCTTTATTACTAGATAAACTAATTATAAGTAACAAATAACGTCATTAATACTAGGAGGAATAGCATGAAGAAATGGTTTCAGAAATTACTAAAATCCATAGAAGATGCTAACAAGAAGAATTTTGGCGAAGGAAAGATGGACTGTTGTGATTTAAATCAAAAAGAAAAGCAAAAGACGAAAGGCAAAAAATAGAATGGAGGAAGTTAGATGAACCATAATCATAAAGGTAAAAATCATGGATTGTTAATGTTGTTGTGTTGCTTAGTTCCGTTGGTGGCGATTTTGCTATTGCCGAGGTTAGGGTTAGAAGTAGGACCTATAGGAAGATTAGCACCCTATGCAATTTTTCTAATCTGTCCACTAATGCATATTGGCATGATGGCGTTTATGTTCAAAGGAAAAAAGAATGATGACTGTCATGGGGAGCAAAATCCTAGGGGACAAAATCTATAATCACAGGAGGGTCTCATGACTCTCCTATAATTATTTAAGTAACGGAAAGCGATAAGCAAATGTTTTTTAAAAGTTTTCGTTGGCACCATGAGTCGATGCGATAGTATCGGACAAATTTTAGCATCAATATAGTAATTGTAGAGTAAGTGTAGTAAATACTACAAATCTAGTAGAATTTACTATATAAAATTTTCAGAGAAACAATATTGTGTAAAGGAGGGACATCGTGGGCCTAACATACTTTTTGATTGCCTTTATTCAACCGATACTATTATTTACACCGGAAATGCTGACTATTACAGGTGGTAGCTTAGCTTTAGGGCCTTTTAAAGGTTTTGTAATAGGTTATCTCGGGATATTAAGTGGCATTATAACTATGTATTTTATGGGAAGATATGCTCAACAAATAATGGTAAAGAGACTAGGTAAAGAAGAATTATTTGATAAATATACTAGATTGGTTGAGAAAAATGGTGAGGTTATTATTGGGCTATTATTCATTTTGCCGGTACTACCAGATAATATTATATGTGCTGGAGCAGGAGCTAGTAAGGTCTCATTTAAAAGTTTTGTATTTATAGCAGCGGTGGCCAAGCTAATGACTACATTTGTATATGCCTACTCTATGGAACTAGCTAATATTCTCCCCATAACAGAGCTACAGCTATTTGTGGCACAGTTGGTGATAGTAATTACCATAGTTTTGATAAACCACTTAGTTAAGAGGAGAAGGCTAAAAGTGGCTAGCAAACTATTGATCAAGTCGACTTAATTTGGTTTCAGTATAGGTAGAAATAAAGCACTTCTAAAGGAATTTTAAACGAAATGTTGAGAATGCTACAATTGCTGTAGTAGTTACTATACATTAAATTTCTATAGTATAAAACAAGTGAAGGGGGGATTTAGATGGGATGCTGTGGAGGTGGACATAATCATAGACCACAAAATAACACAAATCATCAGAATCACGAAAATCAACATTCAACTGGTGGTTCAAATATGATGCTTATTTTTACTCTTGTAGCAGTTGCTGCAGTGGTAATCTATTTCTTGCGATAACAAGTTGATAGATGGTAAAAAGTAGTTGATTAAGTAAGAATAGATTAATTCAAAGAAGTAGGTAAGTACTTAGAGATATTAGAAGATCATTCTGTCTTGAAAATGTCCTGCTTTTTTGGATTTATTCTTGCTTTTATAGAAGAGATTTGATTAGATTTTTAAATAAAATGAGAATATATATCCACAGATTACAATCTTTTAATGCTCTTGGGCTGTTTGATAAATAACTATAAACATTTATGATTATGTTATCAAATATGAGTGGTTGCTGTGGAGGTGCCGCACCAAATCTTCATAAATTCTTCACAAGTACTGGTTATAATAAGATATACTACATTGAAAGTTGAGAGGAGAATGAAAATGAAAAAAAGAGTACTAATTATTACAGGTATTGTAGTAATTACGATTGTATCTATAGGAGGAATGGTCTTCGCTCAGGAGAGCACTGGAGTTAGAGTAAGAAATAACCCAATATCAATGGTGAGACAATCAGAAACTGACGCAAGAGGTAATAAGGGCTGTCAGGGTAATGGTAATATGCTTGAGGTTATGAGGGAAAATGGATTTGAAGATATGGTTATTTATATGGAAGAAGGAAATTTTGAAGCAATGAGTGAATGGATGGATAATCTGTCAGAAGAAGATTATGGGCAAATGCTTGAACTTATGAATGAAAATGGATATGGAAACATGGGACAAATGATGGAGTCTATCGGTAGAGAAGGCATGATTGAAATGCACCAGTCTATGGGTAGTAGAAGTGGCAATAATTTTGGAAAAATGGGACAGATGATGAGGAACTTTTAAAAGCACTCTTTGTGTGCGTACGTATGGTGCCGCCAACTTGCCACCCATCCCAAAGTTATAGGGAACTAAAGAAAGTATAGATAGTTACTATATAATCTTTAGTTACCTATATTTCAACGTTTTAGTATGATTATGCGATATACTTTGATATAGTTGAAGTTGCTATGATAAACCTATGAAATAAACGGATCATGTGGAGTCTGTAGTGTTGATAGAGAAGAGATAGGTTGGAAACATCGATATTGAAGGATCTAGATAAAATTTAGTAAGGTATATATGCTCCCCTAGACGGTATAAGTTTAGGGGATTTTGCTTTTAGAGGGGGAAGAAATTTCACAAAATGAGTATTTCCTCAAAAGTGAGGAGGCTTAATATGTATTCTATAAACTATAGCTTTTAATTTATTACGGTAGCAGTATATGGAGAGTATGAATAATATGTAATATTGAAATATGTAGAGTATCCGAAGATTTCATTGTGCTAAGTATATAACTTATCAGAATTTCTTAGATGCTAGATTAGTAGAAATATAACAGTTGAGGTTAATAATTACTAGCTACTCAACATAAGATTTATAGAACTGAAAATTTGGGAGGAGATGAAGTGAAGGTAAATAGTGGGTACTATAAAGAAATGTCCCTTATCTATCACAATATACAATATTATCAGCAGATGATTATATTAAGTACAGATCCCTATCAAAGAATGTTTTACAAAGGTCTACTCAATAACGAGGCAAGACGTCTGAATTATTGGCAATGGTATGGTCAACATCCTAATCATCCAGGTAATCAGGAGGATGAAAACACCCCACCCAATCAAAGAGAGTTCACCCTTGAAGCGTTGGCTGAATATGATGGCTCTGGGGGTAGACCTGCCTATGTTGCAGTAAATGGAATTGTTTACGATGTAAGCTTAGATGCAACCTGGGGAGGGGGTACCCATTTTAGTCTGTATGCAGGAAGGGATTTAACTGGAGCTTTTATGGGATGTCATGGCGGTAGACCTGAGATTTTAAGAAACTTACCACAAGTAGGGGTGTTAAAGCCATAGATGGGAGGGAGTTATTTGAATGACATACCAAGCAACTGCCCAATGATAGATTCAAAAACAATCACAGCTAGAAAAATAATTGATTTAGCTATAGAGAAAATCAAAAATGCCAGCATTAATAAAACTAATTTAATCTGGTTAGAAGCAACGGGGTGTGCAGGAAATATTATTTCTTTACTCAATGCAGAAAATCCAGATGTCATTTATCTATTAGATCAGATGGTGACATTAAAGTATAACAATAGCCTAATGGCTGCTGAGGGGGAGGCGGCCTTTCAACAGTTTTTAGATACCTTAGAGACAGAATTTATCCTGGTGGTAGAAGGGGCAGTGGCTACAAAGAGTGATGGACTATACACTGTGATTGCCCGATACCAAGGGGACTTGGTAACCGCCATGGAGGCAGTAAAAATGGCAGGGGGAAAGGCTAAGTATGTGGTGACAGTAGGAACTTGTGCCTCCTATGGAGGGCCCTCTGCTGCCAGACCCAATCCTTCTCAAAGTGTCAGCGTACCGCAGTTTTTAAATCAGGAAGTCATCAGAGTACCAGGTTGTCCTAGCCATCCAGATTGGGCTATTGGAACAATTGCTAACCTTATCGCCTTTGGTATGCCAGAGCTAGATGCACAAAGTAGACCTATTATATTTTATGGCATTACTATCCATGATCGATGTACTAGGAGGTCTTATTTTAATAACGGAATTTTTGCAACAAAGCTAGGAGACCCAGAGTGCATGTTTAAGCTAGGATGTCGAGGCCCTGTTACTAGAACCGATTGCCCTGTGAGGCAGTGGAATGGATATGTAAACTGGCCCATTGAAGACAACACACCTTGTATAGGCTGTGCCCAGGAAAGGTTTCCTGACGGTATGGAGCCCTTTGTTAGATATTAAAATAATATTTTGGAGGAAGCTATGGGAAATAAAATTACCATCAACCCAATTACCCGAATAAGTGGATTTCTGGAAATTCAAGTTGAGGTAGAAGCAAATAAGATTATCGATGCTAAAAGTAGTGGTATGCTCTTTAGAGGCTTTGAAAAAATGCTAAGGGGAAGGCCACCTTTGGATGCCATCTATTTTACAGAAAGAATTTGTGGTATTTGTTCTACGGCCCATTCTATGGGATCTACTTTAGCCTTAGAAGATATATTAGACATCCGTCCTAATGAAAATGACAAAATGATTAGAGATTTTATGCATGGGTGCGAATTTGTTCAAAACCATTTAAGGCATTTCTACCAGTATACCTTTCCAGACTTTGTACGGGGTCCAGAGATTCAACCCTTATATAATGTTACTCATAATGATTATAGACTGCCGGAGGAATTAAATAAGGAGTTATCTAGGAGTTATTTAGCATCCCTTGAGTACAGCCGTCTAGCTCATGAAATGTTAGCTATCCTGGGAGGTAAAGCCCCCCACACCCATGGCATATTTGTAGGGGGTGTAACAGTAAACCTAGAGGCTGCTAAATGGATTAAGGTGAAATCTATATTAGCCTCTATCAAGGATTTTGTAGCGGCACAAATGATCCCTGATGTCTATACCATTGCAGAATATTACCCTGATTATTTCGAAAATGGAGTAGGGTATAAAAATATAATGACCTATGGGGTGTTTGATACCTATGTGAAAGAAGCGCTATTTTATGTAGGGCCCCAAGTCTTTATTAATGGAGAACTTCAGAACTTTGACCCTGAAAAAATCACTGAAAACATACACCGAGCTTGGTATGAGGCGAGACAAATAGAACAAAGCCCCACAGAGCCAACGGTAGAAGAAAATGTCTATAAGGAAAAAGCCTATAGCTGGATTAAAGCCCCACGCTATGAGGGATACCCTATGGAGGTTGGCCCCCTTGCACGGATGTGTCTAAGTGGTGATTATACCAATGGCATTTCAACCATGGACAGAACTATTGCTAGAGTACTGGAGGTAAGAAAGATTATTGGAATCATGGAGGGTCTTTTAGAAAGGATGGAGCCTAAGCCCCCACAACAAGGGAGATATGCCTTTTCAGGTGAAGTTAGGGGTAGGGGACTTATCGACACTACCAGAGGAGCCCTAGGTCATTGGATTGCCACTGAAAATGAAGCCATTCAAAACTATGAGATTATTACCCCTAGCTCTTGGAATCTATCACCGGAGGATTCGGAAGGGGTTAAAGGAGTGGTAGAAAAAGCATTGATTGGAACAATCATAGAAGATTTGAAAAACCCTGTGGAAATCGGAAGAATTGTTAGGTCCTTTGACCCCTGTGTTTCCTGTGCAACCCATGTGCTAAGTGATCGCTATTCTCCCTTTCAGATTAGGATTGTGTAAGATGGCTGTGAAATGTATTGCTATTGGCAACCAGATCATGGGGGATGATGGCATCGCAATCAGGGTAGTAGAGGAACTTTCACCACAGTTGAAGCATGCAGGCATAGAAGTAATATTGGGAGAGACAGATATTGATTATGCCTTAAGCGAAATTAAGGATGGAGACTTTTTATTTGTTATTGATGCAACGTATTTTAATGTAAAACCAAGTACCGTAACCTTTACTCCTCTTAATAAATCTATTGGACAGTATCCTCAAGTTTATTCGCAACACCAACCAAATTTAGTAGATCTGCTAAAGACCTATGGGAAAATCGTTGAAGGATTTATCATTGGGATTGAAGTGGAGGAGATTGATTTTGGTTTGGAGCTAAGTGATACATTGAAAACTAGATTCCTCCATATATGTGAGGAAGTGTATCGCTTCATTTATGAAACCATAAGGAGGATTGGAAATGCATGATACTTATTTATTGAACAAGATAACACAATCCCTAAAGGGATTATGCCAGGAATATAAAATCCAAAAAATAGAACAGTTTACCTTAGTGGTGAACCATCACAGTCATGTTAATAAAGAAAACCTACGGGAGCATTTAAATGTTCACAGTAAGGAATTAATAGGAGATGACTTACGGATTAAATTACAAAGAGAAGATATAGATGAGCAGACCGCCATCATTCATAGTCTCCAGGGTGAGACCTTTGAACCATAACAATCCTGTTAAGAATATCAGCAAGAGAAGGTACATCATAAAAATTTATGGAATTGTCCAAGGGGTAGGATATAGACCTTATATTTATAACCAGGCTAAGCTTTTTAACATTAGAGGTTGGGTTAGTAATCAAGGAAGTGCTGTGTTCCTAGATATAGAGGGGGAAAGGGAAGGTATAAGGGGTTTTTTAGTAAAAATCATTAAGGATCCTCCTAATCTATCCTCCATAGAAAAGATAAAATTACTTCCGAAGGAATATAAGGGCTATCTAGACTTTCAAATTAAGTACAGTTCTCCTGATGAAAAAGGGATAAAATTTATTGGGGGGGATGTAGCTACCTGTCCCCAGTGTCTAGAAGAAGTTTTTAATATAGATAACCCTAGGTATCATTACCCCTTTACAAATTGTACAGCCTGTGGCCCTCGGTATTCTATTCTTAGGAAATTGCCCTATGATCGCAAGCATACAACCATGGATGTTTTTCAGATGTGTCCTAGTTGCAAGGAAGAATACAAGGATCCAACGAATAGGAGATTTCACACTCAACCCAATTGTTGTCCAAATTGTGGACCCTCTTTGAGTTTATTGACGAATGAAGGAAGTAAGGTGCTGTGTAGGGATCCTATTGAAAAAACCATAGATCGTCTACTAGCAGGGAAAATAGTGGCTATCAAAGGATTAGGAGGATATCATTTAGTCTGTAATGCTGAAAATCAAGAGGCTGTAAATATTTTGAGGAAAAGAAAAAACAGGCCCCATAAGCCCTTTGCCCTTATGGTAAAGGATATAGAGGTAGCAAGAAAATTATGTAGGATCAATGAAACAGAAGAAAAAATCCTGTTGAATAATAAAAGACCTATTGTTCTATTGGAAAAAAAGGGGTCTAAGACACTACCTGAAGAAATTGCTCCCAATATGAAAAAATTAGGGATCATGCTTCCCTACACACCCTTACATTATTTACTGTTTCAAGGAACATTCACAGCCCTTGTCATGACCAGTGGCAATGGAAGCAGTGAGCCAATACAATATAAAAATCATGAAGCCATTGAGAAACTAGGAAGGATTGCTGATTATTTCTTAATACATAATCGAGACATACATATCCCAGTGGAGGATTCGGTTGTAAAGGTAGTAAATAATCATGAAGTTATAATTAGAAGGGCAAGGGGGTATACGCCATTTACCTTTCCTATCAATACAAAACAAGAAATGTTAGCTTTAGGAGCTGAGGCAAAGAGTACCTTTTGTGCTGCTCAAAATCAATATGGGTATATGAGTCAGTATTTAGGAGATTTAAAGGATTTTGATACCTATGGCATCTATGAAAAAGCAATAGGAAATTTAGTAAGCCTATTAGGATTAAAACCTAAAATAATTGCCCATGACTACAATGGAAGCTACTTATCCTCACAATATGCAAAAACTATGGCAGGCAAGAAGGTAGCAGTACAGCATCATCATGCCCATATGGTCAGTTGTATGGTGGAACACAGGCTATTTTCTCCTGTAATAGGGGTGGTTTTCGATGGAACAGGTTTAGGTACGGACGAGAAAATATGGGGTGGAGAGTTTTTTATAGGTACAAGAGAGAGCTTTAGTCGAGTAGGACATTTAAAGTATGTGACTATTCAAGGAGGGAATCAAGCAATCAAAGAACCCTGGAGAATTGCTATCAGTTATATACATGCAATCAATTATGAGAATAAGAAAGTTGTTAAAGGCTTGAAAGGGGTGGATGAAAAAAGCATCCATGCAGTCAGACAGACTTTAGATCAAAACTTAAACTGTTTTGAAAGCTCCAGTATAGGAAGACTTTTTGACTGTGTAGCAGCTCTATTAAATCTCAGACAGCGAATTACCTACGATGCCCAGGCAGCCATTGAATTAGAAAATATTTTAGATCCTACTGTTAAAGCATACTACGCCTATCATATAGAGGAGGAAAAGGGAGTTTATCAAATTGATTA
The DNA here is from genome assembly GCA_020832135.1 of Clostridiaceae bacterium. Taxonomy (GTDB): domain Bacteria; phylum Bacillota; class Clostridia; order Peptostreptococcales; family Natronincolaceae; genus JAFIFG01. The sequence continues at coordinate 23,713 of JAFIFG010000116.1, forward strand.
TAAAAGTATGTTAATGGGAGTTTTAAAAGACATAGAGAAGGAAGTACCCTCTTCTGCTATTTCGGCTAAGTTTCATAATACGATAGGGAACGTGACCTTAGGGATGATCTCTAGAATAAAGGAAAGATACCATATAAACAGGATAGTATTAAGCGGAGGAGTTTTTGAAAATATCTACCTATTGTCTTATGTAGTAAAGGGATTAAAGAAAAGAAACTGCCAGGTCTATTATCATCAACAAATTCCCACCAATGATAGTGGGATTTCCGTGGGACAGTTAGGGGTGGCAGCTGCAATAGAAGGGAAGGGTTGATATGTGTATTGCAGTTCCTGGAGAAGTTATTGAATTATTTCCTCGCCAGGCTAGGGTAAAAATCATGGGAGTAGAAACGATTGTTAATATACAGTTAATTGATAATTTAAAGGTTGGAGAGCATGTGCTAATCCATGCCGGATGTGCCATTGAGAAGATTGACAAAAGCTATTATGATGATTTGCTAGGTATATTTGAAAGTATGGTGGATGAAAATGAGTAGGAAGATGGATAAGGATTTGCTAACGCATCTAATCAATGGGGTTAATGCCATGGCGACAGAAGAAATAAAGATTATGGAGGTATGTGGTACCCACACCCAGATGATTGCTAAGTTTGGGCTAAGAACCCTGTTAACCCCTAAAATAAAGCTTTTATCAGGTCCAGGATGTCCTGTCTGTGTAACGGAAGAAAAGTATATTGATTGGGTTATAGAAATTCTAAATAAATATAATGTAACGGTGGCTACCTTTGGAGATCTAATGAGAGTAAGGGGAGGAAGAGGAAGCCTGTTGGAGGAGAAGGGTAAGGGGAAGAATGTAAGGGTAATCTATTCACCTTTGGACCTAATTGAGATGGCAGAAAAGAACAGAGGAAAACAAATTGTTTTTCTTGGGGTAGGTTTTGAAACCACAGCCCCTATTATAGCCCTAGCAATTAAAACCGCCTCTGTGAAAGGAATTGACAACCTATATTTTCTTACCTCCATTAAGCTAATGGCACCCATCCTGCATTATATTTTGCAAGAGGCCAACCATCAGATCCATGGATTCATCTGCCCAGGCCATGTGGCTACCATCAAGGGCTCGGATTATTTTAAATTTATAAATAGAGAGTATCATATCCCAGCTGCCGTATGTGGATTTGAGGCTATTGATATTGTAGCAGGGGTCTATTATTTGGTGAAACAGATTGTCCAAAGGAAGGAAGAAGCCTTTGCGAATTTATATAAAAGATGTGTAAGCCCTCAAGGGAATAGGACAGCCAATGTATTAATAGAGGAAGTGTTCAACATTGTAGATGGAGAGTGGAGGGGAATTGGTAACATAGAAAACTCCTCCCTACAGATCAAAGAAAAATATGCTAGATTTGATGCTAGGAAGGCATTTGTAGTAGAAAACCAACAGGTAAAAGTCAGTATGGGCTGTGATTGCAAGGATATTTTATTGGGAAAGAAGACACCAAAGGAATGTAAGCTTTTTAAGGATAGATGTAACCCAATGGGTCCTCTGGGCCCTTGCATGGTGTCCACTGAGGGAGCCTGTGCTATAGCCTATCGGTATGGGGAGGAAGTATAGAATGAATGATAAAGTGATGCTCCGTCATGGAGATGGTGGAAAACATACAAGCTTACTGATTAAGGATATTTTTTATAAGCATTTTCATAACGACATGTTAGTAAATTCTCTAGATGCCTCTGTATTTGATGGAAATCATGGGAGACTGGCCTTTACAACAGACTCCTTTGTGGTAAAGCCTCTGGTGTTTCCAGGAGGAAATATTGGTAAATTAGCTGTATGTGGTACTATAAATGATTTGGTTACAGCAGGAGCTAAACCTTTATATTTAAGCTGTGGGTTTATTATCGAAGAGGGCTTCGATATGGAGCTACTGGAGAAGATTGCAGTCTCCATGAGAGAGACCTGTAGAAGAACGGGAGTGAAAATAATCACAGGAGATACAAAGGTAGTGGAGAAAGGAGCAGTAGATGGAGTATTCATCAACACCTCCGGAATAGGAGGGCTTCAGGCTAATTATCAATCAAAATCGATTCAAGAGGGTGATCAAATTATTATCACTGGGGGAATAGGGGAGCATGGAACTACTATAGCGGTGGAACGATATGGAATAAAAGTAGAAGGGAATATAAAAAGTGATTGTAGGCCATTAAATCATGTCCTTGAAAAGCTGAACCCGTATATAGGAAGTATTAAGTTAATGAAGGACCCCACTAGAGGAGGTTTGGCAACTGCATTAAATGAAATCCTAGAGGTATCAGGGAGGGGAATTCAGCTATTAGAAAAGGTTATTCCTATAGCTGGAGAAGTGAAATCTATCAATGAGCTCTTGGGGTTAGATCCATTATATCATGCCTGTGAGGGTAGGATGATTATCGTAGTTGACACAGAAAAGGCTAAAGAGGTATTAGGGGACATTCGACGATGTGAAGGCTGTGAAGATGCAGCAATCATTGGTAGCTTTCTTTCTGCTGGTCTACCTTCCAAAGTAGTGATGGAAACAGTTATTGGTGGGAGGAGAATTGTTGGTCCTCTAGAGGGGGATATGCTCCCACGGATATGCTAGTAAAAAATAGAGAAAGTGTAGAGTATAGGCTATAAAATGCCATAAGACTCTACACTTTTTGATTTACATAGGACAAAATTCTTTTAATACTTAGTATCCATGATGTTTTTCAGCATCTGCTTTCGTTCTGTGCAGGGTACCCCGAGGATGCTCTGGAGGTGCATAAATAGAGTACAGTTTAAGTGGGGTGCAACCTGTATTAATCAGATTATGCCATTTACCAGCGGGGATAAAGATTGCATAATCATCATACACTTCTGCTCTAAAATCCAACTGATCTTTTCTATCTCCCATCATAACCATTCCCTGGCCTTCTTCAATACGTATAAATTGATCGTGGTCTTCATGAATCTCTAAACCTATGTCGTCCCCAGATTGAATGCTCATTAAGGTAAGCTGCAGATATTCTCCTGTCCATAAAGCGATACGGTAATAATCGTTTTGCCTAGTAGCTTCTTCAATATTAACCACATAGGGGCAAGGTCCATAATCCTTTAAGTGAATAGGATGTTTAGGGGGATATGGATGATGCATAGGTGGGTGCCCCCAATAAGGGTGTTGATAGGGATTATAATTATTATAGGGATGGTATGGGTTATATCTATTATTCATATTGTTCACTCCTTTCATGTCTTTGCTAATATCATATGCCTTATTTTGGGGATAGGTGTTTAGATTTGTAAAGGATTAATGAGTATCATCCCCGGAAAAACAGATCCTTTTTATTTCCTATTATAATAATTTCCTGGCATTTTTGAATATGTATGAACTGACTAATAAAATACCATGCTATATATTACTTAAGCTCTATTGATAGAATATGATATAATAAAAAATGCATCAATAAGAAAATATCAATATTTGAGGGGTATGATTATGACAAAAGAGTATTTTTTCTTGTATCTAGTCTACGGCTTAGTCTTTATAGCTATGGGTATATTTGCAAGCTACAAAAAAGATGAAGAGGTAAGTCATCTGCCTTTGGTAAAATCATTAAAGTATTTAGGTGTTTTTGGAATCACCCATGGTCTTTCTGAGTGGATCACTATGGTGGTAATAGCTGACTTATATAGGGATTTTTATGTATACTTTTTTATAATAAAGCAATTTTTAAAGGCGGTTTCCTTTGCATTTTTGATAGGGTTTGGAACCACATTATTACCGAAAGATATTAGATATAAAAGTATAATCAATATACTGCCAGTAATTCTACTGGTGGTGTGGTGTAGTGGATTCCTCTTTTTAATGTCTAGACATGGCTTACAGTATCATCTTATAAAACCACAATATAATATTATTTTGTTAAGATATTTTATGGGGCTACCAGGGGGACTGATTACTGCCTTTGCATTAGGACTACAGGCTAAACAAATGCATAAAAGGAATTTAGGTACAATTGCAAAAAAGTATAATCACTTGGCTTATATTTTTCTTCTTTATGGATTAGTGGATGGGCTAATTGTAAGGGAAATGGAATTTTTCCCCGCAAATTTTATTAATAATCAAGTCTTTCTACAATGGCTTGGGTTTCCTATTCAAATTGTGAAAATCATCGTTGGAATTGGTATTAATATTTTATTGATTAGAGTAATAGAAACCTTTGGATGGGAACAGAAAGAAAAACTGAAGCAGTTACAGAAGCGTAGGATTACCGATAAAGAAAGAAGGAAACTGGGATTGGAAATACATGATAGTATTATTCAAAGCATCTATGCAGCAAATTTGAAATTACAGTGCTTGATTAATAATAATACACAAGAAGAGGCTCATGAACTATTACAGGAAATAAAAATAGATCTAGGAGACACGATTAGAAAAACTAGAGAGTTTATATCCACTACCTCTTTACAGACTATGGAGTTGCAAGATTTAAGCAATAATATTGTGAAATTGGTTGAAATATTTAATAACAACCAAGCGATTAAAATTAATGTAGAATCTCAAATGTCTCAATTAAATTTAATGGAATTATCTGCTGAAAAATCAAGTCAAATTTATTATATTGTTCAGGAAGCTATTAGTAATGTTATAAAACATTCTAAAGGAAATCATGCTAGGGTTTTAGTAAAAACAGAAGATGATTTTTTAAATGTCAAGGTTATAGATGATGGTGTAGGTATTCAACTTGATAGTATAGATAAAAAACAACAGTTTGGTCTTATCTCCATGAAGGAAAGAGCTAAGGCAGTTGGAGGAATTCTTAGAGTGAAAAATCTTGAAAAGGGAACAGAAGTTGAATTAATAGTACCATGGGAGGGCTCAAATCATGCTGAATAAAATTAAAGTATTAATTGTAGATGACCATAGTGTAGTGAGGAAGGGGTTGAAAATGTTTTTAGAGTCGAATCCTTCCTTGGAGGTATGCGGAGAAGCAGAGGGTTTAGGGGATGCCATAAGGATGACTGTTAAAACTAAGCCCGATGTAATTGTACTGGACTTTAAACTACCGGATGGGGATGGTATTAATGGAAGTATTACCATAAAAGCTCGTTTTCCAGATGTTAAAATTATTATTTTAACAGCCTATACTCAAAAAGAAATGGTGGTGGGGGCAATTCGAGCTGGCGTTGATGCTTATTTACTAAAGGATATAGATAGTGATGAATTAACTAAAACTATCATAGCTGTATATGAGGGAAAATCCGTATTAGATGCTTCTGTTACGGAAGAAGTGTTTAATACTTTAAAGATTGAAAATGTAAATACAAAGAGCAAATATAACTTAAGTCCACAAGAAACAAAAATTTTAGAGATGATTGCCCTAGGCAAAGTGAATAAGGAAATTGCAGAAGCCTTAGGGATCTCCGATAAGACGGTTAGGAATTATATAAGTAATATTTTTAAAAAATTGAATGTCTCCAACAGAACAGAGGCTGCCAGCTATTGGATAAGAAAAACAAATACTCAATAGGGACAAATGTACCTATCCCTAAGGACTTATTACACTGTTTAAACCTTCTCTGTAGCATGATAAGTTATTAATATAACAAAGTTTTACCAAATGCTAACAGACCATAATAACAGAGGGGGACTTAGAATGAAAAAAGTTTTATTAACGGCATCAGCATTAGTTTTAGCAAGTGGATTAGCTTTAACTGGATGTACAGCCACTGAAGAATTAGTAACAGCTCAAGAGGATGTAATAGGAGAAGATATAGTAGAAGAAACTACTACTATATATGAAGAAAGTGAAATGGAAGGCTATGAAGATGGAAGATATAGAGGAATCTATGGAGACGGTGGAGAACAACAGGTAAGTGTTCAGTTTGATTTAGAGGACAACGTTATCAGCAATGTAAGTTTTAGACATTTGTATTACTCAGGAACCGACTATCGTAAATTAGAAGAGGGAGAAGCATTATATCCAATCCTACAACAGCATGAGCAAATTGCAGAGTATTTAGAAGGAAAACCAGTATCAGCAATCTATGACCTTTATACTCCAGGAGATTTCATAGAAGATATGGATGGATTTACAGGAGCCAGTATCAGAGGAAGCAAAATCTTTTCTGCCATCAAGGATGGTTTAAATAGAGGACTATATTCACCAGCAGGTGATTTCAGCAGGACTATTGGAGAATATGAAGATGGAAGGTACAGAGGGATCTACGGAGATGGTGGAGAGCAACAGGTAAGTGTTCAGTTTGACTTAGAGGACAATGCTATCAGCAATGTAAGTTTTAGACATTTGTATTACTCAGGAATCGACTATCGTAAATTAGAAGAGGGAGAAGCATTATATCCAATCCTACAACAGCATGAGCAAATTATAGAGTATTTAGAAGGAAAACCATTATCAGCAATCTTTGACCTTCACACACCTGGAGATTTTATTGAAGATATGGATGGATTTACAGGAGCCAGTATTAGAGGAAACAAAGTATTCTCTGGAATTAAGGATGGTTTAAACAGAGGGCTTTATTCACCAGCAGGTGATTTTAGCAGAACTATTGGAGAGTATGAAGATGGAAGATATAGAGGAATCTACGAAGATGGTGGAGAGCAACAGGTAAGTATCCAATTTAATGTAGAAGGTAACAGAATCAGCAATATACGTTTTAGACATTTATACTATTCAGGAACTGATTATCGTAAGTTAGAAGAAGGAGAAGTGTTGTATCCAATCCTACAACAGCATGAGCAAATTATAGAGTATTTAGAAGGAAAACCATTATCAGCAATCTTTGACCTTCACACACCTGGAGATTTTATTGAAGATATTGATACCTTCACGGGGGCTACTATTAGAGGAAATAAGGTATTCTCCTCAATTGTGGATGGTTTAAACAGAGGACTTTACTAGTTGTTCATAGAAAGATAATCATTAGCGATATAATAAGTGTATTTAAATCTTCTCCCTTAAACTAATAAGGGGGAAGATTCATTTATTCTGCGAAATAATATGGCTTTTCTATAAAAACCTAATATGAAAACGCCCTTAGGATATATCCTTAAAGGGAGTTTTAAACATAATAATTTTAATTAGAAGAAACACCTTTTCTATTAAATGAAATAGCCTTAGTAGGACATTTTTCTATTGTTTTCATTATGGTAGACTGAGTAGAAACATCTAGGGCTGTAGCTTTAACCCTTGCTTTTTTCTGGTTCATTTCAAAAATCTTGGGAAGCATCTTTACACAAATACTACAACCAACACAATAATTTTCATTAATAGATAATCCCTCTGGATTTGAAGCTTTCATTTGAGGAAGATCTTCTTTTTTTATTAAAATACCCATAATATAGGCCATGATGTAGATCGAAATAACTGTTAATACCCAACGTATAGCCATAAATTTAGGACCTAAAAATCTTGCTTCGTTGGCTAGCATAGGTACTTTAATAACCGCCCATGCACTTAATATAACTACAATATTGACAATGCTAGCTCCCTTGGATAAAAGCATTTTACAAATAGGAAAAGCAGCATAGATTGGACCTGCAGATAAACTACCTAAAGCCACTGAAAATCCTATTCCTTTCAGGCCAGACCTTTCCCCAAGATGCTTCATAATAGCTTCTTTAGAAATCCATATTTCTATCAGTACTGTTAGCATAAAGATAACTGGCATTACCATCAGCATTTCAAGTAAGTAGTGTCTTGTATTTTGTAGGGCTTGAATAAAGTGTCCTTTAGAAAATACAAAAGTAAAAAAATATAGTGTTATGGCGACAGAAATAAGTTTATATTTTTTTATGAATTGAAATAACATTACATCAAACCTCCCATAATAAAAGCTACCAGTAGGGCTAAAACAAAACTTAATGCACTACGTATTAGTGTAAATTTAAAACCGAATTCCTTTGCTTCTAGAGGAAATGTCTTTATCCCCACCATCGTAAGAGTTGTTAGAAAAGCAACAGATGGCACTAGGTGAGTCCCTCCATCAATTAGTGATCCAACCAGAGGAAAAGCTACAAAGGCTGGGATTAAAGTTACACACCCTATTAAAGCAGCAAATAACGTACCGGTAAGGGGATTAACTTTACTAAGCATTTCAGCAATCGTGGTTGGAGTTAAAAAACTTAATCCAAGACCAATAAGAAAAATAATAGCAATGATATCCGGAAGCATACCTTGCATCATACCCTTGGCTTTGTGTGTTGCTTCTTTTGTTTGTCTTCTTCTTTTAAAATAAGAATAGATTATTAGTGGTAGCGAGATACCCCACATTGACAGTGTAACAATATCCATAAAATCACCCTTTCAAATAAGATATAAAAAATTATATAATAGAATTAAATAAAAAGGTGTTACCAATGTAACACAAAAGGAGATTTAGAATGAAATTCTTGAATAATATTGAAAAGTGTGCCCTCCTCAGTAAGCTTCCCTATGAATTACTCCAAAATTATTTTGCTCAAAAATTATTAAAAGTCAGTGCTTATAAAAAAGGAGAGATTATACATTTTGATGGTGACCAATGTAGGTGTCTAGAAGTAATCCTTAAAGGGAAGGTAGTTATTGAAAGAATTGATGAAAATGGTGATTTGTTTACAATTGTAGAGCTCTATACCGATAATATTTTGGGTGGAAATCTTGTGTTTTCTACAAATCCCTTTTACCCAATGACTATTTCTGCACGAACAGACGTTGAAATACTGGAGATAGAAAAAGAAACACTCTTTGAGCTTTGTTGTAATAATAGAGAATTTCTCTATTCATTTCTCCAACTTATCTCTGGAAACACATTGATTTTGGGAGATAAGATTAAACATTATGCTAATCGTTCAATACGAGATAGTATTTGTGCTTATTTAAGACAAGAATATCACTTGCAGAACACATTTGAAATAAGACTTAATACCACGAAAAAAGCTTTAGCAGAAAGGATAGGAACTCAAAGGACTTCCCTATCTAGAGAGTTACAAAAAATGAAAAAGGAAGGTCTCATAAGCTATGATGCTTCCAGTATTACTATTATAGATAAGAGGATTATTAATGATGGATGACTTTTCTTGATTTTTTCAATCATATTTGTCACCAAATTGCCACAAAAGTGTTATAAAATAAGCTTAACTACAATCGTAAAGGGTGAAAAGCTAATGGTGGGAACCAATATTCTATTAATAGAGGATGAAGAAAAGCTAAGAAAATTAATTGTTGCTTACTTGAAAAGAGAAATGGTACATGTTTACGAAGCAAGGGATGGAAAAGAAGCGCTATCCCTATGGGAGGAAAGGGATTATCATTTAGTTATTTTAGATATTATGCTACCGGAATATGATGGTTGGACTATTTGTAAAAGAATCCGTGAAAACAGCAATGTGCCCATCATTTTACTGACTGCTAGAAGTGAAGAAGAGGACAAGCTTTTTGGCTTTCAGTTAGGGGCTGATGATTATGTTACAAAGCCTTTTAGTGCGAAGGAGCTTATGGCTAGAGCGAGGGCATTATTAAAGAGAAGTGCACAAAACTTATCTGCAGAGCTATTGAAAATAGATGATCTTATCATCGACAAAAAAGCTCATCAAGTTTATCTAAAGGATGCACTGCTGCAATTAACACCTAAGGAATATGATCTTTTATTATTTTTTGTACACAACAAAGAACAGGCTTTATCCCGAGAAATTATTCTAGATGGTGTATGGGGCTATGATTATTATGGAGATTTAAGAACCGTTGATACCCATGTTAAACGTCTTCGACAAAAACTTTCAAAAATGGGTGAACAAATCAAAACCGTTCGTGGTATAGGGTATCGTTTTGAGGTAAAAAAATGATAAAAAAATCTATCTTTTTAAAGCTCCTAGCTCTATTTTTATTATTTACCACAAGCATTATAGGCATCTTCTGGCTTCTGCATAGTCAATTTTTTTATGGTTATTATATGCAACAGAAAATCAACACCATGACTGAGTATAGTGAAGAATTACAGTATTTAATGGGGGATGATTTGCTAACTCAGGAGGGTCGGGATACTCTGGAAATGGTGGCGGATCAGATTCACGGTAGAGTTGTGCTTTTGGACTATGATGAAAATATTCTTCACTATGAAGGTAGTATACGAATGGCTCGAGCCAGTAGAGTTCCTCAAGAAGCTTTACAGGAAGCTAAGAGGGGAAGCATACAAACCTATAAAATTGTTGGTGCCAACAGTCCAGTAGAAATATTGGCAGTTTTAATTCCTATGGAGAATTATATTTATTTATTCCAAACGCCCCTACAGCCTATTGAGGAGGCAATTACTATTACAAGAAGCTTTACCTTTTACCTTTTGATTATAGCTTTTTTCATTGCTATGGTCCTATCGTGGATTTTTTCTAAAACCATCACCAAGCCCTTAATCAAGTTGAATCATGTTGCTGCTAAGATGGCTTCCTTGGACTTTAATGAAAAGTGGCAGGAGAAACGGCAGGATGAAATAGGTGATTTAGGTAAAACCTTGAATTTTTTGACAGAGAAGCTCAGCAGTACCATCCATGAGCTACAACAGGAGCTTAAAAAAGAAAAAAACCTAGAACAAATGCGTAAGCAATTTATAGCCAATGTCTCTCATGAGCTTCAAACACCCATTGCTTTAATTAGTGGTTATACAGAAGCTTTGCAGGATGGTATTGTATCTGACAAAGAGGAGGTAAAGGCCTATCTTCAAATCATTGAAGGCGAAACCTATAGAATAAGCAATCTTGTTAAGGATTTATTAGATCTAAGTCAGCTACAGTCTGGTAGCTTTAAAGTAAAAGTTGAAACCGTCGATATCCTTTCCTTAATAGACAGTACCATCGATAAGTTTCAACTGCTGACCCAAGAAAAAAAAATCAAGCTATTTTTACAGTCCTCTATATCTGAAGTTTTCGTATTTGGAGATGAATATCGTATTCAACAGGTGTTAACAAATATAACACAAAACGCCATCAACAATTGTAATCCTGAGGGTAGCATCATCTATAGGGTTTTTGAAGAGGTAGATAACATTCTAATTGAGATATACAATGAAGGTCCTCCTATACCTGAAAAAGAATTGCCCTTTATATGGGAGAGCTTTTATAAGGTAAAAGAAAATAGAAAAGGAACAGGTTTAGGCTTAGCTATTGTAAAAAATGTTTTAGAATTACATCAAAGTAATTATGGTGTTATTAATAAAAAGAATGGTGTGTCCTTTTATTTTACTTTACAAAAAAGTTTCAACTAGTTGTCACAAAACTGTCACCTCTTCTGTTTACAATATAATTGTAGTACAAAACATATAAAAAAAGGAGAGGATTATGATGAAAAAGAGACTTATGACCACAGCAGCAACGATAGGTTTGGTAGGATTAATGGTGACACCTGTTTTTGCTAATGAAGCCGTTGAAGCAAAAAACAACTTTAGTTGGGGGCAAGACCAAAGGACTACAATAGAAATGGTGGCAGAAAAAGCAAATGTACCTCTAGAGGTCTTATTAGAAGAGAAGCTAGGATCCAGTTGTTTTGAAGTGTTCACCGACCACGGTATTACTTTAGAGGATATTGAAGAAATGAAGCTAAAAGAGAGATTCGCCACAGTTGAGGCTGCAGTGGAAGGTGGAAAAATTACAGCAGAAGAAGCAGCATCTATTAAAGAAAAGCTTGCTGATTATGGTTTTCTTCTAGATGGTCAGGGACCTCATCAAGGTAATCGTCAAGGAGTAAAAATAGCCAGACAATTAAATCTACAAAGAAACACTGGAGGTAGAGGACCAAGGACTGCTAGATAAGTCTCCGCTATCAAGGAAGGTGTTGGGATCATAAATAGCATCTCAAATGCAGGGTAGTGATTTTCATTCCCTGCATTTTTCATACCTTTCACCAATTGATACCCTTTTATATTGTCTAACTCTAACCTGAAACGTATAGGAAGTATTAATGACTGTAGTTGCTGAAATCAGGAGTCCTTTAGATATAAATCAGTAGATATTTAGAAAAAAGAATTTATATTGATGATTCTTTATACGATTAATATGATTGTATACTTACGGTTAGAGATCAAGTTATACTATTTACAGACATTCATGATTTTACATTTGTTAAAGCAGAGATTTAATAAGATGAGGGGATAGATAAGAGGGATTTTCTATTTATTCTGCCAAATAATATCATCTTTCTATCAAAATCCATGTGGAAATAACCATATAGATAAAAAATAGATCCCTTAGATCTGTTTTTTATCTATATGCACTCTTTGTGTGCATACGTATGGTGCGGCGGAAGTAGTTGCAGGCTATTGTAATACAAATACTTAAATTTTAATATTAACTTTCAAAAAGGATAGTGGGACTTAGAATAAAATATAAGTAAAGTAGGGGTAAATACCCCTACTTTACCCCTATGTCAATTTTTTATTACTTATATAATTGATGATAATTGTTTGATGAAGTCGTGAAATTATTGGAAATACAAGTACAGTTGATTATAATTTATATAACTATTTGTAGTTCGTAAGACTACGAATCAGAAGGTATATAAACTATTAGAGGTATGCTAAAGGCTAAAATACATAGAGATAATCATAATAAAATTACAAATGGGTGGCATTGCCACCCACCCAAAAGTTGTATTTAATTATGTGTAGTTATAGAATGTTACTAAAAGATTTATAGTTCCCTATATTTCAACGTTTTAATATGATTATACGATACATTTTGATACAGTTCAAGTTGTTATGATAAACCTGTGAAATAAACGGCTCATGTGGAGATAACTAGATAAATAGAAAAAATAGACCCTCGGGTCTATTTTTTGTCTATATATTTTCTTAGTGTGGTTATTATTGGTGCCGCGGAAGGGAATCGAACCCCCACGATGTTACCATCGGCAGATTTTGAGTCTGCTGCGTCTGCCAGTTCCGCCACCGCGGCAAATTAAATTATTGAGCTACAAAAGATATATTATCATATATTAATTTGAAAGTCAATAGTTGTATTAGAATAAATTACAACTATGAAGGTCATTACATCTTTGGTATAATGGAAGTATCGTGAATTATGTAAACCTGAATACTGGAAAGGGGGATGACTATGGATCCGATATCCCATGGTATTATTGGATTAGGGATATATAGTCTACAAAATACACCTACCCTAAGTAGTGCTGCCTGCTTAGCAGCGATCCTGGGTAGTGTTTCACCTGATTTTGATATTATAGCAAGAATAAAGGGTGATTATGTATATTTACACCACCATAGAGTAGAAAGCCATTCTATACCAGGATTGGTCATTTTGTCTGGCCTTATAACTGCAGGTCTATCTCTTTTTTATAATGATTTTTCCTTCTATCAAGTTTTTTTATGGGCTTTTATAGGGGGGTTATCCCATACATTGTTTGATTTATTTAACTCCTATGGTGTGGCATTATTATATCCCTTTAATCGTAAGAAATACTCCCTCAGTTTATTGATGATCTATGACCCTGTATTTATGACATTATCGTTGTATAGTACCTTTTTCGGTAGAAAAAGCATTGTCCAATATTATATCATGGCGACGATAGCACTGTTTTACCTTACCTATAGGTATATAGACAGAAAAAGGTTAGGAATTAAATTAATGCAGGTATACAAAAAGAAATATATAGTGAAAAAAATAAATGTTATGCCTTCGGATTTTAATTTAATGAAGTGGGACTACATCATAGATACAGATAGTCATTATATTGTAGGAGAAATGAATAGCCTCACCAGTAAAGTTAATGCTATAAAAAGTCTTGAAAAGGTGATGGCACCTATTATTGAAAAATCATTAAAAAATCAATTAGGTATGTATTTTGAAAACTTCACCCCTATATTTCATGTGGATTTAATACAAGAGAAAGAAAGATTCATCGTCACTATGACGGATTTAAGATATCGTATGAAAAATGAATTTAAACATCATGCTATCTTTTACTATGATGAGGATGAAAGTCTTAAGAAAAGTATATTTCATCCCTTTAGCAAAAACAACGTTATAGAAGTATATACGAAAGAATCAGCAGATGCCAGATAATAATTTGGTATCTGCTGGTTTTATTTTATGTTAAAATAAATAAGGAACAAAATAAATTATTTTACGTCTAATAAATTAGGAAACAGGGGAAGGGAGTGGAACCTTTGGACCATGATGAGAAGACTTTAATTGAGAAGTCTCAAAAAGGTGATGTAGAAAGCTTTGAAATACTAATCACCTCTTATCAAAAAACAGCCTTTAATATAGCCTATCGCATGCTGGGAAATTTTGAGGATGCCAATGATATAACTCAGGAGGCATTCATAAAGGTTTATAAATCAATAGATAAATTTAAAGGTGAAAGTAGCTTTACAACATGGCTTTATGCCATTGTTAACAATATCTGTCTAGATTTCCTGAGGAAAAAGAAAAAAATAAAAATTATCTCTATAGATAAGTCTCAGGGGAATGAAAATTATCAAAGGGAAATTCCTGATGAAACCAATACTCCAGAGGTTTTATTTGAAAAAAAGGAAGTAAGAAGAACTGTACAGGATGCCATTAATCAACTTAAGGATGAACATAGGACTATTATTATCTTAAGAGATATACAAGGTTTTAGTTACGAGGAAATAGCAGAAATTCTAGACATATCCACAGGGACAGTCAAATCTAGAATAAGTAGAGCCAGAAGGAGCCTTAAAGTAATAATAGGTAACGGACTAAAGGTAACTACTGGAGAGGAGGGTTAGGATGAATTGTAAGGATTTTGAGAATACTATATCACTTTATATAGATGATGTACTGGATGAAAAAGAAAAGCAAAGCTTTGAAGAACATCTTCATCAGTGTGAAGCATGTAGAGAAGAGTATAGTAATTTTCAAATTTTAATAGATACGATTGGAGAAATCCAAGAAGTGGAGCTTCCGGAGGATTTTCAGGAACAGCTGGGACAAAAGCTAAGAAAAGAAAAAGCAAATAAAAGTAAAGCCACTTCAAAATGGAAAATTATTGGCGGTGTTGCAGCCGCACTGTTTATAACTGTTGTATCAGCTACTATGCTACCTAATTTATCTTCTGATAAGAGCACTCTAGAATCTATGGATTTTGTTGCAATGGATGGGGAGGAAGGTCCTAAATTACAGACCACAAGTACACATGATATAGCATATGTTGGTGATGAAGGCCATGGGGGAGCTAGAAATTTTGAAAATCGCCAATTAATAGACGAATCAATGGAAGAAGCAGGAACTATCCAGTTACAAGAGGAATCTAAAGAAGTTTCAGATGTAGCTAGAAAAATCATTATGCGGGGTCGAGTGGCTATAGAGGTAGAGGATTTTGATAATGTTCATAGAAGGGTTATAGAAATTACAGAGGGGTACAACGGATATATAGAGCAATCTGAAATATACTATAACTTTTTAGACCAAGAAAATCCTAATAATTCTTTAAGAAGTGCTAATATGCAATTAAGGATACCTAGTGATGATTTTTTAGATATATTCCATCAGATAAAATATTTAGGTATTGTCGTTGAAGAAAATACTTCTGGAGATGATATTACACGAACCTATATGGATATAGAAAATCAACTGGAAAATCTAAAGATACAGGAAGAGAGATTAAGGGAAATTCTTAAAAAGGCAGAAGAGGTAGACGATTTATTAAGAATAGAAAATGAGTTAAATAGAATTAGAACCGAGATTAACATGTTGACAGGAAGACTTCAAAATTTTGATCAATTAGTGTCGATGTCTACGATTGACCTTCGGATTACACAAGTAAAGGATAAAGGACTACACATTCAGAGCATTCAAGAAGGTCTTTGGGATAGGGCGAAAAATAATTTTGTAGTTTCTATCAATAATATGGTTAGAGGATTTGAAAAAGTATTTATATCCATGTTCTTTCTGTTACCGTGGTTGATTTTGGTAACCTTTATAGGAGGACCTATAGGATACTATGTATATAAGAGAGGTTGGTTTAAAAGATGAGTTTAAGATACTCATCTTTTTTATTTTGCTGTAAATACTATTATGTAAGTAGCCATCAGTATACGGTAAACAAATAATGAATTTTACTATATTGGGAATACATGTTAAAATATTGATTAAAACCGCAGGAGAGGAAGATTAGAGATGGAAAAAGATCGTATTGTTATTATAGATGGAAATAGTTTAGTGAATAGAGCTTTTTATGCACTTCCACCACTTACCACAAAGGAAGGACAACATACCAATGCTATATATGGATTTATGACGATGCTTTTTAAAGTAATGGAGGATTATCATCCCCGTTATATAGGTGTGGCATTTGATCTAAAGGCTCCTACATTTAGACATAAGGAATACACAGAATATAAGGCAGGAAGAAAAAAAATGCCTCCAGAGCTTAGGGAGCAAATGGAACCTTTGAAGGAGGTACTAGATGCTTTAGGTATTTATAGAATTGAAATAGAAGGCTTTGAAGCCGATGATTTAATAGGTACCTTATCAAAGTATTGTGAAGGCCAGGGTATGGAAAGCTTAATTGTAACGGGAGATAAAGATGCACTACAATTGGCCTCTCAGGATACCAAGATATTGATTACCAAAAAAGGTATATCTAACTTAGAAATATATGATGATAAGAGAGTAGAAAAAGATTTTGAGGTGACTCCTCTGCAGTTTATAGATTTGAAGGGGTTAATGGGGGATAAGTCTGATAATATACCGGGTATCCCAGGTGTAGGTGAAAAAACTGCAACTAAATTATTAAAACAATTTGGCTCTGTGGAGAACTTAGTACAAAATACTCATGAGATTTCTGCAGCAAAGCTTAGAGAAAAGGTAGAGGCAAATGTAGAACAGGCCATCCTAAGTAAAAGATTAGCCACTATTGTAGTGGATGTGCCTGTAGAAATCAACATTGAAAACCTAGCAAAAAAAGAAATAGACAAAACAAAGGTACTGGAAATTTTTAAGAAATTTGAATTCAATACCTTAGTAAATAAAATTATAGCATCTGATAGTGGTGATGAAACATCTAGAGATAGGGAGCTTGATGTAGTTGAGGTAAAGGATATAGAGACATTAGAAAAGATGCTACAGGATATTAAGGCCAGCAAAAAGATGATACTTAAATCCATGACGGAGGAAAAGAACATCGTAACCGACAAGTTCATTGCCATAGCTATAGCAACTAATGAAGATCAATTATATTACATAGAGCTAAAGGATTTTAAAGGGGAAGAAGTAATAGAGGGACTAAAGGAAGTACTGGAAGATGAGGCAATAGAGAAAATTAGCCATAATATAAAAAAGGAAATAGTTTGTTTTTATGGTTACAATATAGAGATGAAAAATATAGCCTTTGACACTATGATTGGAGAATATTTAATTGACCCTGCTAAAAGTAATTATAGCATTAAAGAAGTGGGGGGCCACTATTTTGGTGAAAACCTTTTAGATGAGGAAGAAGTAAAGGGTAAGGGAAAAAGCAAATTAGAGAATATAGATATACCTCACGAAAAATTAAAGCATTATTTGACTCAACAGGTACATGTAATCTCTAGACTGGCCACTACAATCAAAGAAAAGCTACAGGAATTAGAGTTAGAAGAATTATATAATGAAGTAGAACTACCCTTAACACAAGTGTTAGCTTCCATGGAATTTAGAGGAATTAAAGTCGATAAGCATATGTTAGAGAAACTTAAAATAGAATTTAAAGATAAGGTAGATCTTCTTACGGGAGAAATTTATAATTTAGCTGGAACAGAATTTAATATAAACTCCCCAAAACAGTTGGGGGAGGTACTGTTTGATAAATTGGGACTTCCACCTATAAAAAAGACCAAAACAGGGTATTCCACTAATGTGGAGGTACTGGAGAAGCTGCATGAAGAACATGATGTTATACCGAAAATTTTGGAATACAGGCAGGTGACAAAGCTAAAAAGCACCTACATAGATGGCCTGCTAAATATTATCAACCCTGTTACCGATAGAATTCATTCTCATTTTAATCAAACAGTAACAACTACAGGAAGAATCTCCAGCACAGAACCAAATTTACAAAATATACCTATAAAATTGGAAATGGGAAGACAGTTGAGAAAGGTCTTTACAGCAGAAGAAAATCATAAGTTTGTAGATGCCGATTATTCTCAAATAGAACTAAGGGTATTAGCCCATATATCAGAGGATAAAAACCTTTTGGAGTCCTTTTTAAATGATGAAGATGTACATACAAGAACAGCCTCTGAAATATTTGACGTGCCAATTGAAGAGGTGACAGATGCCTTGAGAAGTAGTGCTAAGGCGGTAAACTTTGGCATTGTTTATGGCATAAGTGATTTTGGGCTAGGGGAAAATCTAAATATATCCAGGTATAAGGCAAAGCAATATATAGATAACTATCTTGAAAAATATGCCTCTGTAAAGGCATATATGGATAGAGCCATTAAGGATGCCAAAGAAAAGGGCTATGTGGTGACGATGCTAAATCGTAGAAGATACCTACCAGAAATTCATGCGCGGAACTTTAATGTTAGATCCTTTGGAGAGAGAATGGCCATGAATACACCTATACAGGGTAGTGCTGCTGATATTATAAAGGTAGCTATGGTGAAGGTATACAACAGACTTAAAGAAGAAAACCTAAAGGCACAATTAATTCTACAAGTACACGATGAATTGATTGTGGAAGTAGTTGAAGAAGAAGTAGAAAAGGTGTCTACCATTGTTAAGGAATCTATGGAGTCGGCGATGGACTTAAAAGTACCACTAAAAGTAGATCTACAGTACGGAGATAATTGGTATGATACAAAGTAAGGAGACGGGAAGTATGAGGGTTATAGGTTTAACTGGAGGCATAGCCACTGGAAAAAGTACGGTCAGTAAAATATTA
This sequence comes from Clostridiaceae bacterium, assembly GCA_020832135.1. Taxonomy (GTDB): domain Bacteria; phylum Bacillota; class Clostridia; order Peptostreptococcales; family Natronincolaceae; genus JAFIFG01. Next base: position 42,609 of record JAFIFG010000116.1, read on the forward strand.
AAAAATTTAGGGGCAGTTATTATAGATGCTGATCAAGTAGCTCGGCAAATAGTTGAGAAAGAAACTCCCGCTTTAAAGGAGATTATAGATTATTTTGGTAAAGACATACTTTTGGATAATGGAGAATTAAATAGGAAGAAGCTTGGAGAGATTGTATTTAGCAATCCCTCTCAGCTTAAAAAATTGAATGCCATAACACATCCAAGAATTTCACAAGAAATCCAAAATCAAATTAATAATTATAAACAAAGTGAAAAGAATAATGCTATAATAATAGATGCTCCATTATTAATAGAAACTGATTTGAAGAATGTGGTAGACGAAATTTGGTTAGTTACACTACCAAAGGAAAAGCAGATACAAAGATTAATAGACAGAGACCATCTTACCCATGAAGAAATAAAAGGTAGATTGGATTCTCAAATGTCTCAAGAAGAAAAAATATCCTATGCTCACCAAGTGATAGATAATAGCGGCAGTATAGAGGAACTGGAACAACAAGTTATAAGGCTGTGGGAGATAATTCATTAAATTAAAAGTTTTGGAGGGATGATCGTTGTTTATATTTGTGTCTAAAAGATTCGTTCGCATCTTTATAGTTATTTTCATCATTAGTGTAGTCTTTTTAGCCCTTCAAAATATTAATTGGCTACTTAGGGTGGTTTATCCTTTTCACTATAGGGATATTATCGAAACCTATGCTGAGGAATATAATGTAGATCCATACCTAATGGTATCTATTATGCGAAATGAAAGTAAATTCAACCCCAATGCTATATCTAGAAGGGATGCTAAAGGTTTAATGCAAATAGCTCCCATTACAGGTGGATGGGCAGCAGAGAAATTAAATATTGAAGATTACAGAGAAGATATGCTCTATGACCCTGATTTAAACATTAGAATAGGTGCTTGGTATCTAAATATACTCCATAGAGAGTTTGATGATAGGTTGCAGCTTATTATAGCAGCCTATAATGCAGGAAATGGTAATGTGAGCAAATGGCTTCAAAATCCTGAATATAGTCAAGACGGAGAAACACTAGACGTCATTCCCTTTGGAGAAACTAGAATCTATTCACAGAAGGTAATGAGGGATTATGAAATATATAAAAGAATCTATAAATAAGGTGTAAAAAGCCTTATTTTTTATTGGGATGAAAATGGAAGATACTTTTAGGTTTAAAGTGGGGCTTAAATATATTATAATAGAAGTTATGAAAGCTGTTATCATAAAAAGCAATGAAAACAAAGGAGGACATAAAACTGTGTTAAGACGAAGCAAGTACCTCAGCATAATATTAGTATTACTTACAGCACTATTGATTACCGCCTGTGATGCTGAAAACCCTACTGATGGCGTGCAGGAGGGAGCGGAAGAGGAGACTATTGAAAACTATCAAGCTCTTGAAGGAGGGACTTTAAATTTAGCAGTAACAAGATTTACTACTTTAAACCCAATTTTCAATAGCAATCATAGTTTATTTCAACTACATCATTTAATTTATGATGGATTGGTTACATTTGATGAAAATATGGATATAGCACCTCAGTTGGCGAAAGACTGGGATGTGGCAGATGATGGACAAAGTATTCGTTTTTATTTACGTGATGATGTAGCATGGCATGATGGGGAAGCCTTCAGTGCTGAGGATGTTATTTTTACAATAGACCTTATTAAAGGGAACATAAGAGAAGCAAATCACCCCTCTATTTTTAGGACTAGTGTTGGACAAATTAGTGATGCTAGAGAAATAGAGGAGGGAGTTTTAAACATTACTTTCACCAGACCCTTTAGCAGTGGTTTGGAAGTAATGAGTTTCCCTATTTTACCTAAACATATTTTTGAAGGTAGAGATATAGAGAAAATAAATACTGACGAGTTTCCAATGGTAGGAACTGGGGCCTTTAAGCTAGAAGTATATGAAGCCATGAGAAATATAAGCTTGGTTAGAAATGACAATTACTGGGGACAAAAGCCCTATATAGAAAAAGTAGAGGTTGAAATTGTACCTGATTCTGAAGCTCAACTTTCAATATTCGAAAGTCATGAGATTGACTTTGCACAGCCTACATCTATTGATTGGGGAAAATATACAAAAGATAATACTGTAAAAGTATACGAATATGTATCTAATAGCTATGAATTTCTAGGAGTGAACTTCAAAAACCCTATTCTACAGGATGTAAATGTAAGACGGGCTATGGCATATGCTATTGATAGACATAGACTTATAAGCAATATTTATCTAAGACATGCTACAGTGGTGGATGTCCCAATATATCCATTATCTAGTATCTATGATGAAGGAAGTCAAATCTATGGCTATAGTCTAGAGGAAGCCAATAATCTTTTGGATACGGCTAATTACGCTATGAATGAAGCCAGTAGTATAAGAGCAACAGAGAATGGTACCCCATTAAAATTCAGGTTGATTGCAAATGAAGAAAATATCTTAAGGGAAAAAACAGCCTACTTCCTTCAAGAAGCATTAGCAGAAATAGGAATAGAAATAGAAGTTCAATTACTGGGATGGGAAGCATTTAATGAAGCTGTAGAGGCAGGGAATTTTGATATCCTGTTAGGCGGTTGGGATCTATCCTATATCCCTGATTTATCCTTTGCCTTTCATTCCTCTCAAAGAGATAGAACGAACTTTATAAATTATGCTGACGAGACAATGGATCAATTATTAGTAGATGCCTTTAGAGCACCAAATCATGAGGCAAAACAAGCAAGGTACAGTGAACTACAACAGCACATAGCTGAAGAGCTACCCTATATAAGCTTGTTCTTTAGTAATGGTGCTATTGCAGTAAGAGATGAGATTAAGGGAGAATTCAAACCAAATCATTATAATTTATTTAATGGAATAGAGAGCTGGTTTATAAATTATGAAATAATTGAAGAGTAATATAAAATTGGGAGCTACGAGTTGAATGTAGCTCCTTATTCTATACCTATCAAAATAAGAAGAATATTTACAAAATTAGTAGTACCTTGACATGATTCATAAAACATATTATAATGTTTTGAGTATCGCTTAAAATTTAAACAGCTTGCGGATGTGGTGGAATGGCAGACACGTAGTCTTGAGGGGGCTATGAGCAATGCTCGTATGGGTTCAAGTCCCATCATCCGCACCAGTTATACCAAAAGATTTTTTGATTTTGGTATTTTCTTTTTTGAAGATCATTTAAAGAATAACCTTATTGACAAAATAATACTAGAATAAAATTTCATAAAGATTTAAAAGATAATAGAAGAAAAGAAAATAGTAAAATCGCAGAGGAGTACAGTAGATGAAATATATTATATTTGATTTAGAATTTAATAGTGCTTTTAAAATTAATAAACAAACAAAACAATTGATGAAGGGTGATAGTAATCCCTTATGCCCCCAAGAAATCATTGAAATAGGCGCAGTGAAAACAAATGAAAAAATGGAAGTGGAGAATACCTTCGAAATTTTTATAAAGCCTCAATTGTATAAAAAACTTCACCCAAAGGTAAGAAAGAAAACTCAAATAACCAAGGAAAATTTAGCTGGTGGAATTCATTTAGAAGAGGCCGTTAGGATGTTTAAAGATTGGATTGGAGAAGAAGATTTCATACTGTGTTCTTGGGGGAAGGACGATATTAATGAATTAAAAAGAAATTGCAAATTTTTCAAATTGAATACTCATTGGATTGAAAAGTGCTGCGATATACAAAAGATGTGTATGAATCATTTTGAACTACCTAAAGGACATCAAATTGGCTTAAAGAATGCCGTTGAGACTTTTGATATAAATATTGAACATCCATTTCATAAGGCATTAAATGATGCTAGATATACTGCTCAAATATTAAAGAAACTAAAAAATACTCCTGATTATAAGGAAAAAATAGAAAAATGTCAATATTGTAATGAAGTTTCTGTACTTGAAAAACCTGAGGAATAGTGTAGCCTATTGTACACTATGAACCTCAGGTTTTTTGTGATTTTAAGTAATTTAACAATAAAATTTACCGAAGAAGGTAATATAACCGTTGAAATAAATAAAACACAAGACGGTATTGTAATTTCAGTGAAGGATAAGGCATTGGAATTCCATAGGATAAGTTGGATGTTACTTTTGAAAGGTTTAGAGTTGTTTGTACTATAGAAACAAATGTAGAAAGAATTCGTGTGGAATTCTCGGATATTTACTCCCTGCGATAGATAGTATTTTTAAAAATCAATAATTATCACAAGAAAATAAATATGTTATAGTTATAATAGATTTGGTTACTTTTATGCACATTTAGTAAAACAACAAAGGGGTTTTTGACTATGGAAGAGAAAACTAGCATATCTACCATTATATTGATCATTGCTGTTTTTTTCGGTGTATTAACTTTATTTATGCTTGCAGGTGAACATTTTAACAGTGGAATGCTTGTGTTTTTCTATATCGCCTGTGGGTTGGGTTTTATTATTAAACCAAGTGTAGATATGTGGGAGAACAGCAAGAAACGTCACATTACACTACAGGAAAAGGTATTGTTGGGAGTAAGAATATTATTGGTAGCAGTTGCAATACAAGCCTTCTATATTATTTTTATATCGTTAATCTATGAATTATATTGGAGCTATTGGGTACTATTACTTTCTTTCGTGTTATTAGCAGTGGTGGAAAAAATCCAACAATCTACTAATCAGGATGAGTATAACGAAGAAGCTATAGAAGCGGAGGAAGAACAACAAGAAGAACAAGAGCAAGAGCAAGAGGAAACTAAGGGAAAGTTATGGAAGAAAGTAAAAAGGCTTGTGTATATCTTGATTTCGGCTTCGCTGCTCTATTACCAACATTATACACCTCCATATACATTAGAGACGGAGAGCTTAATTTTACCTAAGAGCGTTACAGTATCCTTGGTGGAGGAAAGACAGGAGCCGGAGCCTACAGGAATGTTTCCTCATAAAAGGACTGAGATTATGGAGGAAAATACGGATGAAGCTTTAATCACACCCCTCTGGCAAGAATTGCAGCAGGGGAATATTGACAACTTAAGGTATATTAACAGTTTAAATTATTCGAAAATGAAAAGAGTATATGGCCAATATTATTCTATCTATGTAGCCTATGAAGGTACTAAAAGAGATTTAGAAGCCCAAGGAGAACTAATAGATTTTATTTATGTGTATCCTAATGGAAAAGCCTATTTGAGTAGATACAATTTTAATAGAAGAAGAGTAGAAATATTTCCAGTAAATATTCCAATGGAAACCATTGAAAACTTTAACATCTCCATATAATAAAGGATCCCATAACTTTGTCTACAGAAACTAGCCAAAATTATGGGAGCCGTTATATTCTAATTAACCCCAAAATTGAGGGTCGATTTTTTTAATATGTGCATAATATTCCTGCCGATTACCATTGAAGGGAATGGATTTACCGAAGTAGAGTTTTTCTAAGGTTTTTCTTGTTTGGTTACCTACACAGTTCTTTTCATGGGCGGGACATTCTAAGCAAGTGTTTATGGTTTCTATCAGGCTTTCTTTAACATTAGTAGAGTCACAAAGCTTATCTTTACATAAAGGAATGTCCCATTCTCTCTCTATAATAAACTTTTCTTTTCTCTGGGCTTCTGCTAAACGATCATTTAAACATAGCATAGTGCATTGGTTTCTATCACATCCGGAGCATGCCGTATTTTCCTGATATACCTTCAATAATGCCTCTTGGACTCTCTGTGTGTTTAAATATAACTCAGATGCCGCTCTTTTATAGGGTGTATCCTCTAGAGTAGGTCGATTTAGGATGTTACGTAGCATCCATAGAATGATCCCTATAAGAGCAACTAAAAATCCTGTTACCATTGGTAGTGTCGTGTACTCCACTGGAACGGTTTCTCTAAGGCCTACAAGACCAAACATAATGAACACGAAAGAAGAAATTAATTTTAGTCCCACTTCAGGGATTTTCCTACCTAATTTACTACCCACAAAAACTCCTAAAGCACTGGTGACAATCATGCCGGCTACTGTTCCAATTAATATAAACAGAGGGTAATTAGCTTGACTGGATAGGGTAATAACAGTTAGTTGTGTTTTATCTCCCATCTCTCCCATAAAAAATGCCGCAGCAACCGTTAAAACAGGACCGAACCTATAGCTTGGACCATCTTCCTCTTCATCATCGATTTTTAGAGACCAAATACCAAAGCCAATAAAGGCACAGGCCGCCAACAGCTGGATAGTACTAATAGGAATGAAATAAGTTAGATAACTACCTAGTACGGCAGCTAACCCATGGTTTAAAGCAGAGCCTAATAAAACCCCCAAAAGCACCTTCCTTAAAGAGTACTTTGTGGCAAAGGCCATTGCCAGCATTTGTGTTTTATCTCCCATTTCCGCCATAATAATAAAGAAAAATGCTTGAATTAATTCGTATGTCATAAAAAAGCTCCCTTCTCCTATATTAGTCCATAAAAAAACGAAACTTTTATGTTTAATATAACCAGCAAAAAAATATATTACTAGTTTATTAAACGCAAAAGTCTCGCTCCTTTAGAATCTTCTAAAGTGAATAGAACCAGACCCATAAGGTCAGCATGTTGACTCTATCCGTAGTAATACTACAGCTACTCCCTTTTCCGTTAGAAGAGGTCTATGCAGTTTTTATAAATACTATTCTAACATAATTTGTCCCTATTGCCAAGGTGACATGATGACAAATGAAACACAAGTCCCTTAAAATAACATTGACTTTTATAGGTTTATTGATAAAATAGTATAGGTAATCATAAAATTATCTATAACAACTTAACTATATAGAATAAAGAAGACAGTTCGTAATCCATCCTGTCTATAAACAAAACTAGGACCAACTACCGTCTTAGTGAAGGTAGTTTTTGTTTATGGAGCAGCTATGCTCTTTTTTTGTGAAATTAAACTATTGGAGGAACAATCATGAAGAAAATAGGCTTAACCACTACTGTTCCAGTAGAGGTAATTATTGCTGCAGGATATACACCTGTAGATTTGAACAACTTATTTATTACTTCAGAAAATTATTTGAATTATATAGATATCGCTGAAAAAGATGGATTTCCTAAAAGTCTATGTGGATGGATTAAGGGAATCTATGGAGCCTGCATAGAAAATAATATCCCTGAAATAGTAGGGGTGATGGGTGGCGATTGCTCCAATACAAAAGCATTGGTGGAGGTATTGAAAAGGAAGGGTATAGAAATACATCCTTTCTCCTTTCCCCATGATCACAGTAAAGAAGCAGTTAAATTAGAAATTGAGAAATTCATAAAGCTATTTCAAGTAAAGGTAGAGGAAGTAGAAGAGGTTAGAAATCGGTTAAATACCATTCGAAGTCGAGTCAAGTATTTAGATGAGTTAACCTATAAGGAAGGAAAGATAACAGGTTTTGAAAATCATCTATATCAAGTAAGTTTAAGTGATTTCAACGGTGATGATGCTTTATATGAAAAAGAACTTGGAGGATTCTTAAGAAAAGCTGAGGTTAGAAAACCTATAAATAAAAAATTAAGGCTAGGCTATATAGGTGTTCCTCCTATGACGGCTGATTTATATAGCTATGTTGAAGGATTTGATGCAAGTTTTGTATATAACGAAGTCCAGAGGGAATTCGCATTCCCAAGAGCTATAGAGGCGAAGAACATTTATCATCAGTATTGGGATTACACCTACCCCTATGATGTGGATTTTAGACTTTTGGACATAAAAAAACAAATAAAAGAACGAAAATTAGATGCACTTATTCACTATACACAAGCCTTCTGCTACAGAGCTGTGGAGGATATTATTATAAAGAAAGAAATAGATATTCCCATCTTAAATATTGAAGGAGACAAGTTAAACCAATTGGATGCCAGAACAAAAATAAGGATTGAAGCCTTTCTAGATATGTTATTGGATGCAAAGGAGCTATCATCATGAGAATATTGGGCATTGATTTAGGAAGTAGAGAAGTGAAAATTGCTCTTACAGAAGAGGGTAAGCTTGTAAAAAAAATGAAGGTAAGCACCATGAGCTTTTATAGAGATTATTGTAGCTTTAATGGTAAAGTAGTGGTGGATTTAGAAAAGCTAGGTATTGATCATATCGATAAGGCTGTATCCACAGGCTATGGTAGAAATAACATTAACTTAGAGGAATTTGAACCCATCAATGAAATAAAAGCCCATGTCTATGGTGCACTCTATCAATCTAAGCTTAAGGATTTTATATTATTAGATGTTGGGGGACAGGACATTAAGATTGTAAAGGTGGAAAAAGGAATCGCTACGGATTTAGACTTGAATGATAAATGTGCTGCTTCCTGTGGTAGATACCTTGAAAACATGGCAAATGTTTTAGAAATATCCGTTGATGAACTTTTTAAACACCATAAAGATCCAATTCCATTAAACTCTACATGTGCAGTGTTTTCAGAATCGGAATTAATAGGGAAAATAGCTGAAGGAGTTCCCTTAAACCAATTATGTGCCAGTGTCAATTATTCTTTATATAAAAGACTTCATAGTTTATTAAATCAGTTTAAAGGCAAAAAATTGATTATAAGCGGTGGTGTAGCCAGCAATACAGCCTTCAGGCACTATTTAGCTAAAGACTATGATGAAATTATTGCTATAGAAGAACCACAGTTAAACGGTGCTATTGGGTGCTGTTATTATGGTGAAAAGAAAGTAAAAAAAGAGGAGGAGTAAGTATGGATCAGTTTAAAAAAGAAGAAAAAATGTTTTTATTGTTAAGTGCAACCTTCATATCCCTTTTGGTAGTGAGTAATATTATTGCCGTTAAGACAGTTTCCTTTGGTAGCTTCATTGCTCCAGCAGCTGTAATCTGTTATGCATTAACCTTTGCAATATCAGATACCCTAGCAGAAATATGGGGAAAAGAGAGGACTAAATTCGTTATTAATACAGGTATTTTCATAAGCTTATTATCAGCCCTAATGATACAATTGGCAATTTCTCTGCCATCTTCTCCGTTTTGGCAGCATCAAGGAGAGTATGAAATTATTTTAGGAAGTAACTTTAGAATTGTAATTGCTAGTTTGTTGGCTTATTTTGTTAGTCAATACCATGATTTATGGGCATTTCATTTTTGGAAGGATAAAACCAAGGGCAAGCATCTATGGATCAGAAACAATTTATCTACTGCTGCATCTCAAATCATAGATACAAGTATATTTATTGTGATTGCCTTTGGGGGTACAGGAGCACCTATAGGAGCTATGATTATGGGGCAATATGCTATAAAATTAATCATTGCAATATTCGATACCCCAATTGTATATCTATTGGTTAATATTATGAGAAAGATATTAAAGTCAGAAGATACAACAACAGCTTATAGTAATGCAAACCAACGAGTGCAATAATACCAAGAAAAGCTTATCTGTATAGGGAAAGCCACCTTTAGTAATTTAAGGTGGCCTTCTCTATAGGTTAAGATTTTAAGCTTTAAAATTATATATAGGCTTTATAGTATGAAGAATATCTACTGTGTCTCGGGTGTTTTCTATTATTTCCTCCATAGGTTTATAGGCCATAGCAGCTTCATCAATAGTGGATTTTTTTATAGAGGTGCTATAAATACCTTTCATGGAGGCTTCAAACTCTGAAAGAGAAATAATCTCCTTAGCCTTTGTCCTACTCATTAAACGGCCGGCTCCATGGGGGGCAGAGTAGTTCCAGTCAGGATTGCCCTTGCCTACACAAATCAAGCTGCCATCTCTCATATTCATAGGGATAATAACTTTCTCTCCCTTTTTAGCAGAAATAGCACCCTTCCTTAAAATCATATCCTTCAAATCAATATAGTTATGAATGGTTGTGATTTTTTCCTCTACCATTACCCCCATGTGATTTAGAACTTCATCTAAGATAGCCTTCCTGTTGTAGACTGCATATTGTTGTAGAATATGCATATCATGAAGATAATCCTTAAAACTGTCACCCTCCAAATAGGCTAAGTTTTTATTAATATCTTTAATGCCTTTATTCATCAATTGCTTATATGCTTTCTGCTGGTAAAGTGTAGCCACTTGATTACCTAGATTTCTACTGCCGGAATGAACAACGATATAAAGATTTTCCTCTTCATCCTTATTGACTTCAATAAAATGGTTGCCTCCCCCTAAGGTGCCTATACTTAGTTTTCCTCTATTGATGTCAACCTGACTTTTACACTTTAAACTGTCAAAATCCACATGAGAAGCATAGGGATGGATGTTTTTTTTTATATGAAACCCTGAGGGAATTAATTTATAGATGGCTTCATCTAACCTCTGCAGATTAATAGTTTTTTCTTTGATTTTTACTAACTCAAGTCCACAACCAATGTCCACACCTACTAAATTAGGTACAATTTTATTTCCAACAGTCATAGTAGTACCTATAGTACATCCCTTTCCAGCATGCATATCAGGCATCACCCTTATAGTACTATCCTTTACAAATGCTTGATCACATAGTTCCTCAATCTGCACAGCTGCTTCTTTTTCTATATTATTAGTAAATACTTTAGCAGTATTGTATTTTCCTTTGATTTCAATCACAATAAATCTCTCCTTTACTGTATTACTATAAATTAAGTCTCATTTTATCAAAAAAATATGTAATTTACTATAGTATAAAAGGGTATTACTAATAGAAAAAGGAGAAAACCATGATTGAAGTAGTGGCAGCTATTCTTATAAATGAGAACAAGGAAATAATGATTGCAAGAAAAAAGACAGGGAAACCCTTGTCAGGTCTATGGGAATTCCCTGGTGGCAAAATCGAAGAGAGAGAGACACCGGAGGAAAGTCTGAAACGGGAGATTATGGAGGAGATGAATCTTACGATAGAAATTCTTAATTATTTTGCTACGAATATTCACGACTACGGAGATAAAAAAATAAAGTTAATAGCCTATATGGCTAAGGTGGTGGATGGAAAGCTGAAGCTAAAGGATCATGACAAGGTGGAGTGGGTAGAGTCTCAGAATTTACATCGATACCAATTTGCCCCAGCGGATGTGGATTTTGTTAAAATATTAATGGAAAAAGAATAGCAAATAATTTGCCTGTGGGCTACTACTTTCCTACATATAGCATTTCTACGTGAGGAATGCCATCTTCTAAGTAAGTTTCAGAAACAGATTTAAAGCCTAAATCTCCATAAAAATCCAGTAGGTATTCTTGGGCAGAAATTCTAATAGTATCTTCATTCCATTCCTTGTGCATATAATCTATTGCTTTTTTCATTAAGTCCGAACCTAAATCTTTACGACGGTGCTGGTTATTTACTAAAACTCTGCCAATGGATGCTTCTTTATAGGATATTTCTGGTGGAAGAATTCTTAAATAGGCAACAACATTTTCATCCTCCTCTGCAAAAAGGTGAATTGCACTGTAATCCTTAGCATCACATTCAGGATATGGACAATTTTGCTCTACTACAAACACATTTATTCGTTCTTGTAAAATCTTATATAATTCCTCTAATTTTAACTCGTTAAATCTTTTCAATTTCCAGTTCATTAGTTTTCCTCCTTGAGATTTGTGTAATTAGTTTATCTCATTATTTTATCATATATAGTTCTTTTTAAAACCCTGAATCAAATCTCATCTTACTAGGTTATATTGGCTATACTAAGGGGTATAAAAGTTTTAAGGGTATAATATAAGATGAACAATAGGAGGTGTAAATCATGAATAGAATTACCTACGAAGATATAAAAAATAATAGAGAAGTCAGGACCTATATAGAAAAAGGCGATGCACTTTTAAGTGTATTAGGGTTTACAAAGCATGAATTGGGACACGTGGTAAAAACTGCAGAAATAGCGGGGGACATTTTGTTTAAGCTGGGATGTGAGGATCGGGAAGTGGAGTTAGTAAAAATAGCCGCCTTGATGCACGATCTTGGTAATATGATAAATAGAGTAGAACATGCTCAAACCGGAGCAGTGTTAACCTTTAATATATTAACAAGGTTGGGAATGGATCCAGAGGAAATAGCTTTAATAGTCGCTGCTATTGGTAACCATGATGAAGGAACAGGAGCTCCAATTAGTAATATTTCTGCAGCTTTGATTTTGGCAGATAAAAGCGATGTTCGTCGCAGTAGAGTGAGAAACGATGACTTCGCCACCTTTGATATACATGATAGAGTAAATTATGCTGTAGAGAAATCACAGCTAATAGTTGTTGAGGAAAATAGATCTATTTCATTAGATTTAACCATAGATACTAAAATTTCCTCCTTAATGGAGTATTTTGAAATCTTTTTAACTAGAATGCTTTTATGTAAAAAAGCCGCCGATTTTTTAGAGGCAGATTTTCAGTTAATTATGAATGGCACAAAATTTATTTAAATATACTTCTCTATAAAAAAGAAGGAGATGTATACCTATATAAAGAATTTTGTTTAATAAAAAGAAAAAAGGGGAGATTTACTTATGTTAGAATTACTAAAAAAAAGAAGAAGCATTAGAAAATTCAAATCCCAAAAAATAGAAAAAGAAAAGATAGATTTATTAGTAAAATCTGCACTTTTATCTCCATCATCAAAAGGGATTAGACCATGGGAATTTGTAGTGATAACGGATGAACAAGTTATTGAAAAACTAGCTACAGCTAAGGAACACGGCTCAGTATTTATAAAAAATGCACCTTTGGCTATAGTTGTATTAGGTGATGAAGGGAAAAACGATGTATGGATAGAGGACACCTCTATTGCATCTGTGATTATTCAAATCATGGCAGAGTCTATCGGGTTAGGTTCTTGTTGGGTACAAATCCGAGAAAGAAACCATAAACCAGGGGTTTTAGCTGAGGATTATGTTAGAGAAGTTTTGAGTATTCCTGAAACCAGGAGGGTAGAATCCATTATTGCTATTGGATATCCTAATGAAGAAAAGAGTCCTTATGAAGAAGA
>JAFIFG010000005.1 GCA_020832135.1 Clostridiaceae bacterium
ATAGCCATTAAACTTCAGTTAACAATATCAAATGTTTATTCTCTTGCAAGTCTTCTAAAGAGAATGTGTAAAAAAAGCTTACATGATAAACGTCAACGAAAAACAACACTGGAAATTTTACAGGAGTACTTTTTGCTCCAAAACAATTTCCAAAATATAGCTTAAGTTAACGCTTATGATTAATTAATCATAGGCGTTAACCTAACCCATGTTATTCCAAGGTAAAAATTACATTTGCAAAAAAACATAAAAAATGGGAATCTCAAAGTGACGACCAAATCACAAAGGAGAGATTCCCATGAAGATATCTTCATCACTTATTATACAATTTATTCGGTTGTTTGATAACCATAAAATTATGGAAATTGCTTTGAAAACAGGTTTTCTCAAGCGTAAAAAGGGTGTGTTGCCTAGTACGATTCTAAAGGTTTTTACATTAGGTTTATTAAATATACCTCACCCCTCCCTGAGTCAGATAGCATCTAAATGTGAAGATTTTCAGGGAGATTTAACAATTTCCAAAGAAGCCATTCACAAAAGATTAGAAAAATCTTCGTTACTTTTACAGGAAGTATTTAAGTACATCATGCAGCAAGCTATGAATAAAGTTATTCCTGTAAAGACAGCTGCTATTCTTACTCAATTTAAAGACGTAAAAGTATGTGACAGCACAAAGGTTACTCTGCCAGATAAATTGGTTGATATATATCCTGGTTTGGGTGGGCGCAATGCTAAATCTTCTTTGAAAATTCAAGGGGTGTATAGCTTAATCTCTTCAGGATTTTCAAGTATTGAATTAACAAAGGCTCCAGGGGCTGATACTACCTATACTGATGATTTGCTTTCATTAGTTGATAAAGGCGAATTACTCATTACAGATCTTGGTTACTTTGATAAAACTTTTTTTCAAAACCTATCAGATAAAGGTAGTTACTACCTTAGCAGAATTAAGAAAAACTCCGTTGTTTACGTAGAAAAAGCAGAACAATTAACAAAAGCAGATGTTACAGATTTGTTAAAAGGCGCTGTTGTTGATACGGAAATTTTTTTAGGAATATCCTATAAAAAACAGCTAAAGTGTCGCCTAGTGGCTGTTCGTTTACCAGAAAAAGTAGTAAATCAGCGTAGGCGTAAAGCTAATCAAAAAGCTAAAGCAAAAGGAAAACAACTTAGTGATAAAGAAACTGAGTTATTAGCATGGAATATTGTTATTACAAATACTACAAAAGAACAATTATCTGCTGAAGCTGCATGTGATTTATACAGGGCAATGTGACAGATAGAGCTTGTGTTTAAGGCACTAAAGAGCTATCTTAATATAGACAAAATAGGCTCTAGTGGAAAATATCAACTAGAATGTCTAATCTATGGTCGCCTAATAGCAGCAGTTGCCCTTTTGACGTTATATAATTTTTTATATTTGCCGTCAACCCAACACTTTTCAAAGTGCTTAAGCATATTGCGGTTTGCAAAGATTTTTGCAATACATGCCAGCAATATAGCCATTAAACTTCAGTTAACAATATCAAATGTTTATTCTCTTGCAAGTCTTCTAAAGAGAATGTGTAAAAAAAGCTTACATGATAAACGTCAACGAAAAACAACGTTGGAAATTTTACAGGAGTACTTTTTGCTCCAAAACAATTTTCAGAATATAGCTTAAGTTAACGCTTATGAATATAATATTAAACAAAACCATGTCACTGTATTGGATCCATTGAAAAATGATATTTTATGATTTTCACATATTTCCGTGACAAGTATTGTTTGGCTTTCAATACATGGATACATTTTTTCAGGATATTTGCAAAGTTCACTTGGATATGAACAATTTTGACATATGGAACATGACTCTGCAGTAAGAATAAGCACATCTTCGTATTTATTAAAAATATTATTATTTATTTTATTTACTATCTGGATATGTTCATCTCTAGCTGATAACATTTCATCCATATTATAGATATCATTCACCTCAGATATAGTGCTGAAGATAAAAGCATTTTTATATTTTGTACACCTTGCCTTGCATTCATCCAATGTTCCAACTGCAGGTGGGCAAGACCATGATTTTCCATATTGTGGACATTTATTTCCACATATAGTCCGAACATTTGCGTCAAAGCTTAGTTCAGATGTATCAAAAAACGCATATTCCAATATGGGGTATTTAGTAATTTTCTTTTCAATTTCTTCTTTTGTAATCATTATTAATATCTTCCCCAATTATTTTAGTTTAGTGTAAACAAATTACAATGCAGAGTTATACTTTTAAACTAAGGATTCACAATCACATGTAAATTTTAATTGTTCTATATGAAAATTTGCATTTACAAGTATTTCTGGCCAGATTTTAACCATTTCGTATACCTTGCTTTTTTTCTCCTCAGATAACATATCCCATGTTACAAGAGATGGATCTGTTTTTTCCTTAAGGTTTTTGCTATCAGCAAATTTCCAACCAGCTTCTTTTCTGTGTAAACACCATCGGGTATGTTCGTATATTGCTAGTGTACTTAACTCATCCTCTGTGAATTCTTTTATTTCAGGCTTTTTCTTAACATAAGTAATTTCATAGTTTATTTGAAGTAAAGCATCAGGAATATGTTTTGCCTGATCACGACTACTATCTTTAAGATCTTCATCTAGATCATGCCATGGAAGAAGAAAATCTGGATTTATATCTTTTTTATTTGCATTTATGGACCTGTATTTTTCATGAATTGCTATGGCAAGACCTTCTACTTTTTCACTATAGAATGCATCATGCATCATATGTCGCAAAAACTGTTCTGCATCTACATGTAGTTTTAAGTGTTCTTTAGCAGGCAAATGCGATTGTTCCCATTTCTTTGCTTGTGTTAGCATACTCATCTCTAGTATGGCCTCCATCGATCTTGATTCATGTTTATATCTAGGAACCTTCAATAATGCTCGTAATACACCGTTATCAATTTGAGCTTCTTCATTATCATTTATAAGATGGGGTACCTTCCGTTCTATAAGCGTTCTTAGTAACATCGCTCTTCTAATAATAAATAATTGATCTAATTTATACTTAGTTTGATTTACACCTAGTATGTTAACATAACCTCTCAATCGACTTACAAAATCAGGTCCCTTAGCACCTTTGAATTCTAATAAAAATTTCTTTTCTTCCTTTTCATCCTTAATATATTCTCCGCAAAATTCTTTAAAGGTGCTACTAGTTCCACCAGCAAAGACCATAATAACTTTTCCAATAGGGTGTGTTGTCTCACCATCTCTAAAAACTCCATCCTGCATAGGTGCTAAGAAGTATTTTAACCATCCTAGTTTCTCTTCAAAGGCTGAATCAAACTCATCAAAAAATACTAATGGTATCCTTCCCTGTAAGGAATAATCTCTTACCTTATGAAAAGCACTTATAAGATCTGATAGAGAACGAAATTGAGATAAATTGAAATCTAGTTTTTTTATTAATTTTGGAGCAATACTAGTAGCTACTTCAGTTACTCCAAATGATTTTCCTGAGCCCGGGGTTCCAAATACAGCTATAGAAAGTGGACGAACGGTATTTTTAGTAGAAATATACTCCCACATAAGGTTTTTTATTGATCTATAGCTTTCTATTTCCATTCTATCAACAGTTTTTAAGTTTCCAAACTTTGCTATAGGTATGAAGTTAAGGACTTTTCTTTCTCCATGTTTAACAATATCATAAGCTATTTCTGCTAAATTAGTAGGACTTTTATCTTTAAGTATATACCAGCAAGAAGGACAATTAGCATGGATACTATATGGTATTTTTACATCTTGCACATGTTCTTTGTATATAAAATCACTTTCATTCTCTATAAAAATAGAGGGGTTAGGAAATAGAGACTCCCCCATGTTTTCTCCAAAACCTTCAATAAAATATTTTTGTGCTGAAACAATACCTTTACGTATACCATTACTAATTGATTCAGTGAGTGATTCCTTGTTATCATATCCTGAGACAATACTTTCTGCTAGACTAGCGACAAAGCAGGATGTAAGTCCGTACATTTTACCCTGATTCTCCCTAACAAAGCCGCCCTCAAATTCATATGGCAAGAAATATAACTGTGATTCTTTTACCCCGCCATTTTTATAATAAATAGCACCTTCAAGACCAAAGGGAACGATAAGATGACAGCAATTTGCAAGAAATGCAAGATTAGGATTATTATTAATTTGCCAAAGAAAATTCTGTGCTGTTTTTTCCCAAGAAAGACTTTTACTTATATTAACCCCCTTCGAACGTAAATCGTCACTATTTATAACCACTATAGTGTTTTTGATATGATTAACTTCTAGATGTTTCCAAAGCTCACTAGAACCATTAGGATTATTAAGCTTATATACGACGATTGGTGATTTTTCAGAAGATTTTATAGCTAATGGCCAAAATTCCATATTTAAATTAAAACCGTTGTTTTCATCATCTATTATAACTATATCAGCATTTTCATCGTCATTGATTATAGGAAGCAGTTTTGATCTGTTAGATGATGGTCCTGTAAATCCAAGAAATCTACTTACTCGATATACTTTCTCCTTGCTTGTCACATTATTATATTTTGGAAAAAGATTAAGCTCCGCTGTAGAACGAAGAAATTCTCTTACCTGTGATACAGTTAATTCGATATCTTGTAATTTGGGAGCAAGAATACAAGCATTTGTTGACAAGGCCACAAGCTCTGACAGCAGTAAAGATTCGCCTGGTTTTAAAATGTTATGCACATTCAAGTGAGTTTCCCAATTAAATCCTTCAGTATTTTGAGGATAGGTAATCCATTGTAGCGAATTAATACAGATATCTCCAGTTACTACGATTTTGATATTTCTATTTGTCATATGTATGTACTCCTTTGCTGTGGTAGTTAATAGTACATTTTACATGTGTTTTCTATAGTTTGTCAATATATTGCGAAAAAAATTTATGGATTCTATAGAGTGTTCTTATGTTAGTAGAAGAAAAAGTTTATATTGCTAGTATTATTTATGGGACAATGCATTGAATACAAGGTAGGAGGGGATCATATCAAATCAAAAAAGCCGCATAAATGCGACTTTTATTAGACTTTATTAAATAATCCAGCTCCTCTTATAATTTCCTGCTCCGCAAATAAACTTAACACAGCTTGATTATAATCACTTAAATTTTGTGCCTTTTTTATTTTTTTAGCATATTTTTTACTATCTGAAAATATGTAAATCATATATCCCCATAGTTCTTTCATTCTAAATAATGCATTTTTTTCTTCATTAAATAATTCTATATAGTTATCTAAGATTTCATCAAGAAAATCTTTTAATACTTTTTTATCTATAGAAATGTTATTTTTAATCTCATTTATTAACCCTGGATTAGCTAGTATCCCTCTTCCTAACATTACTGTATCTACTTGTGGAAAAGTTTCAATTAATTTATTATGAGTCTCAACAGTAAAAATATCTCCATTGTAACATACAGGATTAGTACTTAATAATAATGCATCTTTAAACACCTCTAAATTAGGCTTATTTCCATAAAAATCTTTTCGAGTTCTAGGATGGATAATTAATTCTTCTAGAGGATATTTATTATAAATTTTTATCAGCTCATAGAATTCTTCTGGACTATCTTTTCCTATTCTAGTTTTTATAGAAATTTTCATGTCATCTAATTTAAATATTTCTTCTAAAAACATATCAAGTTCTTCTCGTTTCGCAAGAAATCCTGATCCTCTATTTTTGGAGACAACTGTTCCTGCAGGGCACCCTAAATTCAAATTAACCTCTGTATAACCTAATTGCTGTAATTTTCTAGAGATAGTAATAAAACCTTCTGAATCGTTAGTAAGTATTTGAGGCACTATATTCATCCCTTGATTATTTTCAGGTAAAACATCTCTTAATCCTCTATTTTTAATCTTTGTGCCCTGATTAATAACGATAAAAGGTGTAAAGTACTTATCAATATTATGAAAATATTTTTCATATGAATTTCTATATATGTATCCCGTGATTCCTTCCATTGGGGCTAAGTAATATTTCATTTAATAACTCCTTTATTCATATTATAAAAAATATTATATCAGCTTTCTTTTTACTTATCTACTTAATCTTAATTATATTCTCTTTGCCATCAGCTTCAGTTGGACAGATTAAGTTCAAGGCACACCTTAAGACGTTCCCCGTGAATATGACGTTTCTAGATATGTGTATTTTACTGCATACAAATATATTACTAGCATAATCCCATAATACTCTTTCTAATAATATAAGCTGCATTTTTTCTCCTATAACTTACATAATATTATGTCGCAGAGCTATTCTGGTTACACCTGTATTTCTATTCTTCGTAACAAATAATAGGCGTTCCTTCTTCTATATTGTCAAAAATTGTTTTAGCTAAATATAATGGTGTATTTACACATCCATGGCTTCCATTTCTCCTATATATATTTCCACCAAAAGAATATCTCCAACTTGCATCGTGTATTCCTATATTCCCGTTAAAAGGCATCCAGTAAGTTACCTTGGCTGGATAACCTCCCCCTCTTAAGGTTGCTTCTTTTTGTTTATAGTTAAGCATATAGACTCCAGTGGTAGTTGCATTTCCTCTATTTGGATTACCTGTTACTACAGCACCATTAGTTATAAGCTTTCCATCTTTATAAAACCATAAATATTGCCATGTTATATTGATTTCTACATACGTATCACCTATATCATCTTCACCCCTAGATACAGCTTCCTGAGCATATATAGGTTCTTTTTTTATTGCTTCACCAAGTTTTATATTTTCTAATAATGCTTTTGCTTCAGCACTACGATCGATTTTCCATCCATAAAATCCACCCTTAACTTCTACTATTCTATTTGTGGATGTTCTAAATTCTCTTGATACACCAACTGTATCATATTTTTTGCTCAGTTTTTGTACATACTCTAAAACTGCTTTTTTATTTATTACCGCTTCTAAATCTTCATCAATGCTAAGCCATTGATTTATTATTTCTCCATCTAGTATTTCATTTTCGCTTCCAAATATATAAGTTATTTTTGTTGATACATACTTATTTAGTAAATCCTTAGTTTCAAAGGTTTTATCAGAATTTAAAGTATACCTTGGATTTTCATAGCAAAGCTTTTCATTTAAGTCTAATTTTGTTTCTCCTTTTAATATACTCATTTCAATAGTTTCCCTTAATTTATCTTTATTCACCTTGTTTCCATATACTTCTTTAATTATTTCATATGAACCATTTGAATACTTAAAACTTACATTTTGAGGTTCTATAATATCTTTATTTAGACAATTTAATTCATTTATTATATTCTCTAACTTATCTTCATTATAAATAAATAAATCATCTACATAGTATCTTTGCTTCTTTACTAATGAACTTATCCATTTAAATGAACTCTGTAAATGATAAATTTCAGAAATGCTATTTTTTTTATTATATTGCAATCCTATATCCTGTCCTGTTATTTCTTCTACCTCCATGTTTCGCTCAATTAATTGTAATCTATAATCCTTAATATAACTTCTAGTTATTTCTTCTACCTCATCATGTGCCTTTAATGAAACATCTACTCCATTTATTACTGTATTGAAAAAGAAATGATTGGTAAAGTATAATGCTATAAGTAAATATATTAGTGCAATTGAAGCTATTAAAATAATAATATTTTTAGTAACCTCACATTTAAATAGCTTTTTTATATTAATATTATTCATAGCGATTTCTACCTTTCCTCAAATATACATTTTATTTAAATATAATAACTAATTTATCATATGTTTGTATTTTTGATTTTAAAACTTAACTATAAGATAGTAACCTTAAAACTTTTTATTGGACTTTATATTACTTATATCATGCAAATAAATAAAAACCGCCGCTACTTATGATACGGCTTCATCATACCTCAAGTAGCAGCGGTTTTACAAAGATTAAACCAGCAAGAGAAACGTCAATCTAAGAATAAGAAGAATAAAAATTATGGCACATATTGCTCTGCAATACTTTGGACGTATCCATCTTTTGTAATAATTCTAAAGGGTGGTGTGTAATCCGAATATTGTTCAAGATACTCAATGAACTCCTCCATGGTAACAGATTTAAGGCTAATATCTTCACCCCAATTTATAATATTATATTCAGTTTCTTCTGTTACTTGAAAATGCATTGGGTAGCTATGGGGATTATATATATAGAATCCATTTGGCATATCATTAGGATCTATGTCCAGCTGCTTAAGCCTCTCCGTATCATTTAAGGTCAACCACTCAATTTTATCTAAATGAAAGGAAGCACTTTCACGTTTAAAATTAGAAATATATCCTATAAAATGACTTTCTGGAGTTTTATAAAAATCTTCAGCTTTTGCAGAGTACCTAAGGACTAGTTCGTCAACAAAAACACCTTGACCAAGATTATTCTTTATGAAGTCTTTAGCAACCTCCAGAGGATCTAAAAGGGAAGGATTAGTTCCATCATGACTTTGCTTTTGTAGTTCCTTATAATAATCTACTATCTTCATATCCGTTTCTGGCGTAACATAATACACCGTACCATTGCCGTCCATCCAGCGCTCTACACTCCAAATTCCCTCTTCACCTTGAACAACAGGTTGTGATAATAACAGCTGCGATGTTTCCCCCGTGGATAATTTAAATTGTGCAAGGGCATGATTTCCCTTATAGGTTACATTCGGTAGTAACCCTTTGCCTTCTAAAAACACACGAAGTGCCATTTCTTGCCCTGCTAATTTAGTAAAATCTGCTTCTCCACTTTTCATATATCCTAAATACTGTAACCTTGAGCCTTCGTAAGAAAAAACTAACAGTGGTTTACCCATACTTTCATCTTCGGTTATCCAACCATCAATTTCATTCATACCACCTGCTAACCTAACATTACTGATATCATCAGGCTGTAGACGATATTCAAGACTCCAAATTTCCACAGTGGATGGAAGTAATTCATCAAAGGAAGCTATTTTTTCAAGCTTAGTAATTTTACTATCAACAATATTATAAGCCGTGCTATAAAATTCTATCTTCTCCTTTACAAATTGGTCGGCATAATCTTCTACTGTCCACTGTGCTTTGGGGGTATTATTCATATGTACTGTCGACTGTTCTTGAGGGGGATTACTCATAAGCCCTACACTAATTGCCGCTACTGCAATTACTGCCACAATAACAACCCAAAACCCAGGTTTTTTGTAGTTTAATATATTCATAATCCGTCCCTTTGTATTGTTTTCACCAAAAGCCAGAGGACTACCACCTATAATTCGTCTACCTGTTGATAAAGACAAAAGAGATGTAGAATAATCCTTTTTAATTTCACTTCCCATTTGCTTGATAACACTTTCGTCACAGGACATCTCCATATCTTCACTCATGAGAAAGAAAGCAACCCAAACAAGAGGATTAAACCAGTGAACACACAGTACCAGAAACGCCAAAGGCTTTATAATATGGTCGAACCTTCTAATATGAGTTTGTTCATGCTTAATAATATAGCTTCTTTCATTCTCCGAAAGACCTATTGGAAGATAAATCTTAGGTTTTAATACACCAAAAATAAAAGGAGTTTTAATACCACTCATTTCATACACATTATCGAAAATTAGTTTTGCTGATTTCAATTTAAAATATAGCTTTATAGCTGTAAAAAAACTATATATAAGCAATACAACAACACCAAAAATCCACAGTATTTCACCCAAGGTAATCCATATTTGCATAGGATTTACACTTGCACCAACTACAGGTGCAGGCATCATAGAGTTATTTACTGTTTGATCTATTACTGTCATGCCGCTATTAACCATAGGTGTCTGTGAATACATAATGTTAGCTGGTACAGTTTGTGTACTGACGGGTACTAAGCTAAATATACTGTCAAAAGAAAATGGTGATATAAGCCTAAAAAGTACCACTAACCAGAGTACATAGGAGAAAATCTTAGGTGCTTTTTTGAGCAATAACCGAGCTGCTAGAACAAATAAAATAACATAGCTTGCAGTAATACTCATGTTTAAAATCTGTAAAAACAACGTATCCACACCTATCCCTCCTTATGTTCATTGATTAACCTTTGCAGCTCATCAATTTCCTTATCACTCATTTTTTTACTTCTTGAGAATGCAGCTAAAAACTTTGGCAGTGAACCAAAGGTTTGTTCTACAAATTGCTTGCTCTGCTCAGCATAAAAATCATCTTTAGTTATTAGCGATTTCACCATACCATTATCGTTTTCAAAAATTTTTTTGCCCTCAAGACGTTTTAGCATAGTATAGGTGGTTGATTTTTTCCAATCAAGCTCTGCTTCGCACAACTTTACCAATGTTCCTGATGGAATAGGCTCATGATCCCAAATAATATCAGCAAATTTGCCTTCCATATCAGTAAGTTTATATTCTTTCATCTTCAAAACTCCCTTCAGTCTACAAGTATTAGACCAGTATTGACTTTAGTTTACATCTTGTAGACTATTTTGTCAAGGAAATATATAATAGTCTCAAAGGTCTTTATTGAAAGACTTGTTAAAGCATTGATTTTTTGCCTTATAATACATTCCAGAAATAAAATATCCACGATGAAATCACTGAAGCTAGTGCAAACAAGGTATAATGAATTCGTCCAATTACTCCCCAATACTTCTTCCACCATGCTTTTACAGCAAGTATAACAATTGCCACTGACAATAATGTCATTGCATATGGAACTAAATCGAATAATGAACTTAATGCTGATGGCTTACTGTAGGCGGATGCTGGCAAACCGTAAACAGGATCTATCTCACCTTCCATAATAAACCCTGTAACAAAAACTAATGTGAATAGACCATGAATTATTGCTACCGGTTTTGACCACTTTTCTTCTGTCCCATTTCTCTTAGAATGAACTCTCTTCCTAGACACTTTTAAAATAATATGCTTAACTCCCCAATACAGTAGACTCCCTACTATAAACACGATTGGTAATATTAACATTGAAAAAAATACTCCAGATGTCTCATACCAAGCAGCCCTTGAGTAACTCATAGGTCCATCAGCCATCAGCATAGTTTTTCCCATTGGGTCTGTTGAAAACACAATAGTCCTAAAATCTCCACCATAGTCATGGGTCCTACCCTCTCTTAAGTTGTGATACACTCCTGGCTCAATTTCTACGAACTTATTTGTCTCCCCTAAATGTGAAACTAGTAAAAAGCCTTCGTCATCCACATCGACATGTATGACACCAATAAGAAGACTTAGAAACTTATCAACAGTTGTAAGTGCCCGTCGATTTTGATGATATTCTCCAACATACTCCCTTGCTCTTTGAGCCATATCTTCCGGTGCTTGAGGGACAGTTATCCCTTCATGTGGAAAATATCGATCCATAAAACTTTGGAATATCTCTATATTAACAAGATAGTTACCACCACTATGGGATATAAAAAATCCTACCTGCTCTTCTGGCAGCAGATAGAGTCCCGTATCATAGAGCATAGTCCCTCCAGGATGGTGAAATGCATCCCTATCATTAAAGGTGGTCTTTATGAAGCCATGGGCCATCCCATCTAAACGGGGGTGAGGGGTAAATTGTTCGCTGAAGATTTTTGCAACTGTTTCCTCCATTAATATGCTTTCACCGTTAAGTTGCCCACTTTGTAGATAAGCCAACATAAAATTAGCCATGTCAGAAGCACTGCTACTCATACTACCTGCGGATTCAGACATAAACTCAAATTTTTCTTCTCGAAACTCTCCATCTACATAGCGATAGGGTTTAGACATGTTATTAGCCAAATTTTCTGGCAAGGGTTGACGAAATGAACTATTCTTCATTTGTAATGGTCTGTAAATATTTTCTTTAACATATTGGGCAAAAGGTATTCCTGACACAACCTCCACTATATACCCTGCTAATGTGGTGCCATAATTAGAGTAAGCAGTAACCTCTCCAGGAGAAAAAACTCTTGCTGGTCTATGTTGACGAATATACTGGTATAGGGGAAGTAGCTCTTCCTCTTGAAGGGTAAATATCTGTGACATTCTATCTGTATGGGTCATAAGATGTCTTATGGTTATTGGTCTTAATTCTTGTCTTTTACTACCATATTCTAATTGGGATGGAATCTCAAAATCTAGGTACTCATTTACGTCTACATCTAAATCTAACTTTCCCTCCTCTACCAGCTGCATCTACTCTTTGAGTAAAATCAACTGCTGTTACCATATTCACACTAGAAAGTACTATGATGATCAACACTAAAAAAATCAAACCTGTTCTTAGCTTTTTCATGTATTATTTTCTCCCCCTTATATTAGTTTGTATTGGTCTGTAGGTGCTTTATTTGATTCTCTGCTATGCATATTTTACTATAAAAGCACTCCGTAATAGCTATTTATATACAATTTTAGGTTCAAATTACTAGCAATTAATAAAAAAAGTATTATTTCTTAGAATAACTAAGAAATAATACTTTTGCTTTAATAATAATATTTTTAATATTTATTAATCTTGATATCCTGATAATTGTTGTTGTGCATCATTAAGTGAATTTATTGCTTGTTGAATCTTATTTTTATTATCTGGTTTTTCTGCAGAACTAAGTGCTTGTTGTAAAGTGTTAACAGTATTTTGTACTGATGACATACTTTGGTCAACATGCTGTTTAGCTTTTCCTGGCATATGTTACACCTCCTATTATAATGTATTCAGAAATAGTATCTACTGCAGACTTATATAATATTCATAAGCATTTTTTATTAAAGATAATATAAATAAAAAACCGTTATCATTTATAATATGGCTCATCTTTCATCATCCTAAATCAAAAAAACGTATCACATTTCTTCAATACGGTCTATGTATTCATTGGTTTGTTTGGCGAGGGGAATCCAACCCCTGTCGGTCAGCCTCTTTACCGCCAGCCTCTACGAGCATAGTTATTGTTTTAGATCTCGTCTCCTCCATCGATCAATAACCACCTGCGGATTCAACCAGCCTTAATTTTACAACTTAAGGGCATGCTATTTTTTAGATAACGATGACCACGTGTTTTCCAGCCATTGATCAAAATCAGCACCCTTTTCGCCTTCATAGGTATCATATACATCGATTCGCATCTTTTGAAGCTTCTCTTTGAATTCTTCCAGTGTATGATCTTCTGGTAAACTCTTTTTGATTCTTAATAAAATTTTTGTTGTGTCTTTAATTGGATCACCTTTTTTTCTGACGGGTGGCGAAATAGTTTCCCCCAATGCTTTAAGTTTACTGTAAGCAGCTTCTTGAACTTTATACACCGCATCCTCAGCTACTATACGTCTCAAAATTTCAATTGTTTGCCGGCTTTCCCATTGACCTAACTCTTCAATTGCCCTCATGCGTTCTCTCCAATTAGCTGTTCGGAAAGCATCTTTTTTTAACTCCTCAAAATTGGAGGGTAACTCAACTATTATTTTATCATTAAGCAAAGTGATCTCATCCTTTCTATTTAAATTCTTGCACCCACAAATTGTGTATGGTACACGTTTATACGATATAAGCAATCAGTCTATGTATATACTTTAGCTATATCCTTTCCCCACACTCCACGTGTGTTTTGGATGAAATAGACATTACTAAAGGCTAAAATATTTTGGGTTAGACACCGTTATAACACCTTTGCACTTTTTAAAGAAAATTCATACTGCAATTATAATCCAATTCATTTCCAATTTTCTTTTCTCTTATTCTTAGCATAATTACGAGTTTTATCATTTTTCCTCGCATTATTTTTTGAGGAACTATATCCTGTACCTCTCCTATAATTTGGTAAGTTAGTTTTGGAAGCAGTAGACTTCTGAGTTAGCACTGCAGCTACTTTTAATTCTAGGGGCTTTTCTGCTAACGGGAATGGGTTATCTTCAGTTATAGGTACTGATTTTGATATTAGTTTTTGAATTTGTTGTAGTAGTGGATGTTCTTCTTGATCACAAAAAGAAATAGCCATTCCACCAAGGCCTGCTCGTCCAGTCCGACCTATTCTGTGAACATAGGTTTCTGGAACCTCTGGTAAATCAAAATTAATTACGTGAGATAATTCATCTATATCGATGCCACGGGCCGCAATATCTGTTGCAACCAATATCCATATTTTTCTTTCTTTAAAATTCTTTAAAGCTAACTGTCTTGCACTTTGAGATTTATTTCCATGAATTGCTTGAGCATTAAGTCCAGCTTTTTCTAGAGATTTCACTATTTGATTGGCTCCATGCTTTGTTCTCGAAAACACTAAGGCGGAATCCATAGATTTGTTTTTTAATAAGTGAATTAACAAGTGTATCTTATTGCTTTTATTCACAAGATAAACTTCTTGTTGTATGATATCGACTGTAGAAGAAACAGGTGTTATTTCTACCTTAACTGGGTCTTTTAATAAATAATCTGCAAGCTTTTCAATTTCATTAGGCATAGTAGCAGAAAAGAACATGGTTTGTCTCAAAGTAGGAATATATTTAATGATTCGTCTTACATCTTCAATCATGCCCATATCAAGCATCTGATCTGCTTCATCAAGTACAAAATATTTTACATTATTTAAGCGAACAAATCTCTGATTGATTAGGTCAAGTAATCTACCAGGAGTAGCAACTAGAATATCTATTCCAATACCCAAGAATTTCGTCTGAGGATTCTGGGATACTCCACCATAGATCACTAGTGTTTTAAGACCTAAATGTTTCCCATAAGATTTAAAGCTATCTCCGATTTGAATTGCCAGTTCCCTTGTAGGAGCTAGTATCAACGCTTTTATTTGTCTTTTTTCCTTTGAATTTCTTAGTTCAGATGAAAGACCTTGTAAAATTGGTATAGCAAATGCTGCTGTCTTTCCAGTGCCTGTTTGAGCACAACCTAATAAATCCATTCCGTTAAGTAGTAATGGAATAGCTTTTTCCTGTATAGGCGTTGCTTTAGTATACCCTTCTTTTTTTAGTGCCCTCTGTATGGGCTCAATTATATCTAATGTTTTGAATAACAATAGTATTTCTCCTTTTAATTTTTATTGTAATTAACAAACCTTCAAGTGTTAAACTAAAAATGCACATAATAGTTATATTATGTCCATTTACTTATAGAAAAATCAGCGATGTTTTGTGTTTTAAAGCTTTTTTGTTGCCTTGATATGTGTTGTTTTTAAGAACTTATGTTATTAAATGAGATTTAAATATGTAAAAATTTAGAGCAATATAAAAACCCTGCTGCTTTCACAGTAGGGTTGGCTTTTAATTGGTGGAAGCCAGGGGAATCAAAACCCCTATCCGAAGGCCCTTTACCACCAGCTTCTCCGAGCGCAGTTACTGTTTTAGATCTCGTCTTCTCTATCGATCAGCAACACCCTATAGATTTGACCAGCCTCAGTTGTACAACTTAAGGTCAAGGCACCCCTTAAGACGTTCCCCACTAAGATGACGTTTCTATCTAGGCTGTGGGTTACCTAGTAGAAACGAGCTGCACTATTAGGCAGCTAAAGCGTAATTATCGTTTGCGTTTAATTGAATAGAAGCGATGGTTATTATGCTTCCTTTAAATTTATAACAGCTACAACCAGCTAAATTTGTCTGTCACAATTACCTAATCATTATGCACAGAAAAAAAGCAATAGGTTAATGTAATACCTTTTTAAAAAATTCCCAAAACATTGTCTGTAAATATTTAATAACGAAGAAACTAAAAATAAACAATATAATTTCAAGTATCCAACTTATATCACTACTTGATAAAAAATTCGTAAGTAAATAGTAAAAAATAGAATATCCAGCCATAGTAGCAATAGTTCTATTCAATAGATATGCTACTAATAAGATAATATCTAATCCTCCCGCTTTAGTATTTTTTCTATTAAGATAATTTAGAATTGATATTAGTAATGTGCTTAAT
Organism: Clostridiaceae bacterium; assembly: GCA_020832135.1. Taxonomy (GTDB): domain Bacteria; phylum Bacillota; class Clostridia; order Peptostreptococcales; family Natronincolaceae; genus JAFIFG01. The sequence continues at coordinate 15,929 of JAFIFG010000005.1, forward strand.
ATACTCCATTTAATCAAGTAAAATGATTCTCTCGCCATTATAATAATCCCATCAAAACTTGTAACAGCAATTCCTATGAAAACAAATCCTATAATGCCCATTCCTATACTTGCTGATCCCCCTGAGTGATCTGAGTATGAAGTATTGTTTTGATCGTAACCACTATGAATCACATTCCCATTAGAATCACATTCAACTTTCTGTCCAAGATAATCTTCTTTATAATGTTTGGTGCTACCATATTCTTGATAAATTTTTTCACCTTGAAGAGAATTATTTCCTGTATCCTGCATCCCATAAAATTTATGATTTGCCACTTTTCTCACCTATTCTATTGTAAATTTTTCTTCTATTTCTGCTACAGCCTCTGGTATGGGCTCTTTACCCACTTCTATAAGTATCTTAATGTAATTAAATATTCCAATAAACCATCCTAAAATTAAGGCAATAAAGAACAATATTACAGAAAGTGTTGCTGAAACAGCACCATTTATCGAATCGCTGTTAAAGTCACCAGTATTGGAGTTCATCTTAGGTTTTAAACTTAAAAGTTTTTTAGCAATATTAAAAGTAGGTTTAAATCCATAATATAAGCCTAGTGGATAAATGGCTAATAATATACCCGTTATATCAAATCTAGTATCTGTTGATTTGACAAATGCAAGTATCAAGAAAAATCCAATAAACAAAATAATAATTCCTTTACAAGCCTCTCTTAAAAATGGTGTAGCTGGTTTTTTTAAAGTTTTTTCAATAAAGATATTAATAATTTTATCCATTTTTATGTATCCCTTTCCTTCTTCTGATTTAGTGTGCTATAAGATATACTACTTACCTTAATTTTAGGTTTTTGAACATAAAATTTATTGATTTAGTCAATAAATTATTGTAAAATTACTCTATGTTTGAAAATTTATAATTAGCTATCACCTATGGAGGTAATATGAGTACAATTTTAATTGTCGAAGACAATGTAGATCAACTGAATTTTTTAAAAGAAATACTTGAAGATCTATCAGATAATATAACAATCCTTTCAGCAACTAGCCTTAAAGAGGCTTATCACCTAGCTCTTACCCATAATATAGACCTTTTTTTCATAGACATTGGCTTGCCAGATGGCTCAGGCATGGAACTGGCAAAAAATTTAAGGATAATTGAAAAATATGAACTTACATGGATGGTTTTTTTAACTACATATACCCAATACATTTTAAAGGCTTTTAAACAAGTTCATTGCTACGATTACATCATAAAGCCCTATAAGAAAGAAAATATTATCTCTATTACTAAAAAACTTTTAAATGCAAATTTACCAGCATCCTCAAGTAACAAAGAACATTATATATCCTTTCAAATGAAAGGATATATTTTGAAAATATTTATAAAAGATATAGTCTATATTGAAGTATTTAAAAAGAACTGCACTATTTATACTTGCAATGATAATTTTGTAGTTAAAAAAATGCCTCTATCTAAAATCAATGAGATGCTTCCTCCAGAAGAATTTGCCCAGTCTCATCGCTCATTTTTAGTAAATATATATTACATAAATGAAATAAAAAAGACTGATAATCTATGGGAGATAACATTTTTAAATCATTATGGATCAGTCCCATTAGGTGACACCTTTAAAGATAATGTATTATCGAAGCTTAGATTAACTAAAGGGGCGTTGCAAAACAGTTCAAGAAGTTGGTAGCTTTGCAACACCCTTCTTTATTAATAAGTAGTTACATTATTTCCTCTTTAATTCCAAGTCCATTGTTGTAAGAATATTATTCTCTATTGAGTAATCAACTATCTCTGTTTCCTCACCAATGTCCATTTTAACTGTTAGTTTTAATTCTGTATCACTTAAAGCTTTATACTCAAAAAGTGTTATTTCATTGCCTTGACGAAGCACTCCATCACCATTTTTTAAGAATTCGAATTCGAGTTCATCATTTCCCCATTTCCCTACAATACTATTAGATGAACTGCATCCAAATAAACTAATTGCTAATAAACTAAGAACTAATATCAGACAAGCAACCTTTTTCAATTTCATCACTCCTTTGAATTTTCCTCAATATCATCTACATTAATAGTTTTCTGTAAAATTCTTTTTATATTAATTATTAGCTAGCAAGGATAAGAATTATCGACTCATCGATTAACCAAGAAACTATTTGAAAAAGCAAGAAAATAGCTTTCTAACACCCTTTTGCATGCTAGAATATCAATTAATATTCTCACTAGTACTATTTGAGAGATTTTTTATATAAACTTCAATTTATAATTTACTAGCTAAATGTGGCTTATTTGTAAAGACTAGGATTAAATAAAACATACTGTGTGTCGTAATATTTTAATCCACTTCTCCAAACACTAGTTTCAAGCTTTATTTTCAGTTTGATAACCCCACTAACATCTACTGAAAAATCTACTGGTAAAGAACCTCCATCAATAACATTTGATGTATATAATAACTCGTCGTCACCATATATTTTTAGAACTGTTCCTAAATTAATATTTCTACTTGAGTGTTCTAGTGAAAACCCCCCTTCAAATGTTTGATATTCTTGGTTAAGCAAGTATTCTACATATCCTTCTCCAGGGCCGCTATTTACTCCAAACTTTAATGCTTTATCATGCATTTTCCCTGTAGCATCTTTATCTTTTTCTTTGTCCCAGTTATTTAGTCTAAAAGAAATGCCTGTACTTTGTATAGTGAAATAATCCATATTTGTCAAGTAAGCATCTGTATCATCTTCATTAACTTTACCTATATAAACAGTATTTGTCTTTCCATCCCAACCAATACTTTTACCCATTGCCTCTCCCACTGCTCTTACTGGTAAATATGTTGTTCCCTTATAAATAAATGGTTCAATTTGATTACCAACATTATCTTTACCAAATTGTACAGGTTGTCCATCTACACTAGCTTAATATTACTATATATTACTTCAATGGTGTTTCTTACTGGTGAAGCAAAGGCACTTACTGTTAATAAACAAATTAAAATAGCAACAGTAAATCCAGAAACAAAACCTTTCAATTTCTCTTTATTAACCATATTATTTCCTCCATTCGTATTCATTGAATATTTTAAATTTGTTATTGTCCTATGCAATTTTACTTTCTTCGCTCTTATTTTTCTTCAACAATAAAACAATGCCTACAATACCCATTACAACTCCTATGCCAACCATTATCATTCCAGTAGGGTCATTATGTCCTACTAATCTTCCCATCTGATTTTCAAGACTATTCATCTGGGTGTATCCGAAGAAGCTCAGTATAACTCCTAAAAATAATATAATCCCTCCAAAAATCTTCATAATAATTCTGACTCCTTTCCTTTTGTTTTTTAGCTTTATAGGCTTGTTGGAAACCTAAGATATAACTGTAGTTAAATATATTATGTTTGATATTTGTTTAAAGTTCAATAACTTGACCCTTAAATACCCTTTAAAGAGCCTTAAACCTGAGTGAATTAAGATTTTTAGGGGAAACAAAAGGAATTTGGGGAAAAGTGTAGAATTACATAGTTTATTGCTTTTGATTTAAGTTATATGGAAGGAGGGATTTATGTGATTATAGAATATATTAAGCAGATACCACTATCTTCCTTAATTATATCTACTTTTTTTGTTATTCTTTGTCAAATTTCAATTTCTTGGAAGGACAACAGAAAAAAGATTATTTTTGCAATATTCACGATGGGTTTACTTCCTATTATTCCAACAATGCATGGTTTTCCATATAGAATGTTACTGTCCCATATTAATGATATTATATGGCTCAAGCTATTATTTCGTAAAAGTTTAAAAGACATAGTAGTACCTTATTATGTTGCTTTTATCTTTATTGTACTTGTGGAAATTCCTACTGTCTCTGTAATTATGTATTTTATACCTACAGAGACAGCTAAACTTCCTTACAATTTGACAGTTTTCTTCTCTATAACTCTTTTTCTTAATGTTTCATTACTATGCTGGATATTACCGATTGGAAAGTTCTATATCAAGTACAAGTTTGTACTTGATAGATATTTACCAATATTGCTAATTCTGCCATCAACACTTTATTTCTTAAATATTTTAATGTACACTTATGATTCTAGGATTGATATACCTACGCTTATATTAGTATTACTGATGACCATAATTATTTTTAGTTTTTTACAAGTAATGAGAGAAGAGCAGGAAGAAAAGCTTTTAATTCAAAACTACGAACAGCAAAAATCTTTAGTCTTTCCTCTAATTGATGAGATAAGAAGTAAGCAACATGATTTTAAGAATCACATTACTACTATTTATGGTTTCAGCCAACAAAACCATTCCGATACAAACAAAACTATTCAAGATTATATAGAAAATCTTAATAATCATCTAAAAGACATAGATCTATTTCTTCATGTAAAAAATAAGGTTATTAGTGGTATTTTATATAGTAAGCAATGTGAAGCAGAATTAAAAGATATAGATTTGCACTTAGAAATTCCCCCCTATGAAGTTCCATTTCCCTTAGCTGATTATGAATATGTAGCAGTGCTAGGTAATATCCTTGATAATGCTTTCGAAGTTCCTATGAACTCAGACAATGAAAAGAAAAAAATAATCTTTAAACTTATTGATAATAGTGATTCATCTATTTTGGAAATATGGAATAATGGTATACCTATTCATTCTAAGGACATGTCGAACCTTTTTAAAAAAGGCTATTCTACAAAGGAAAGTAAGTCTCAAAGGGGATATGGTCTATATAATGTAAAAAGAATAGTAGATAAACATAATGGAAATATAGAAATTCTACGACAGAATAACCTTACTGGCTTTAGGATTTGCTTCCCTTTAAATTAAGATTCCTTTAATTGCTTAATTTTATTAGATAAAATTTCTTCCCTTAAACTATTTTCAGTATTGTAAAAGGGAGCACTAAGCTCCCTTCTAATGTTCAAGTTCAAAATCTTCAATTACTGGTATTCTATAATTTTCACTTATCGAATTGTCATAACTTCCTATTATTTTTTTATACATATTTCGTCTTCTATCAAACCTTGCTTATGTAAATTGTGCATTAACAATATCAGGATCATCTATCTTTGTAAGCTCCTCGATAGCTTCCTCCTGCAATGTCCTTCTCCCTAATGGCTTCAATCCTAATGCTATGTCCATAAAAATAGTGGCTAGCGCCACGTTAAAAGTCAGTCGCTCTAATGGCTGACTTTTTTTCTTTGGGTTGCACTTTTTTTCTTGAGTCCTTTTCTTCTGTTTGATATAAATATATTGGTGATGATTTTATGAGTACTAAATCCTTTACTATCAAACAAATTTTATCTGATCATTGGGATAGTTTTCTTTCTCTTGGTTATGATTTGCGTCCAGCTATCCCTAAAAATGTTGAAAAGGTTATTCATTGTGGTGACCCTAATTTTGGTCATGCCCTTTATTTT
>JAFIFG010000133.1 GCA_020832135.1 Clostridiaceae bacterium
ATGGGAGAGGAGTTTTATTATGGAACTTGGTATTGTAGAGTTTAGTTGGACATTTATTTTTTCACTTTTAAATATTGCAGTATTGGTTGGGGTTGTTTATTTAATATTCAAATTGGTAGTTAAGTTACCTAAATGGATTAAGAAGAGAGAAGAAAAGATTGATAAAATAGAAAAAACTTTAGATGAAATCAATAAAAAGTTAGATTAGTAAATGCTGTAGTGGATGGGAAATATGTAATAAAGGCTTCGAAAGATGATTATGTATTGTTAAGAAAGGGTGATATATGTGGCAAATAACTTTAAGGAGTATACTAAAAGATTTGTTAAAAGAAATTTTTCATTAAACAGTAGTCTTAGAAAAAATGCAACTGAAGAGGCTACAAATGGTACAACTATTATGGACTTACTACTACTGCCAGTCCTGACTATAATTACTTTGTTTCATCTTGCAGAAAAGGTATTTAGCAAAAAAGATAAATAAATTAGCACTATTATACACTTTCTTTTTTTAGCGGTCACAGCAGTATTGTGTGAAGAAGAAAAACAAGGGGCGATTTAATTGGAGAGTAATGAAGAAAATATTTTAAAGCAAATCCAAGACGATATTCTTAATAAAGGACCTATATTCTTTATTGTCGCTGCAATAATAGCTTTATCCTTTATAATAACTATTAAAGAAATGCAATTATTTTTTGAAATTACAAGATTCTTATTATGTTCTATCTGTGCGATTATTATGATTTTAATAGGTACTAGGTATAAGGAAACTAGGACTAAAAAAGAAAATAAAACGATTTTAAGTTATACCATATTTTTTCTTGTATTAAATGTAGTTATTGCATATAACATAATAAATCTTATACATTAAAGTAATGGCTACAAGGAGGGAATAATCTGTGAAGAATAATGAAGAAAGGTTTATACAAATGTGGGAAGAAGAAAAACAAAAAGGAAAGCTAAAGTATATCCTAACATTAAGCATAAGAAATACAGTAATGATAGTAGTTGGAGCTATATTAGTTAGATACTTGATTAGCACATTTGTTTTAGAAGCTCCATATGCATTTAAAGCAGATGACTTATATAGATTAATCATTCTTTTTATTTCCATTTTTATTGCTTCAATCATTGGTTTAAATTATAGATGGAAAAACAATGAAACTAAATACGATACAATCAGGTACAGTAAAGACTAAATTATATATGCCATATTTTCATTTCTGGTCGTCACAGATGTAAAAAGCACACTTGATGAACTAGATATAAGAAAACATAAGATGTTTTACAAAATTATGGGTTGGATGGAGAGAGAAAGTTGAAATTTATAATAGGAATAATAGTATTTTTTTTGGCTGAATTTCTAGCTATAAATGTGGGAGAGGCACTTGGAGCAGGAGCATTTGAAATAGGTCTAATTGGAACATCCATATCTATATTAACCGCAACTGTAGTTGTATGTACTATGATTATAGTAGATGCTATTAAGGGTATTAAAGTAGAAAAGTGATGCATCATCCTTTTAAGTCGTCACAGATGTACATTGCGACGGTATTAGATAATTAATAGGGGGTATAATTTATGCTTGGAAAATTGAAAAAAGCTTTAATATTAATTAGTTCTTTGTTTTTAGGTGGGAGTTTAAGTGTGTATATTGGGTTATCGAAAGGTAGAGATATATCAAGAGTATTGTCTAGGCCGAGAGGGGCAAGTAGATGGACAGTATCTAATGAATTGACTATAGCTTGGACATATGTGCCAGTTATTATAGGAATATCTTTAATACTGTTATCAATAATATTTTCTGGAATAGTTTTTTTGAAGTGGTATGAGGATTAAAGTAGTACACATTGTCTTTTTTAATCTGTATTTGATGTAAAATGTACAGGTAGTTTTACTATAATGGAAATAAAAGCAGTGGCAAAACCAATAAAAATATAATTTGGAAGAGGTTGAGCAAAGAAATGAATATGAAAAATAACAAATTATTAATGATAATATGTTCTATTTTATTAATTACTTGTATCGTATCGCTGAATAATAACAGAAATTTAAACAATCAATTAAATCAAGAGAGGGCAGATTTGCTAACATCTGTATTTAGGTTGGAAGGTGAAAGTAATAATTGGAAAATCAGTGATGGTGTTTTGGTTAATACATCTAACCATGTGCACCTCCGTATAGAATCAATTGATTATATAGGACAGGAAGATTATGTGTCAGAGAATATATCTATTACCATAAGGTTTAGAGATAAAAATACAGGTGAAGAAGAGAAAAATGTAACAGGATATACCTATAACTCTGAAGAACTAAAGAACTTTCAGGGAGGAAGAGCAGGTGTTTCATACCACCGAGAAATGATGGAATACTTTAACCATAATATTGTGATTGAATTAAAATATGATGATGAGGATGGTAATCCATCATTAGAAGAAATTGAAGTAACACCAGTGTGGAGTTTTGAGGGCTAATACAATATATGATATTTGTTTCGTCTTGTCTATTCTATATGTCACGAAGAGCAATAAATGAGTGGTAGTAGAAATCTTTCAGTTAATGGGATAGCCGACAACATAGGTTTAGCAGATATTAACAAGAAGGTTTTTAGGGAAAGTCCGACATTGATAAGTCTAGGACCGTTGTAGGAAATGATGATATCGGGGCTATTTTTAGGGTCTTGTTTAACAAAAAGGAAGTCCATTATTAAATTAATAGTGATAAAGCATATGAAATGAATTAGTTTATTTTAAATTAATAACGGATAAAAAATGTATCCTAAATTAGCTACAGCTATTATAATAATCTTAATCACTTTAGGAGGTATTTTATGAATAAGATTTTATCTTTTAAGAAAGATTCTGCCTTTAATCTAATGCAAAAAGCTTTTATAATCGGAATAATCCCTTTTCTTTTCCCTGCTTTCTGGGCAGGCAAATACTTTGCCATTTTATTTCCAACAGAACGCCAAGGTTCAGCTGAAATATCAGGAAATTATATCACATTTGGTATTTTAATAGGCATAGGAATTTTAATTGTTTTAGTGCTAATTTGGAAAATTATCTGTCAATCTATGCTAATAGTTCTTCAGGCTTTCGAAGCCTATATAAGCCATCACAATGAAAAGTAGTAGCTATTAAGCGAAACTTATTATAGGTAATACTTACTTGTCGTGATACAAGTTTTAGTTCAAATTAAGTTAAGGCCCTAGAGGTTGACTACAAAACAAGAAAAGTGCTTTTCTTCTCTTGTGGTTTTGCAGCGGAAAGGATAAGGACCCTATAGGTTGACCGTATACGCTATGCTTGCCGGTGCCCCTAAAGGTAGACCTAGCCCAAACTATTCACTAAACGTTTAAGGAAAGCACAGCGGTAGTTACGGTTTTTGTAACTATTTCTTAAACACGACATTTAGTGAAAATGGAATAGGGATAGGATCTCCCTAGAGCTTCGACCCTAAAGGATCCTATTGCTATGGAATGTTAGTTGGGGCGGTTGATTTTTAAAAGGCGAACTTTAAGGCCCCTATAGGAAGCTAAAGGGGTTTTAAGGTTCGCCTAATAGACAGTTGAACTAAACCGCTTTGCGGTGGCAAATGAGCAGGTATTCTAGGGGGTTATTCCTAATTTAAAAAGTTTAAAATATATCACTACTTCTGGTAGATATCGGTGAAAATAAACGTATCAACTTAGAAGGAGTGATACGTAT
>JAFIFG010000143.1 GCA_020832135.1 Clostridiaceae bacterium
CGAAGGGGATAAAATAGGGGTAATAGGGATTAATGGTACTGGTAAAAGCACGCTTCTAAAGATTATTGCTGGTGCAGAGGTCCCAGACACAGGAAGAGTAATTAAAGGAAATGCTGTTACAGTAGAATACCTTTCACAAAATCCTTATTTTGAACCTGAAGCTACGGTGATGCAACAGGTTTTTAAAGGTGATACTTCTATTATGAAGCTAATTAGAGCATATCAAACTGCCATCCAAGATCCAAACAGCTCCAGTGATAAAATTATTAAACTTACCAATGATATGGATGCCATGGATGCTTGGAATTTAGAAAGTGAAGCCAAAGCTGTTTTAACAAAGCTAGGGATTTCAGATTTCAAAGCAAAGGTAGGTACTTTATCTGGTGGGCAGAGAAAGAGAATAGCTTTAGCTGCTGCTCTTATCAATCCTTCCGATTTATTAATTTTAGATGAGCCCACCAACCATTTAGACAATGAAATAATTGACTGGCTAGAGGAATATCTAAACAATAGAAAAGGTGCCCTTCTAATGATTACCCATGACAGGTATTTTCTAGATAGGATAGTAAATGAAATTGTGGAAGTAGATAAAGGCAATTTATATCTATATGATGGTAACTACAGTGATTTTTTGGAGAAGAAGCTGGAAAGAGAAGAAATAGAGGCCGCCAATGAAAAGAAAAGAAAAAGCTTGTTTAAGAAAGAACTAGCTTGGATCAGAAGGGGAGCTAAGGCTAGAACAACAAAACAAAAGGCTAGAATAGGTAGGTTTGAAGAATTAAGTCAAGCCGGCACAGATATTTCTGAGGAAAAGGTGGATATATCTGTACCTACTAGTCGCCTAGGTAAAAAGGTAATAGAAGTAAAGGATATTACAAAATCCTATGATGATAATAAAGTGATAGATAATTTTACCTATACTGTATTAAGGGATGATAGGGTAGGGATTGTTGGACCTAATGGAATGGGAAAATCTACCCTTATTCATATAATGAGTGGAAGGATACAACCTGATACTGGAGAAATAGAAGTCGGTGAAACAGTAAAAATCGGTGTTTACTCTCAGGAAACACAGCATATGGATGATAAGTTAAGGGTGATAGAATATATAAAGGATGCTGCAGAATACTTAACCACAGCAGAAGGTGATAAAATTACAGCCTCACAAATGCTAGAAAGATTCTTGTTTCCTTCCTCTGCCCAATGGACCCCAATAGCTAAGCTTTCAGGTGGGGAAAAGCGAAGATTATATCTTCTACGGGTGCTTATGGAGGCACCTAATGTACTGTTCTTAGATGAGCCAACCAACGATTTAGATACCCATACCCTTGCTATCCTAGAGGATTACCTAGAAGAGTTTCAGGGGGCTGTCATTGCGGTTTCTCATGATAGGTATTTTCTAGATAGAATGGCAGAGAAGGTATTTGCATTTGAGGGTGAAGGGAAAATAGTTCAATATACAGGAAATTACTCTTATTTTAAAGAAAGTAAAAATAATAAGAAGTATAATGAAAGTAATAGCAATAAAAAAAATAAAGTTAAGTCTAGCGGGGATGAAGGTACGAAAGAATTAGACGCTAACAGTAAAGGAAGGTCATTGAAATTTTCTTTCAATGAACAAAGAGAATATGATGAAATAGACGCTATCATTGCTGAACTTGAGGAACAAATAGAGAAAAAAAGTCTTCAAATTGATCATGCAGCCTCTGATTATACTGTCTTGCAAGAGTTATTATCGGAAAAACAAGAATTAGAAAAGCAATTGGAAGAAAAGATGGAAAGATGGATGTATCTAAATGATTTAGCAGAAAAAATTGAACAGATGAAGAGTCAGTAAAGCCTTTAAGCTATCTATATACTACATTTTATTAAATAACATTTTATTTAAAGAAAGGTGAAGACATGAAGAATATTATACGCATAACATTATATATATTAGGTTTGTTTTTTCTTGCAACAGGAGTAACTTTAGCCGTTAAATCTAATCTAGGGGTATCACCAGTTTCTGCTATTCCTTTGGCCATCAGCAATGTTTCTGGTATTAGTTTAGGAAATGTAAGCACTGGTATGTTTACCTTTTATGTCTTAATGCAGGTTTTGGTTCTGGGTAGAAACTTTAAGCCTAAAAATTTATTACAGATAGGGTTTGGGTTTATATTTGGTTATTTTGTAGATATGACTGCAATCCTATTACATTGGGTAGATGCACCTAATTATTTAAGTCAAATACTATTGATTTTCATAAGTTGTTTCGCAATTGCAGTTGCACTAATGCTAATTATAACAATGGACATTGTACCCAGTGCACCAGAAGGCTTTGTTCTATCTTTAACCCAAGTAACAAAACACCCTTTTGCCAAATTAAAGGTGTGGTTAGACTGTACTTCTGTAGCCTTAGCAGCAATAATATCCTTACTTTTTATCGGCAATATTTCTGGCATTCGGGAAGGAACGATTATTTCGGCTTTGCTAATTGGAAAGGTTATAGGCTTGATTTCTATACCATGTAAGCCAGTTTTACAGAGACTTGCCTTCAATGATAAAGAAGAAGTTCCTCAAGTGACAACACAATAGGGATTAATAGAAATAAAATGAGAGAGATTCTTAAATAAGGATTTCTCTTTTTTTCAATGCTTTATGAAGGTCATAAAATAATAGAGATTCTACCTGTACCGTATTAATAAAAGGTCCGTTAGTTTTTTTAGGTAGAAAAATATTATTATTTTAAACTAGAGAAGGGTATATATTTTAAATAATTCTTAAATAAAAAAAACATTGATATAAATAGAAAAGACAGCTAATTTACATACATATAGCAACAAAAATGGAAGGTAGAGGTAATTAAGTAAAAAAATATTAGTAGTCGATGAAGAAGCATCTTTAAGATTTTTAATTGTGGAAACTTTGGAATTAGAAGAATGTCAAATTTTTAAGGCAAAAGATGGAGAAGAGGCACAAGTCTTCTAAAGCACAGGTTATTATAAAAAGTAGCAAGTATAACATAAAAGGACCTACAGAAAAATCGTTCCAAAAGGAAGATTAAAGCCAAGGTGGTGAATAGGGATGAAAAGAGACAAGTATATAGAGCTACAGGAAATCATAAGAAAAAATCAAGTGACTTACTTGATAGAGCAACAATACAATGTACAGATTATTTTAAAGATACTAATGAATTTTAGCTTATATGGAGGGGAAGAGAAGTTTGAAACTCTTAAGCGTTTTTTTCATTCTATGAAGGGTACAGCTGCGACATTTCAATTACAGGATCTAGCGGAGTTAGGAGATAAGTACGAAAAATTCATGGATTACTTTGGTATAGATGAGATGCAAAAGCCTGATAAGTTAGGTGTATTACTACAGGCTTTAGGGCAAATTAGTGACTATATTCAAAAGAGTATTATAGAAAAACCAATTAGAGAAAACAAACAATTTATAAAAGAATATAAAACTATGACTTATACTGGAAAACTATTAATCGTTGATGATGATGTGGCTCTTTTAGACTTAATGGAAAAACTTTTTAGAAATGAAGGCTATCATGTCTTTATATCCTCCAATCCAGATGAGGTTATATCTTTAGTGAAGGAAGAAACTTTTGATTTAATTATTATGGATATAATGATGCCAAATAAAACTGGATTTGATCTATATCAACAAATGAAACAGGAAAATATAGATATTCCCACCATATTTTTGACAGGAACAGAAAACAAAGAAAGTCGTATAAAGGCATTAAGAGAAGGGATTGATCATTATATTATCAAGCCCTTTGAACCAGAAGAACTTTTTGCAAGTGTAGAAGGAATCTTAAAGAAAAAAAATCAACAGCAGATGCAAGTTATCAAAGATGATTTAACAGGGGCATATGTAAGAAGATACTTTAATGAGAAGTTTAACAAAGAAAAAGAACGGTATATACGAAATGGCAAAAGTCTAGCTATAGCATTTTTAGACATTGATCATTTCAAATTTATTAATGATACTTACGGACACACATTTGGAGATGTAATACTAAAGGGCTTCGTTTATTCACTAGAAAAAAATCTAAGAGAATATGATATGGTGTTTCGATATGGTGGAGATGAGTTCTTGATTTTATTTCCTGCTACAGATGGAGAAGAGGCCTATGATATTACCGAAAGAATTAGAAGTATAATAGAAAGCCAACCTTATATTCCAGAGGGTGGTAACGAAGAAATTTTTATTTCCTTTAGTGCTGGTATAGCTATGTTACAGCATGAAAATATGACCATCAAGGAATTATTAGATAAAGCAGATCAAGCATTATATCATTCAAAAGAAATGGGAAGAGGAAAAACTACCTATAATTTTAATAAAAGAAAAAGAAAGAAAAAACTGTTGATTGTAGACGATGTACCTATCATGGGCAACTTGATCAAAACTAGGTTTCTATCTTTGGGCTATGAAGTAGACTATGCAAAGGATGGTGTGGAGGCTTTAAAAAAAATTGATGTCTTTCAACCTAATATTGTGTTTTTGGATTTGATGCTTCCTAAACTTAATGGCTTTGAAGTGTTAAAACAGCTACAGGAGAAAAAGAACCTTCACAAAATGAAAATTATTGTAATATCCTCAAAAAATCAAGAGGAGGATATGTTAAAATGCTTAAGATTAGGAGCCAATGACTACATTACAAAGCCCTTCTCCTTAGAAATGTTGGAAGAAAGAGCAAAGAGGTTATTGTAAAGAAATTTAGTTTTTAGCCCTTCAGTATGATAAAATAGAGTATACTGTACATAATAATTTACATTATAGATATTTTGAAAGGACTGTAGGTATGAAAAAGAAATTAGTATTGGCTGAAAAGCCCTCGGTAGGAAGGGATTTAGCTAAGGTTTTGAAATGTAATAAAAAAGGAAATGGATATTTTGAAGGAAATGAATATATTGTTACTTGGGCATTAGGACATTTAGTAACATTAGCTGAACCTGAGGCCTATGGAGAAAAATATAAGTCATGGAGAATAGAAGATTTACCAATGCTACCTTCCCATTTGAAGCTTGTGGTCATAAAACAAAGTGGTAAGCAGTTTAATGCCGTAAAACAGCAGATGATTAGGAAGGATGTAGGTGAAATTATTATAGCCACCGATGCCGGTAGAGAAGGGGAATTGGTTGCTAGATGGATTATAGACAAAGTCCATATACAAAAGCCAATCAAAAGACTTTGGATTTCTTCTGTTACTGATAAAGCCATCGCAGATGGTTTTAAGAACTTAAAAAACGGTAAAGATTATGAAAATCTTTATGCATCGGCTGTTGCTAGGGCTGAAGCTGATTGGTTTGTAGGGATCAATGCTACACGGGCTTTGACCTGCAAGCATAATGCTCAGTTATCCTGTGGTAGAGTACAAACACCAACCCTTGCGATGATAGCTAAGAGGGAAGAAGAAATTCAAAATTTTAAGCCGAAAAGTTTCTATGGCATTACTGTAGCCACCAATGGGTTGAAGTTAATGTGGCAGGATCAACAAACAAATGATATGAAAACTTTTGACAAATCAAAACGAGATAAAGTTTTAAGAGCTGTAGAGAAAAAAGATGCTGAGGTTGTAGATATAGATAAAAAATACAAAAAAAGTTATGCACCTTTATTATATGATCTAACAGAGCTACAAAGAGATGCAAATAAATTTTTTGGATTTTCAGCTAAAGAAACACTATCTATTATGCAGAAATTATATGAAAACCATAAACTCTTAACATATCCACGAACAGATTCTAGGTACATCACTACGGATATAGTTGACACATTAAAGGACAGATTAAAATCCTGTGGAGTAGGGCCTTATGTAAAATTTACTACACAAATTTTGAGGAATCCAATAAAAGCAAATAAGTCCTTTGTTGATGACAAGAAAGTGTCAGATCATCATGCTATTATACCAACAGAGGAGCTAGCTTACTTAGGAGTATTAAATGATAAGGAAAGAAAAATATATGATTTGGTTATAAAACGCTTCTTAGCTGTTTTATACCCTCCTTTTGAATACGAGCATACAACCCTAAAAGCTAAAATTGAAGGTGAAGTTTTTATAGCAAAGGGAAAAATTATAAAAAAACAAGGATGGAAGGAAATTTACGAAAATAAATTCGAGGATGAAGATACAAAGGAGGATCTCTTGGAGCAAGTACTGCCAGATATGAAAAAAGGAGATGCTTTAAAAATAAGTAATTCTATAGCTACAGAAGGCCAAACCAATCCTCCAGCTCCTTTTAATGAAGGAACCTTACTTTCTGCCATGGAAAATCCAGCAAAATATATGGCTGGGGAAAAAAAGGATTTAATTAAGACTCTAGGTGAAACTGGTGGCATTGGTACGGTTGCAACCAGAGCTGACATTATAGAGAAGTTGTTTAATAGTTTCTTAATTGAAAAGAGAGGAAAGGATATTGCTATAACCTCTAAAGGTAGACAATTGCTTGAATTGGTTCCAGAGGATTTGAAGTCCCCTGCCTTAACTGCTGAGTGGGAACAAAAATTAAGTGGTATTGCTAAAGGCTCCCTTAATAAAGATACCTTTATTAATCAGATGAAGAATTATGCAAAGGATGTAGTTAGGGAGATCAAGAATAGCAATCAAGCATTTAAACATGATAACCTTACAGGGAATAAATGCCCCGATTGTGGAAAATACATGCTAGAGGTTAAGGGTAAGAGAGGAAAAATGCTTATTTGTCAAGATCGAGAATGTGGTCATAGAAAAACTATTGCCCAAACCACCAATGCTCGATGTCCAAATTGCAAGAAAAAATTAGAACTTCGTGGCGAAGGAGAAGGCCAAATTTTTGTATGTAGCTGTGGTCATCGTGA
>JAFIFG010000106.1 GCA_020832135.1 Clostridiaceae bacterium
AATGGTAAATTTGTCTATTTAAAGAAATAAATTACATAATATGTTCTGCTATAATACCTAAATTTGTAGGAAAAATAAGATATTCTAAGAAAACAAGAGTAAGGAACCTTTATTCGTGTCCAGCTAGGCTATACCACTCCACTCAGATAAATCATATGCTAACTAACTTATTATTTGTAATTTAATGATATGTTTAAACATAATTACCCAGTGACTAGTAACTGACCTATACTGCAATCTAAATCTTCTTTATTTTTCTAAATCTCCTTTTTTTAACGACTTAATACTTAGTATCATCAACGAAAAAACATTAATACTTAAATAGTAAGCAGGGCATTATTTCTTAAACTTCCTAAGAAATAACGCCCTATTTTACTTTGTGCTAAATTTATCAAACTTTTAGTATTCGAAGGCTCAATCAACTGTTTTAAATTCTTATTTCTATGGTCTTTATTTTCTAATCGCTACATGAATCACTATACCCTTTTAACTTATACCGACGCTATAGAGAGCAATCGTTTTTGACTATACATCTAGGTTCATGTGTATACGTCTCCAATTAAATCGTAGGACGTTGTCAATTAGTTTGAATAACGTATCGATGCCTGGACCGCAGCTATCATAATAGACCAACCTCACCTTTTTACTATTATGGAACACTGTATGCAATTCAAAATAACTCTAGATTTTTTCTTGCTTTGTAAACCATGATAGAATAGGTTCTAATGATATGGTATAATCTACCTATACTAAAACTTTTTACCTTAGTCTATTGAGGGAGGAAACCTTTAATGTTCACTAATGATATTATACAACCAACTACAGTATTTATAAAAAAACAAATAAGAGATTTAACAAATGGAGACATAGTATTACATTCTATTTATAGATCAGACGGACTGATGTTAATAAAACAATATAAGGATTTATCAAATGATTTAGCTCTCAAAATTAAATATCAAATTAATAAAGATCTTCCGGTAATTGTACTTTCACCCGACCATACTATAGAAACATTTAACGAAAACAAATACTATAATGACAAAGACTTGATTATGGAACTGCAATCAGTAAGTAAAGAATATAGTAAATATATGAAGGTTCCTTTAGAAGAGGATGCACTAATTGACAAAAAAGCAAATCCAAAAGCTAATATAGACCCTATTAGGCAAACCAATTACAACGAAGATTACATAGGTTTTCTATCTAGATCTCCATTTTTTTCAACATTTGAAAACAAATTAGAATCCTCCCATCTGAAAAATAGAGCACAAAAGGTGAAAGAAAATTTAATAACTACAATCTTAGACAATAAAGTTTTGTTAGATAAGCTAAATGAAATAAAAGATTATAAAGATATTCTATTATTACATAGTATAAACACAACAAGCTTTGTGCTTATGATAGGCCTTACCTTAGAGTTGCCAGAAACAACCTTATTGGAACTTGCACTTGCAAATCTATTAATTGATATTTCTGTTACTCAGATACCTAAAACTCAATTTGAATTACATCTGAAGAATGAAATACCAAATAAAGATTTTTATAATTTACATTTGAATGAGCTGAAAAAATCATCTGCAAAATTACCTTTAATTAGAAAAGAGTCTATTATCTATGGAATTTTAGATCATTACGAGTATTACAATGGTAAAGGGCATCCAAAGGGGAAAAAAGGATCTGATATAAGTCTTTTTGGAAGAATAATTCCTATAGCACAAGCTTATGATGAGATGGTGGGAGGATATTTTTATAATGATGGTATACACCCACTTCAAGCTTTTCAAAAAATTTGGGAAAAGCGAGGTGTTAAGTTTGACCCTACTATCATAAGAATTTTCATAGATCGTACTACAATCTTAAAAGAAGGTCAAAGTATTATGCTCAGTGACCTTTCCCAGGGAACTATCGTTGGTTTCACAGATTTCATTAACTATCCATTTTACCCAATAGTTAAATTGCACGATGGAAATATAGTAAACCTTTTGGATATAGTAAAATCAAAGACCAGATAACCCCAGTTAACATTAATAAAACTCATGCTATGATATTACTCCCCATGAGTTTTTATTGATTAAATAATCTGCTAAGCTTCTGCAGTGTTAATATTGCAATGAAAATAGGGTATTGCACTTGAATTCACTAATGAAATAAAGTTGCACTGTCCTATATTTTTCATAGTTCAAATGGTCTTAAGTGCCTACTCTACAAGGCTTTTTAAACTATGTCTATACTATTTCCTTTATTATTTAGTTGATTTTAGGTGCTTTATAGCTGCTATGTTAATCCGATCTGCTTTAATTTACTTTACCAAGTACAATCACTACAGGTTGAGATACTCTAGCATGATACTAGGTACTAATTCCCGTTGCAGCTTACTAAGTAAAAGCTTAGGTGCAAAGGTCTACAGATTTAATATCTTCATTGTTACTATATTGTCACTTTCTAATACATTAATTCACTATCATCTATGATAATCTGCCCTTTAAATACATATGCATTATTCATACCCACTACCTCCCTAAAGAAATTCAGAGTAAAAAAAATCCCCTGACGGGGACTGTGTTTAAAAAGGAATACACTCATCATCTTCTTCTAGATATGAGTGCTTTTCTTCTTTTTTTTCACCTAAATAATAAAAATCTTCATTACAATTAGGGCATACCATAACCGGCATACCCTTTCTATTCTTGTTTTGTTTTTCATCGTACTCTTCGTCACAGTAAATATCCAAGTCTGCAAACTCATCCACAATATCTGCGGGAGTCCACTCCAAATACTTACACTTCAAACAATGATATTTGTACAACTTCTCTATGTAATGATGCTCTACTAACGGGCTCATATAATATCTCCTCCTTATCCCTAGATTCTCTTATATCATATATCACCCCGTATTCTTTATGTCATATACTCCATAAATTTTTTTCAGTCGTACATTTTGTACGTAAAAGTGGATTCCTTCCAAAATTCTCTATAATCCTTTCTTTCCAGGTCTTTTTCTTTTCAACACTTTTCCTCTTAATCTCTAAGCAATTTTTCTATAGACTTTTCCTTCATAAAATTATATAGATGAACTATCTCCTTGGATATCTCATTTCTTCTTCTTGAATACAGACCATATCTTCTTACTGTCTTGAATCCCTTAGGTACTATATGTTGTGTTATTTTTCCTATAAACTCTAACACATTCATAGTTATCTTTACTTTTTTCCCATCGTTATGATCTACATACCAAAACGTAACCTTTTCTCCATCATATTCCTCTATTCTATATTCTACTATAGCTGCCCTAGCAAGATATCTTCCAATGTACTTTACTGCTTGTCTTGTATCATTTAGTTTTCTTTTAGCATTAACATAAAAACCATTTGTATATCTTGTATACATTTCACTTATCAACTGCCTGTTTTCATAGCTATTAAAATATTTCTAAATTATTTCTAGCAGTACCTTCTGCCATGCTTTCTTGAAAAATGGATATGGTATATATTCCACACTCTTCCACCAACTATTGTTTCTGTTTATTGCTCCTTCTGTTACTAGTGCATGCATATGTGGGTTCCATTTCAAATCTCTTTCAAAGGTGTGCACTACAGCTATTATACCTACCTCGTAATCACATTTCTTATTCTTTTTATACCAATATGAAATTACGTTGTATACTGCATCCTGCAATTCCTTTAGTAATTCTTTTATAAAAGAAACTTCTCAACTCCTTAGGCATTGTAAATACACTATGTCTATGCCCTACCCTTAGCATATTCTGTTGTTACCTTTCAGCCCATTTTAGTGTATAAACTCTTCCACATTTATTACAAAACTTGCTTTTGCATGTAAATGGGACTTTCGTTGTACTAAAGCAATCTTCACATATATATTTGGCATATCCATTTTTAACATCACTACAATTAATAGCCTTATTTACTAGATCTTCTATATGCTCTCGCATAATTTTGGAAATCTAGACCAGTATGTTTTTTAAAGTCCTCATATTTATCTATCAATATCTCTTTAACTGTTATCTTTTTTCTACTCATATTTCAATCATGCCATATGTTATCCACAGATTTACAACTTTATAGTTTCCTATAGAAATATAAAAGTATCTTAACATTGATATTTAAATGTTTTAGACATTAATTACTATTTATTAAAATAAACGTTATCTAACTGGCAGTCAAGAGGTCTGGGGTTCAAGTCCCCATATCTCCACCAAAAAATCAACACATATTTAAAACCTGTCCTTTCAGACAGGTTTTTTATTATTTAATTTTAGTTTAACTTAAGATTAGTTTTTAAGGGAACTTTAACTTGCTTTGTAATTGATTTAAATCTTCTAACAAGTTAGCTTTAACTTCTATCCTTTTTTTAAACCTAGGCTGTAAAAAACTTAAATAACTAGCATGAAGTGCTTGTCTGTTTATTAGATCAGAGGCTTCTCCATATAAATCATCTCCTATTAGTGGATGTCCTAAATGAGCCATATGAACACGAATTTGATGGGTCCTTCCTGTAAACAATTGAACCTGCACCATAGTTGCATTCTCATACCTTTCTATTACTTCGTATTTCGTAATAGAACGCTGACCTCTTGGATCTACAACTCTTTTTATTGCATCTTCTGTAGGCCTATATATTGCTAGGTCAATAGTCTCTTCATCTTTTTTCAAAACTCCCTCAACAAAGGTTATGTATTTTTTTTCTACTTGATTCTCCTTCATTTGTTCAGATAAAATATGATGAGCATAGGCATTTTTTGCAAGAATTAATAATCCAGAAGTATTCATATCTAATCTGTTTACAAACCGAATTCTACATTCTATCTTCTTTTCCATAAGATAATAGGCTGCGGCATTGGCTACGGTTCCTATGGGATGGCTTTTAGTTGGATGTGCTACAATACCTGGTTGTTTGTTAATAATAATTATATCCACATCTTCATAAACTATATCAAAAGGTATATTTTGCGGTTGAAACTGATTAGGTGCCTCCTTCATCAGTATCTGTATTCTATCTCCAGTTTTCACTGGTTCATGATATTTTACATACTTATTATTAATAAAAATAGACTTTGCTTTTTTAAGTTTTGTCAACATTCTACTGGAAATATTGAGATTTTGCTTTAATACTTCCTTTATATTCTTATTATGGTCCTGCTCTTGAACTTCGTATAAAATAGTATCCTCAGTTTGTTTGTTTTCTACCAGCACTTTTCCACCTACTTTTTTCATTTATTCTATATACTTGATTTATTTTATTTGCAATGGTTATTATATTACTAATGATTTTAACTAGCAAGCCTTTTGCACATAATAATAAAATAGAGAATAAATTTATCATCTCTTTTACTAAGTTTTCAATTTGTATTGAATATTATGGAATTTTTTGATATATTGAACAAAATTATACTTTTTAACTCTACTTATTTTTATAAGGATCTATATTATAATTTACTGGATTATACTACAATATTCAAAAGGAGAGTAACTATGACTTATAAAAAAATTATTAATATTGTTCATAACAGTGTTAGATTTTCTGTTGATACTGCTAAATACTTAAAAGGTAAACTTGTGGACTTAGGTTACGAAGTGCCAGATGAATTTGACGAAAATGCTGAATTAATTATTAGTATTGGTGGGGATGGATCTTTTTTAAGGGCCCTACATAAATACCATTTCCCCGATATCCCTATTATAGGTATCAACACCGGTCACCTAGGCTTTTTTACAGAAGTAAACCCTGATGAAATAGATTATTTTTTACAGCAATATACCTCTGAAAACTATTTTATAGAAGAAATCAGCCCTATTGAAGCAACTATATGCACTAGAAGTAATTGTATCGAAGTTATGAGTATTAATGAAATTGTCATTAAAGGAGATAGGTCTCGAACTCTTCATTTAGATATGTCTGTAAACAATAATCTTATACAACGTTTTAGTGGTGACGGTATATTAGTGGCTACCTCCACCGGGAGTACCGCCTATAATTATTCTGTAGGGGGAAGCTTAGTAGATCCTCGTTTAGACGTTTTACAGGTGACTCCTTTAGCTCCTATTAATACAAATGCATATCGCTCCTTCACCTCAAGTGTTATACTGCCTTCTGACACAACCATAACCGTCAATCCTGAATACAGATTTGAAAACTCAATTGTAGTGGTTACTGATGGAGAAGAACACCGACATGCAGCAATTACAGAAATTACTCTGCAACTATCTAAAATGAAAATAAAGATGTTAAAATTAAAAGATTTTGATTTTTGGGGCAAGGTTATTAAGAAATTTTTGTAATGCTTTATAGAAGTTAATGTTAAAATTTAAAAAACCCTAATAGACTTTAACCTATTAGGGTTTTTAAAGTTTAAACTATAATATTTTTCTTTAAGCTAATAGTTAAAGATGAAACTTCCTAATGTTATTTGCTTCTTGCAAACTTATTAACAATTAATGCGATAGCACCATCTCCTGTTACATTAGCAGCTGTTCCAAAGCTATCTTGGGCAATATATAAAGCCATCATTAATGCTACCTGGCCTTCAGTAAACCCTAACATAGTTTCAAGCAATCCTACAGCTGCCATAATTGCTCCTCCAGGAACTCCTGGAGCTGCCACCATCGTAATTCCTAACATTAATATAAAAGGAAATACTTGAGCGAAGTTTAAATTCTGTCCTTCTAATGCCATAACTGCAATTGCACACATGGTTAATGCAATAGTACTTCCTGCTAAATGAATTGTGGCACATAAGGGAATGGCAAACTCTGCTACCTCGTCCTCTACACCGTTGTTCAGAGTACTTCTTACTGTTACTGGAATAGTTGCTGCTGAAGATTGAGTTCCTATTGCAGTAAAATATGCTGGAAGCATATTTTTAATCGCTCTAAAAGGATTTGTTCCTGTTATTGAGCCCGCAACAAAATATTGTAAAATAATATAGACAATATGCAGTGCAATAACCAGTGCAAAAACTCTACCAAATATCGATAGTGTTTGAGCAGCTTCTCCTGTATAAGCCATTCTAGCAAAAATACCTGCTATATGTATTGGCAATAATGGAATAATGATGGCTTCAATAACCTTTTGAATAATTTTTTGAAATTCCTGCATAAATTTAAGCATTGTATCACTTTGAATAGCTGCCATCCCTAACCCTAAAAGAAAAGCTGTTACTAAGGCTGTCATAACACCCATAATAGGAGGCATTAATATTTCAAAGTATGCTGTAACTTCTTGACCTTCCGTAACCATATCTCTTCCAGTTGTTATAATGGCCGGTAGAATAATTGAAGCTGTAAAAAATGCCAATATTCCTGCTACCACAGTTGATAAATAAGCTATTCCAGCTGTAATGCCTAGTAGTCTTCCAGCCTTTTTACCTAATTCTGCAATACCTGGTGCAACGAATCCAATGATCAACAATGGAATAATATAGCCTAAAAAAGCCCCAAATATCGTACTAAATGTCACCAATAATCTTGTGAGAATTTCAATTCTAGTCGAACCAATAACGATACCTAATATAATACCAATAATTAATTTTGGCAATAACCCTAATTTCTTCATAATACTCCTCCTTGTAAATTTCCTTTCTTATTTCTTGCTCACTTATATTATTACCAATTTATATGTTTATCATAATCTAACTGGACATATACTTCTTATTTTATCAAAGCAATTTAAAAAATGGCTTAAATTAAACCGTACCATCACAATTAATAATATTTGCCAAAACTATTAAATCACTCTTTAAGCCCGCAATTTAACACAAAAAAGTTCCTACCAAATATGGTAAGAACTTTTTGGAAATTAACTTTTTATTAAGCTCTTAAGCAGTAGTACCTTCACTGTCAGCATCAAAAATGCTTTGGTCAAATTCACCTTCTGCTTTAGCAATAATTGTTGAGCAGACAGCATCTCCAGTAATGTTGATAGCTGTTCTTGACATGTCCAGCAGTCTATCAATACCCATAATTAACGCAATACCTTCTACTGGCAATCCAACTGATTGTAATACCATGGATAACATAATCAAACCTACTCCTGGTACTCCTGCAGTTCCTATAGATGCCAAGGTAGCAGTTAAAATAACTGTTAGTATGGCTGAAAAACCAAGTTCAATACCATATACCTGTGCAATAAATATGGTGGCAACACCTTGCATAATAGCTGTCCCGTCCATATTAATCGTAGCACCTAGTGGCAATGTAAAGGAAGCAACATTTTTAGAAACTCCAATTTGCTCCTCTACAGTTTCTATGGTAACTGGTAATGTAGCACCACTACTTGCTGTAGAGAAGGCTACAGAGAAGGCTGGGAAGAACTTTTTAAAGAATCTAATAGGACTTAACCCTGTAAATCCTTTCAACATTCCACCATAGGTCACAATAGCATGAATAATTAAGGCAGCTATTACTGTTAACATATATTTCGCTAATGGGATCATAACATCAAAACCTTCGTTAGCAAAGGTTCTAGCAATCAATGCGAAAACACCGTAGGGTGCTAATAACATTACAAAGCCTACCATTTTCATTATTAGTTCATTTAATTGATCAAAAATAGCAACAATGCCCTTTGTTCTTTCACCTAATGCAGATAGCCCAACACCAATAAATACAGCAAATACAATGATTTGCAGCATATTGCCGCTTGACATAGCTGCAACTGGATTTCTCGGAACCATATCAATCAATACTTCTACTAATGGTACACCTTCATTAATTGTTGGTTCACTTGTAACTACATTTGATAAATCTAATCCTAATCCTGGGTTCACAATAGATGCTAATCCCAATGCAATAGAAATAGCCACAGCTGTTGTTACTAAGTAAAATAGTACTGTTCTGACACCAATTCTACCTAGCTTTTTAATGTCTCCCATACTAGCAGAACCATTTACCAGTGAAATAAATACTAATGGTACAACCATCATCATGATACCTCTTAAGAATACCTGACCAACTAATAAGAATAGTCCATCAACAATAACAGTATCCCTAAAGATTCCCTCTGGAACAAAGTATAATATAATACCTGTAACAATACCTAACACAAGACCTGCCAGGATTTTTGTAGTAAGACCTTTTTGTTTTACTGACATAAATTTACCTCCTTTTTAAAAATAATAATTAAGATTCCAGTACTAACTAAGATATATTATACTTTAAAATTGTAATTTGCACAAGGTTTTGAATTAATTATATATTAATCCATATCAAGCCTCATGCTATTATGTTCTGTTCATTTCAAACTCATCAATCTATTACTATTATTTATATGATAGCAACTATGCTTTTTATACAAATTAACGCCTTATATATTTGCATATTATTTTTCATATCATGCATTTGTTAGAAAATTAACCTTGTCTCCTAAAATTATAGAGCATCGTCTACTGACGATGCTCTATAATATATTCCATACCTTTTTTTCTAACTAAAGGGATCAAGTTGTTCTCAAGAATATATTCTGATAGATTTGTCTCTGCTATTGCTCGTGCATAACCTTCTCTAGCTTCTTCTAAGTCTACAGTTTCCCCTGTACGGTGATCCCATGCCCTACTATTTTCGTAAATACCATCATTTGACATGATAAAAATCTTTTCATTATCAATAAATGAACCTCTTGCCACATGGACTCGCTTAGCTACAAAACCCTCTTCTATATTTAATAAATCCTTCCCTAATGTTATGTTGCTTTCCATATCAATTCCTAATAAGTTAGCCATCGTAGGAAAGAAGTCTATTTGCCCTCCTACTGTAACAATTTCTTCCGTCACTCCCTTATTTGGTATATGAATTATTAAAGGGATTCTAAACATCTCATCTTCTTCATAGGGCTTATTTAAGAAGGAGGATAATAATTCATTGGTTTCTTCATCCCTCATATCTAATCCCTGATGGTCGCCATAAATTACAATGATGGTATTTTCATAAAGGCCCTCTTGCTTTAATTCTTCAATGAATTTACCTATCTCTCTATCTAAATAATTTACTGTTTGTAAATACCCATCTAATACCGTGCCTTCATATTCTTCTGGTATTTTTAAATGTTTATACTTATCTGGTAATGTAAAAGGATGGTGAGAGGTTACTGTAGTATAAAATCCATAAAAGGATTTAGGTTTCTCTCTTATATAGTCCATCGATTGTCTAAAAAGAGAACCATCACTTAAACCTATCCCTATCATTTCATCTTGCTCAAAATCCTCTAAGCTTATGAAGGTATCTATTCCTTGGGCAGGATAAATCGCTTCTCTATTCCAAAAATCTCCATAGTTTCCATGAAAAGCGATGGTTGAGTACTCTTTCTCCTTCAATAACAAAGGTAGTGTTGTAAATTCATTATCTTCATATCTTTTATAACTAAAGACATTGGAGGAAGGATAAAACCCATTATGAGATATAAATTCAGCATCAGAGGTATTTCCCCACCCCACCTGTTCATAGTACTTACTAAAATATATACTTTCATTATCTATAAGACTATTTAGTACAGGTGTAATAGCCTGCCCCTCAATCTTTTTATCTATGACAAAACTTTGAACTGATTCTGCTTGTATCACAATGACATTTTTTCCTTCTGCTAAACCAAATGCATTTTTATCTGTAACTACATGATTCATGTTTTCTATAATGCCTTCTGCCAATTTGATATCTAATGTGGTTCTTGTAAAGGATCTTGCTATATCATATAAATGATAATTAATAACACCTAAATTATGAGGAGTATAATTTCCATCAGACATCTTAGAGGTTCCATAGGCTATGGAACTGATTAATAGTATTAATATGCAAAAAGCTACTAAAAACATTGGTTGTCTTTGTTGAGTAATAACTTTAGTTTTTTTATAGTATTTCTTATAATAAAGCCAAAGCACAAAAAAATCTATGAAAAACAAAAAGTATTGTGGTCTTATTAACGAAATAATACTATTGGAAACTGGTCCTAACTGTCCTACTTGATATATGCTATGAATTGGAATCAGTGTAAAGAAATGACTATAATACATAGCATCCATGAAAAGAATGACAGATATGATAAAATTAATAGCTAAGAAAACATTATGCTTAGTATTTTTTCCGATAAAACTCACCATACAGTAAATTGCAATAACTGTAAAAAGATTTTTTATCGTTATAACAAGCACACTTTCTCCAGTACCCATCAAATAATGAAATAAAAACAACTTTATCAATATACCTGCATTAAATAAAGCTACATCTTTATATCTATTTCCTTTGGACAAAGATTTTGAAAGCACCTCTAAGTCCCCCTAACTTTTTAAAATATTAGTATACTTATATGCTTATACCCACTAAAGGGCAACCTACTCTTTTAATTTTTTTCGTGATAAAGCTGAACTATCTTAATGATTACCTCTACAGCTTTATTCATAGATTCAACAGGAATATATTCAAATTTGCCATGGAAATTATGTCCTCCAGTAAATATATTGGGACAAGGCAAATTCATATAGGAAAGCCTAGCACCGTCAGTTCCACCTCTTATAGGCTTAATCTTCGGAACTATATCTAATTCTTCCATAGCTTCCTTTGCAGTATCAATAGTGTGCATCACCGGCACTATTTTTTCCTTCATATTGTAATATTGATCCTTAAGTTCTAACTTTATTACATCTTGTTCATATTTATGGTTTAAAAATGCAACAATTTTTTCTAGGATAACTTTTTTCTCTTCAAATTTATCTCTATTATGATCCCTAATGATGTACTGCATAGAAGTTTCTTCAACACTCCCATTTATATCCACTAGATGAAAGAAGCCCTCGTAGCCTTCAGTAAACTCGGGTTTTTGGTTTTGTGGCAACATGCCATTTAGTTCCATAGCTATTTCTATAGAATTGATCATTTTATTTTTAGCTGATCCTGGATGGACGTTTCTACCACTTATTATTATTTTAGCTCCTGCAGCATTGAAGTTTTCATATTCCAACTCACCTATCTCTCCACCGTCTACAGTATAAGCAAAATCTGCATTAAATTTTTCTACATCAAATAAATCTGCTCCCCTTCCGATCTCTTCATCGGGAGTAAAGCCAACCTTTATAGTACCATGTTGTATTTCAGGATTGTTTATGAGGTATTCCATTGCCGTAACGATTTCTGCAATACCAGCTTTGTTATCAGCCCCTAATAACGTGGTACCATCGGTGGTAATAAGGGTTTGTCCTATGTAATTTTTCACTTCAGGAAAATCTTTGGGAGATAGTATTATGTTTTTTTCCTTATTTAAAATAATATCAGCTCCGTCATAATTTTCTACAAGCTGAGGATGAACATTTTCTCCAGACATGTCTGGGCTAGTGTCCATATGGGCGATAAAACCTATAGTAGGGATTTGTTTATCTGTATTAGAGGGTAGAGTAGCCATTATATATCCATTGTCATCTAAGGATACATCTTGTAACCCTATCTCCTTTAACTCCCTCACTAGTTTTTCTGCTAAATCAAGCTGTTTTTTAGTACTAGGACATATGCTAGAGTTAGGGTCAGCCTTTGTATCGATTTTAGCATATCCAATAAACCTCTTAACAACCTTGTTCATAAATCTTCCTCCTTTTATCTACATGTAATATTATTTGAAAATTTAGTGATACCTTACAATATATATTATTACATAAATTTTAATTTTTTTCACATCCATTCTCTATCTACTACTATATTTTCTGTCTTGGTACTATTATTTTTATCCTCCCCTTGGCTTTTATTATGTATAATATAGGAATAACGAAAAATTTAAAAAAAATTGGAGCGATACTATGAATCAATGGATTAACAAAAGCATTAAAATCAACAAATATACCATTAAAAACAGAATCATCATGCCACCTTTGATCTGTTTCAATTGGGGGGATCAGGATGGATTTGAAACCTACAACCGAGCTGAGCATTATGGTAAACGAGCAAAGGGTGGAACAGGTCTCATCATAGTTGAAGCCTACTCTACCTCTTAGAAAGGACGTATCGTTCATACAGAACTGGGATTATGGAAGGATCAACACATACCACAATTTCAAAGAATAGGAGAACACTGTTATAAAGAAGAAACTGTAGCACTTGTTCAAATAGTTCACACTGGTATGAAAGCGGTAGGGACTCCAGTATACTCTGCTCTTTTAGTTTAGAATGAATTAATTTGATGTTTTTAATAAATACATGTATAATAATAGAAAAAAAATGTTCATAATATATAACAAAGCTATAAGAGTCATTTATGTAGGTATACTTATATAAAATAAAACTTAGTTTGTTCATCTAGAAATATGGGTCTTGGTAATACATAGAAGATAATTATTAAATTTTCAACTTTACTTTCATTATTTTTATTGACAATAATTTAAAATAATGTTAAAGTGAATTGAATGTATAAATGGAGTTTATAATTCACATATTATAAAGAGTTATCACTTCATTATAGGGTATTGGAATTAAGTGGTATTCTCTATAATATGTGAGTTTTTACTCCCAAAAAAAAATTTTAAAATTATTTGGAGGTTTCAGAACATGAAAACAGGTAAAGTAAAATGGTTTAACTCAGAAAAAGGATTTGGATTTATCGAAGTTGAAGGAGAAGATGACGTATTCGTACATTTCTCTGCAATCACAGGAGACGGATTCAAAACTTTAGAAGAAGGTCAAAGTGTTGAATTCAACGTGGTTCAAGGTAACAGAGGACCTCAAGCTGAGAATGTAGTAAAATTATAATAGAACTGCCCTAATGGGCAGTTTTTTTATGTCTTTTTTTTATAAAATGCATATTACCTCCTAATATATCAAATACTATCATTGTTATAAATTACAATATAAAATTTTTAGGAGGCTAACTATGCAAAATCAACAACAAGGTCAACAACAATTACAACAAGTAACTCAAACTTTACAACAAGCTCAACAAGCAATTCAGCAAGCTCAAACAAACTCTAATCCTCAACAATTACAACAAGCTCAACAACAGCTTCAACAAGTAACACAACAATTACAACAAGCAACTCAACAAATGGGCACCGAAACAAACCCTCAACAAAAGCAACAGCTTCAACAAGCTCAAAATCAACTTCAACAAGCTCAACAGGCTATGCAACAAGCTCAACAACAAATGCAATAAAGTGTACATACAAAAAGACTGGTTATTTTCCTTGAGAATAGCCAGTCTTTTTGTATGATTTAAAATTAATTTTTTGATTAATTTTAAAAATTTGTCTGTATGGATCGAATAATAATATTTTTTTTATAAATATTACAAATTATGACATTTTTCTAAAAAATTATATTGTATAATTTAAATGTTACAACTTTTTTATATTTAAGAAAGGAGGTGTATTATGAAAAATATTAAGAACTATATAATGAAAAATTCACTGGGACTACTAGCTTTTTTAGCATTAATAGTTGGGACAACCTCTATTTCAACTAACTCTATGTTTTTAATTCATCAAGTAAAATGTCCTGAAGAATTACTGAAATAAGATTTGAGGAGTTTACTCCTCAAATCTTATTTCACCAAAGGAGAGATACGATGGAATTAGATGTATTTTTAAATAATATTATTTTTAACATTTTTGAAGGATTAATTTTATTATTTATATTCTTAATTTTAATTAACAGAAGGAATTTTATACAAATCAATAAATTTAAAACATTAATATTTATTAGTATCTATGCTATATTTTCTTATTGGGCTACAGTTTATATGCCAGTAGGTTATCATAGTATTGCTATTATATCATTTAGTATTATCTGTCTTTCATTAATTACTTCTACTAGCTTACTACACTCATTTATGGGAATATTAATAAGTGCAATTTTTTTCATGGTTACTGAACTTATAGTTTTTGCCAGTCTCTCAATATTTAATCATATAAAAATTTCAGATATAATAAACAGCCCAATTATTAAGCTTCAAATGTCTATTATAACACGAATCCTTCAAATTTCAATGCTTATATTGCTATATAAATCAAAAAAGATATTTTGGAGGAACATACAACCTAGCTCAAATACTATGCTTTCTTATTTTATATTGGGTATATTTCTTATGGGTATTTTTATATTTAATGTTAGTTTTGCTGTTTCAACTAAAGAGAATATCTTTTTATATGAAATTTTGCTGTCCTCTATTTTTCTTTTATTTATATTTTTAGGAGCTTTAGTATATCAAGAGAAGAAACAACTTTTGAAAATAGAGCATGTATATAAATCACAACAAGAATATATACAAAATATGGAAACAATTATGAACATTATTCGCCGTGAAAAACATGATTTTTCTAATCACCTCAGTACTATACATGCTATGTGTGTACTAAATAAGCCAAACACCCCTGAAAAAATAAAAGCATATATTGATAAATTAGCAAATAGTCTACACTCATCCTATCGTTATTTCAATACAGGAAATGATTTTATTGATGGCCTATTAGCGGTAAAAAGTAATTTTGCCTTCAATCATAATATTCACTTTGAAGTAGATTTTGAAATTCCACTTAACCATTTATCTGTAGAGGATGAAAATCTTATAAGTATTTTAAGTAATATAATAGATAATGCCTTCGATGCCATTGCAACAGATGAGGATACGGAAAATAAAGTTGTATCTATCTGTACCTATGCTGAGGATCATAGACACTATTTATCTGTATCAAATAATGGTCCTATGATCTCTAAAGAAAATATAGATAAGATTTTTTCAAATGGATACTCATCGAAAACTAATAACAAAGGGGATCATGGTTTAGGCTTATATATTGTAAAGCAATTAATAGAAAAGAACAATGGCACAATAACAGTTTCAAGCAACGAAGAGGAAACAAACTTTTTAATTAGATTTAATAAGGAGAAGATTAATCATGGAAAAACTAGCCCACAACATCACTAATTTAATACAACAAAATAATACCAACTTAAGTGAACTAGAAATCAAAAAAATTCAATTTGGATTACATTGTTTATTTGCAGAGATATCTAAAATTATAGTTTATTTAATGATATTTTCTCTTTTTTCACTGACAAACTATTTTTTAGTTAGTTTATTCTTCTTCTGCACATTAAGATTGATAGCAGGAGGCTATCATGAGAATACCTATTGGAAATGTTTTTTTTCTAGTTTTATTCTGTTTGTTATCATCATAGGGATAGGCACATTTTTTTTCTTTTCCTTCTATAAAAAAATATTTATATTAACAATATCATTTATTATTACTTGGATTTATGCTCCAGTAGATCATCCTAACAAACCAATACTAAGTAACTTAAGAAGAAAAAAATTTAAATATCTTTCTTTATTTACTTTAGTACTTTTAGGTAGCATTAGTTTTTTATTGCCAGAACAACTATCTACTATAGCAATAATAGCAATTTTAATTGAGACTTTATCTCTACCAGTAGGATATTTTGCAAAAAAGGGGGTATAGAAATGAAATCATTAAAGGGTGAACTTATAGAGGATTCAACTATAATTAAAACCTCATCCGCATCCTATAATAACCCAAGTGATTTTTTTATTGCACTTGTAACTATAAGTGATAACTTAGATGTTGATATTCCAATATGGACACTAAAAGAGGATAAATTATTAAAACAGCATAAGGAAGTAATATTACAATTGGACACTAATTTATCTCTAAGAATATACTTACAGGAGCATTAAATAAAGAGGTAAAACTAAGCTCAAGAGATCTATCCCTTGAGCTTGAAATTTATCTTATTAATTTAGATAGTTCTTTAAACTCAGGTGCTTTAGCATCCTTTACAAGGTCAAAAAGTACTGTCTCAGTATTAGTAATCACTGCACCCATTTTCTCCATTAAGGATAAGCCGTGAAGATAATTTTCTTTAGCACGAGAACATACAGCATCAGCCACCACAAAAACCTCATAGCCATCCTTAAGCAATTCTCTAACCGTCTGAAAAACACAAATATGGGTTTCCATACCGGTTATAATAACTTTCTTTCGTCCTGTTTCCTTCATGGCACAGTTTACTTCTTCAGTACATGCTGAAAAGGTTGTTTTTTCATAGGGTGTAATCCCTTCTAGATTACAAGCAACATCTGCTACAGTATTACCTATTCCTCTAGGATATTGCACTGTAACCAACACTGGTAATTCTAAGGTTTTTGCAACGGTAAGCAATGTATTGGTATTCTTTATAACTCTTTCACCATGCTCCTTCATACCTGGTATTAATTTTTCTTGAATATCAATGATTAATAAGGTTGCTTGGTTTCTTTCTAAAGTGAATTTATCCATTATAAAGCCTCCATTCTAATAAATAATTTTCTTAAACTAACGTCCATTAACTATAGTTTCTATTTTAAACAAAAAAATCCTTCAGTTTTCATTATTAAAATAAAGAAAAAATTATACTCCTTAAACTTCATTATATCTAAAACAATTCTTTACATGGTCATTTACTAATCCAGTAGCCTGCATATAAGAATATATAATGGTAGTTCCTATAAATTTAAACCCTCGTTTTTTAAGATCTTTACTTAGTTTATCAGATATTTCAGTATTTGCAGGAACCTGAGAGATATCTTCCCATTGATTTTTAATCACTTTATTATCTACAAAGTTCCATAGGTATGTATCAAAGCTTCCAAATTCTCGTTGTATTTCTATAAACCTTTTAGCATTATTGATGGAGGCCTCTATCTTCTTACGATTTCTAATAATACCAGGGTTATTAAGCAATTCAATTGCTTTTGCTTCATCATAACCTGCTACTTTCACGACATCAAAATCATCATATGCTTCTCTGTAATTCTCTCTTCTTTTTAAGATAGTTAACCAGCTTAATCCAGCCTGAGCAGATTCTAAAACCAAAAACTCAAAATGTTTATGATCCTCATGTACCGGAACTCCCCATTCTTCGTCATGATACTTTACATATAATGCATCTTCTCCACACCAAGAACATCTTTGCAATAGCAATCCCTCCAGTTTTATTAAACTATAGATAAGATTTCATTGGGTGTGCTTACTATATAATCGGGGTTCTCCCCCTTTACCATTTCCACTGTATCAAGTCCCCAGTCTACCCAAATAATCTCTACATTCGTTTTTTTACATGCAACAATATCTCTATGTTCGTCTCCAACATACATCACTTCAGAATTTTTGAGTTTATATTTCTTTAAAAATCTTCTAATCATTTTATCCTTACCAAAAACATTATTGGAACAAAAAATTTTCTTTATATAATCTATCTTGTTTTCTTGTAAAAACTCCCTTATATTTTCTTCTGCATTAGATGATATAATTGCTATGTTGTACCCTCTATTGTGTAGTGCATCTAACAATTCTCTTATTCCATCAAACATATTAAGATTTTTCATAAGGGATTTATACACACCATAAAACTCTAGTGCAATAGCAGGTAGTCTATACATAGGAACTTTTAATTGCTTGCATCTTTCTGGAATAGATAAATTCCTTAAATATTCAATATCCTTCTTCTCTAACCTTTTAAAATTATATTTCTCTGCAAGCTGATTAACTGCTGCTATAGCTATATCTTGTGAATCAACTAAAGTTCCATCAAAATCAAAAATCATATATTTAATCATAGCTTGTACTTCTTCCTTTCTTTCATAAAGACATAAAAATATAAAAACTACTGTTAATACACACTTTCAATTAAGCATGCTTAAACAACTATTCATATATCAGAAGATTAAATTTTTTATTTTTATAATTATACCATAGATTATCCAGCAAACAACTTCTTAACTAAAAAAAGAGAATGATTTAATCATCCTCTAGGTTTTTATTATTTTTAACATCTGTATTTATGATAGGTTTTAATATATTGCTAATAACATTAAGAAAATCAATTTTTTTATAATCTAATAGTGTATTTCCAACAAAACCATTTAAATTTCTAACCAATATATCAAATTTTTTATTATCTAGCTTCTCCATGGCTTTTCTTAATACTAAAGCATTTTCATAGCTTTTGTTCAGGTTTTTCACTAATTTTTCATAGTTTCCTTTTCCACATAAATCATAGGCTGCATAGATACCGGTCATAATAGCAGGAAATTGTCCGAATCCTAAGAAAGGCATAATTGCTCCATAACAGTTTCCAACAAAAAAGGTGTTTCCAATTCTAGGCTTGTTACAATGTCCTATAATATACTCTGCAATCTCGAACCCATCGGTTATCTTTAATGTTTGCTTCAGATCTCTTTGAACTCTTGTAAAAAAGTTTTCCCATAAGACATTCCCATCTAACCTATTGCTCTTTTGATAATCAGGGTAAGCAATAACAATATTAGCTTCCGTATTGGATAATGGAATTAAATATGTATATCCACTAGGTGCAAAAGTATT
Organism: Clostridiaceae bacterium; assembly: GCA_020832135.1. Taxonomy (GTDB): domain Bacteria; phylum Bacillota; class Clostridia; order Peptostreptococcales; family Natronincolaceae; genus JAFIFG01. The sequence continues at coordinate 19,364 of JAFIFG010000106.1, forward strand.
GTCTAGCCATGTCTTTGTAGTATATCTATCGAACTCCCCTTCAACTATAGCTCCTTTTAAGGATACAGTAAAATCTCTTTTATAGTTCCCCATTTTTTCACTATAGGCTCCGTCTCCTGTTGCTACAACAATATGAGTAAACTCTTTTAATAATTCTTCATAGGTGTGCTTTGAATTGTATACTATTTCCGTATTCAGTTGATTTAACAATTGTTTGCATAGTGAATCCTCTCTTCTACCCCTTGCCACATTAAAACCTAAGTCTCCAGTAGTAATTGCTTGTTCATTTTCTGAATATATAATTAATTTTTTTATATGTCCAACTGGTTGAAGATAAATTTGAAATTCATTCGAAAGATATGCAAAGGCATCTTCTATTGGTGCATTTAATGCATCCAAGAATATTTCCCCATTAACAAACCTATCATCAACTTCTTTTCTACTTTCAAAAATGGTGGGTATTATTCCATTTCTTTCTAATATAATGGCACAAGCTAATCCTGATAATCCTGCTCCCATAATTGCTACCTTCATATTTTTACTCCTTTTGTCAGTATATATTTATAACTATTCCATCCTATAACCTCGTTATAGTAATTGCATAACAATAGTATGTTTAGTAAAATAACAACTCATTCATAATAAATCATATTAAAACAAAAAAAATAAAGAGCATCTTAATTATAAAATAAGAATGCTCTTTTTATATTGTAATTACTTCAGATTTAAAAATCTTTTCTATAAACCTCCATTCTACTTCTGAATATCTCTAACGTAGAAGGGGGATTATAAATAACAGCATTTGCTCCAGCATTAACAGTTCTTTTTATGGTTTCCTCATCAGATCCTCCAGTCGCTATAATAGGAACATTTCCAAACTCTTTTCTAATTGATTCCACAACCTCCACCGTCTTCTTTCCTGCAGCTACATTTAAAATATCTACCCCTGACATCAATCGCTCCTCTATCTTTTTCAAGTTAGAGGTTGCTATTGTAACAGTAACAGGAATATCTATCATTTCCCTCATCATCTTAATGGTTTCATTAGAAGTAGGAGCATTTAATACAACCCCTAGTGCTCCTTGAAATTCCGCATGAAGAGCTAAGTTACATGATCGTTGTCCGTCAGTTACTCCTCCACCAACCCCGCAAAATACAGGTGCATCAGAACAAGTCATAATTGCATTTGTAATTGTAGGCTGAGGGGTAAAGGGATAAACCGCCCAAATAGCATCTGCATTAATATTTTCAATAACAGATATGTCTGTAGTAAATGCTAATGACTTAATTTTTCTACCAAAAACTATAATTCCTGAGGCTTCTCTTATTACTTCTGGAACCTTAATCATATAACTCCTTAAATTTCCCGTAATATTTGGTATATACCTCTCCATGCTTAACACTTCCCTTCCCGTATCTTATTTAGAATTTCATTATAAATATTATTATTTTATTTGTAAAGAAAATTATTTTTATACAAAGATAGATAAAATATTTTGTTGCTGTTTTTATTTATATCCATAAACCCCTTCATCTAACCAATCCTTTTCTCTCCAATAGGCCTTATCATAATTCCCATCCTCATAACCCCGAACTGTGAACCTACTCCAAACTTTTCTTCATCACAATAGCATCCAAAGTTTTATCTGTCCATTGTAATTGAATTTTTTCTTTTCTACTAAATCCTCTTTTCTCCCAAAACTCTAAAACTGTCTCATCATAATCATATACAACATCAATTCTTATATTTCTTACTTTTCTTTCCTTTAGATAATCTTCAAATGCTTTATATATTTCTTTCCCATAGCCTTTGTTCTTGTATTGACTATGTAGCATCAGCAAAGATAAATAACTTTCCTCTTTGAGGCAATAATCAATAAATCCAATTATACGACCACTGACTTTTGCCTTAATGATTAAGGTCTTAAAATTCATTTCTTTCATTTCTTCCTGTTCTTTTATGCACCATTCAATATCTATTTTATCCTTATCCATATGAGCAAAAAGAAACTTAGGATTTGAATTGTAAACCTCTTTAATTTCCTGTAGATCTTCATTCTTTATATCACATAGTCTTAAATTTTCCGTCACAATCATTATGACTTCCCCCTGCTACTTTTCAAGGTTAGTACCTAAATATTATATATCCTACTTAATTCTTCTAATATCCTTCCATTCACTAGCTAACATACTATAGATCACATGATCCACATAATGATCATATAACCACTCCGATTCTCTTGTCAATCCTTCCTTTGTAAATCCTAATCTTTCTGGAATAGATCTACTTTTATAGTTTTCCACAGCACAGCGGATCTCTACCCTGTTTAACTTTAGGTCTACCAAGGCATGCTCTACAAATACTTTCACAGCCTCCGTCATAATTCCTTTGCCCTGATATTTTTCTCCTAGCCAATAACCAATACTGGTGGATTTATTTGACCAATCAGTTCGGAAGATTTAATGGGTCAAAGACTACACCAGAAGGTGAAACCATAAATGCCACTTGCTCACCACCTTTATCTATAAAATGAACAAAATAATCCCCATGGGCTGATGAATATTCTATAAAACTGTACTGAAATTCTTTTTCAGGATATCTGCTTTCTACATATCTTGTAGCTGTATATATACATAATCTAGAAGGCAAAATCCCCGTTCCCCATAATATTGATATCAGAACAACTACAGTTATTAATATAGTAATTTTTTTGTGCTTTATGAACCTCATTCAAACCTAACTCCTTATTATAAAGAAAGATATTTTTTTTATTTGTTTTGTTGAATAATACTACTACCAATGGTGGTTCCAACCAATGCAATGGCAGCATAGATAACAGTATAAATCCAAGCAGTGCTATTATAATAAATGAAAATGGTTGGAATAAAAAGACTGGCTACTATAAGAGGGTAGAATAATTTAAATCCACTTCTAGCCCCATGTAATAAAGCTGCTGTGAAGCAGATTAATGGTACAGCAATCAATAGAATCAACATAAAGCTCCCCGTATCTCTACCCAGCAAGGGCAGTAAATAAAAGGCTATTGCTGTTACAATTAAATACGGTAACATTTGTTTTAACTTATCCATGGTGATTTCCTCCTTTTATGGCTTAATTATGCTGCTTTATTTTAAGATGTTCTCTTATTTAAAATCACTTTAGCAAGGAATTGGCAACGTGAACTGAGAAACATGGACTAATGGGTAAATATCCTGTTGCTCTTTTGAAAATTGTATTTTTCTCGTCTAAATAGAATAACACAACACCTTTCTCTCCATCGCCATGATAGGGTGGTTCAACCAGTAATAGGGGCAGGTTTCCACACCTGCCCCTTAAGACACTCCATACCTTATACAATTAGACGATAGATTTTCAAAAATGTTCCTGTAAAGTTGCTACTCTAGATAAATAATTTAAAAACAATTCTTATTTTCTACATAAATATCCTCATTAATCTCGATCCATGCTTCACCTCTTTTTATTAAACTTCTACTTCCACTATATGCACTTATTAATATTATTCTATTAGATATAGTTTTTTAATGCAATAATACTTTTATTCATGATCGTTCCCAATTACTTTCGACCTCACTTGAAGCCAGAGCATATGATAACTTATGCCTAACCAATTACGTATCAAAAGCTTGAAAATCCCTAAAATAACATGTATAGTTAAGGTAATTTATTACAATTATTAGGTGGTGTAGTATTGAGTATCTATGAAAAACGAGTAGTTAAATATGAGAAATTGGTTAATAAGTTAGATAAGAAAATGCATTCCATAAGTAACTGGAGATTATTGACTGCTGTTAGTGGTATTATTATTTCTGTTGGGGCCGATAAGTTTAAGTTATATTATTTGTTTTGGAGCTCTGTACTTATTTTCTCTTCCTTATTTATTTACTTAGTTCTTGAATATAATAAGTTAAAAAGAATGCTTAAGTATGGACAATCTATGCTTAAGATTAATAATGACTCTTATAAAAGATTAGATGGAACCTGGATTGATTTTGAAGATACTGGAGAAGAGTTCAGGGATGAGCATCATGAGTATTCCCATGATCTAGATATATTCGGTAGAGGGTCACTTTTTCAATGGATTAATGCTACTAATACTTACTTGGGAAGAAATAGGTTTAAGGAGTGGTTAACTAATCCTTGTCATTCAGAAGATTTTTTACATAATAGACAAGCTGCTCTTAATGAACTTGGTGAAAAACGATGGTGGCGACAAAAATTTCAAGCTGAGGGTATGGATATAGCTGAGCAGGTTAGAGAAGATAAGAGTCTAATAGAATGGCTAGCTAGTAGCAATAAATTATATGGTAGGAAGCATATAGTTTTTTTAATCCGTCTTCTACCAATACTTACAATCTCTGCTTTCTTATTAAGCTATGGATTTAATATTATTCCTAGATTAATTCCTATACTTGGAGTTATTATCCATATTATTATTCTTCTTGCAAATATTAAGAAAAGAAATCTAGCTTTTAAAACTGTATGTACCTATCAAAGAAACATTAGAGTATATAAAATGATGCTTAAGCATTTTGAGAAATCAAATTTTAAATCTACTTATATAAAAACGTTAAAGGAAGGTATCAGAAGTAAAGACGGGTTATTATCCTATGAGCAATTAGGTACATTAGATAAAATTGTGGATCGCATTGCCAATAGAAGTAATTTCATGTTTATACCTATTAATATTCTTCTCCTATGGGATTATCAGTGTATGATATCATTAGAAAAATGGAAAAGAAACTCTGGTGGTTTAGTAGATCAATGGCTAAATGCATTAGGCGAGATGGAGGCTTTATCTAGCTTAGCTATTATTAACTTTGATTACCCTCACTGGGCAATTCCTGAATTTACTTTAGAGAGGTCGGTTATTAGAGCAAAAGGAATAGGTCACCCTCTTTTAACTAACAAACAGATATATAATGATCTAATTATAGAGGAGCCTAAAAATATTCTATTAATTACAGGTTCTAATATGTCTGGTAAAAGTACATTATTAAGAACTGTTGGAATTAATCTTGTACTTGCCTATGCAGGAGCACCAGTTTGTGCTAATGAATTTCAATGCTCTTTTATGAATCTATATACCTGCATGAGAATTACCGATAATCTTGAAAAAAGCATATCCTCCTTTTATGCAGAACTACTACGAATTAAAGAAATTCTTAAAGCTACAGAGGGTAACCAGCAAGTATTTTTCTTGCTAGACGAAATATTTAAGGGAACTAATTCCCATGATAGACATATAGGTGCCAAGATGTTAATTGCAAAGTTATACAAACAAAATGCAGTTGGATTAGTCTCTACCCATGATTTAGAGCTAGGAGAAATGGAACAGGATACTAATGGAAATATAGTTAACTATCATTTCCAGGAGCACTATAAGAACAATAAGATTTATTTCGATTACAAATTAAGAAAAGGAGTTTCTACAACAAGAAATGCCTTGTACTTAATGAAAATGATTGGTATAGAAGATTAGATGCAATTTCCCCCTAAATACTCATCTAGGGGAAAATTTTTCACTCTTATATTTTTATCTAAAACCTCTCAAACCTCTAATTTCAACTTGCCTCTTCTCTATCTATCAAAACCACATACTCCACATGGGTTTTGATAGAAAGATGATACTGATACGCAATAATATTTATTTTGCATAAAGATGTACCCCCCTATAATTAAGGGGACTATCTGGAATATTTGTTGATGCCGTTTTCTCATATCCCATACTTATTGTTGATGAAAGCAAAGGACAAAGACAGTGACAATACCATAGACAATAGTATGGCCCCTATCGATTTCCAATCTTCCTTCCAGATAAATCTCTCTTCTCTAAATCTAAGTCCATAGACCCATATTATTATACAAGTAAGAAAGGCGAACAAAATATTGATATTAAGTATGTAAACTGATACCGAAAGAATTACTTCCTCTTTTTTATGGTACAGTACAAATTCTTGTAAATACCTAAATACCTTATTTAAATAAAAAATAAGTGATAAGGATGTAACAAGTACTGCATACACAATTATTTTTTGAACGGATTTAAGAAATAACCAAGTAAAATTCATCAAAACTATTTCATACATTAAGTTCTATTTGGCAGAGCTTTTTCAGTTCAATGTTTGCATTCTCTTCAACTTTATCAAAAGATTTCTTTTTAGTATTGTATCGAGACTCAGCATCTTCTACAATGTTTTTAGCTTCCAACAGCTTTTTTACACCTGTTGATGTTGATGTTGCACCTATAACTCCTGCTGTAGAAATGGTGCCAATAGCAGTCGCACCTGTAGCAGTTCCCGCTACAGGGAAGTCCCCGGGGCGTTTTTTTAAAATGCTGTCGTTGAGCTTTCTTAATAACGTTCCTCTAATATCTAGGACCCTGTCTAATTATCTAATACTGGCTGTCATTTCCCCTTTAATTCTTCTTATTATATTATCCCTTGTTACTGCTATTGAATATCAGATAGCTATTATGCTTGGTATTCTTGGAAGGGTTGCCTTAACTGTCATATTATTTGTCCAACTAGGCTATAAAACTTTCTTTAATGAAGAAAGTTGATTAATTATTGGTGAATAGAAAAAATAACGAGTGAATATATATGCCCATATGCTAGATGCAATTTTAGCCTATAGGCGTATTTTTTATTTATCTTTTCTTATTTTATATTATTATTAATCATTTCGTTATGACTTTTGTCCTTGTACCCTAGACCTAAGCAATTTTACTACTCAGTTATATTAACCATATATTATAGATTAATATAGTATGTTTATATGAAGAATATAACAAAAAATCTTGTCCCGATAGGTCTAGGTAGAAGTTTTCTTTTTCTTAAGGACAACATGATGCCTATTATCCACTTTAATAATCGTTGTTTCTACACCATATACTTGTCTGATGTTATTTTCATTAATTATGTCTTTATTTTGACCTTCTGCAATTATTGTTCTATCTTTTAATAATAGTAATTTATCACAAAACATTGAAGCCAAATTAATATCATGAATTGCTATAATTGCAATCAGTTTTTTTTCCTTAACGATATTTTTTATTTTCTCAAGTACATCCATTTGGTTCTTTAAATCAAGGTTACTTGTTGGTTCATCAAGGATTAATAAAGAGGGTTCTTGGGCAATACTTCTGGCAATTATAACTTGCTGACGTTCTCCTCCGCTTAATTCATTAATATTTTTAAAGGCATAATCCTCCAAATTCAGCATTTCTAAAGCTGCAAATGCCTTATCTTTGTCATTTTTAGTTATTTTCATATTAATATAGGGTATTCTACCCATCAAAACTGTATCAACAACAGACATGGGAAAGGATGAATAAGTACTTTGTGGAACATAACTAATTATCTTGGCCTTCTCTTTTATGGAAAAGGAACGTAGGTTTTTTTCAAAAATAATTATATTACCCGACTGAGGTGGTAATATATGAGAAATACATTTTAATAGTGTTGACTTTCCCATTCCGTTTGGTCCTAACAGACCCAGCAGATTACCTGCTTCAATATCAAAAGAGATATTTTCTAAAATATTATCTCTATGATATTTAAATGATAGATTTCTTACTTGCAAACTCATTAGAAATATCCTTTCTTTCTGGTAATAATTAAATTAATAAATAACGGAACACCCAAATAAGAAACAACAATTCCTACTGGAATAATGACCGGTGACAGTATAACACGACCAATGGTATCAGCAAGAACAACCAAGAGTCCACCGACAGCAGTAGAAAAAGGAAGTAGAAAACGGTGATCTGATCCAATGATTAATCTTGAAATGTGAGGCGCTACAAGACCAACAAAACCGATAACGCCTGTAAAGCTAATAATTGAAGCTGTAACCAGGACACTTAAAATGCCAGCTACTGCTCTGTTTTTAGCTGGATTAATACCCAGTCCTTGAACAAGCTCATCCTCATTGGAAGCCATGGCATTAAATACCCATGCTTGACGATATAGAAGAGGAAAACAAATTACAATTACCACCATAACATAAACAACATGCTCCCATGTTGATGCATTTAGACTTCCAAATGTCCAAGCAACTGCAGATGCCAACTGATGCTCTTGAGAAAAAAAATGAATGGTGGCTGTAAATGCACTAAATAAATAATTAAGCGCAATGCCCGTTAAAATCAATGTTTCTGGTGTTAGGCCAATTTTATTTGAAATACCATACACCAGCAGAGCACATAAAAGTGAAAAGAAAAATGCCGTTAATACAATACCAAAGCTTGTACTAGTATAAATACCTAACCCAAAAACAATGGCCAATGATGCTCCAAAAGCTGCTGCAGAAGATATGCCAATGGTAAAAGGACTTACTAAAGGGTTCCTTGTAATAGCCTGCATAACTGTTCCAGCAAAGGATAGGCCTGCCCCCGCTAAAATAGCCATAAGAATTCTTGGTATACGCAAGTGCAAAATAATTTTTTCCTGCACTGTTAAAGAACTATTCGTCAATATCTTTCTAATTGCACTTAAAACCTCATGCACACTGATATTAGCTGTTCCAAGTGTTATAGTATAAATGGAAAGTATAATCATAAATACAAACAACAATGAAATCCATTTTATTTTTTTGTTTGTTTGTTCATCATATTGTTCTCTGATATCCAAATTTAACCCGCCTTTAATATTATAAATACATTACTACCAGATTGGTAGTAATGTATTTATATCTATTTCTTATTATAGTACTGGATAGAAATGTCCATCCACAAACTGAAAGCCTTGTATATCCTCCATCCATTGTCTTTCTATTTCTACCGGATTTAACTCTGGTAACATATCTCCGTAAATCCATTTTGCCATATACGCTGCACCAACTAGTTTAGAAGCACCACCATGACCAAATTGGGACATCACGTATACTTCATTATTTCTAACAGCCTCAATCTCCTCCCAGGCTGGCCTATTTTTGATTTCTTCAATTACACGTTGGCTTTGTTCTAAGCGAGGTGCTTCATATAAGCCAGTTCCTGAAAGTGCATGATCAGGGGTAATCATTTTTACAATGACATCTGGGTTTTTGATAATCACTTCTTCTGGATTGATGACAGTACCAGTCAAACCTTCCAGTCTTTCTTGGAAAATATGTTCTCCACCAGATAATGTGACCATCCCATAAAAGAAGTCACCTTCAAATGTGGTAGCAAATTCATTCAGTGTTTCAAGATACACTGTTCTTTTTTCTACCTCAGCTATTTGCACTGTAATATAGTCTGCTACATCACTATACCAACCAATAAATGTCTCTGCTTCTTGTTCTTTTCCAAACATCTTCCCTAAGTTGGTAACCTGATCAATAAAATCAAAGGTGTCATAACCAGATACCACAACTACTTGGATTCCAAAAGGCTCAAGGATTTTTGCATCTTCTTCCCAAGTGCCATTTTTAGGAGTAATCAATACCTGGGGAGCCAATTCAATTATTTTTTCATAGTTTAACTCTCTTTGGCCACGTCCAATTGTATTCTCAGGGTCAAACTCACTCCAAAACTCACGGTCCTGTGCAGTATTCATATCGACGGCGATAACACGATCAATTGCCCCTATTGCCCTGATTAGCTCACTGTTATAACGGTTGGCAACGACTGCAGTCTCCACTGGATAGGGTAATTCAACAGTTCTGCCTGCATTATCAATGATAGTAACAGTCTCCTGTTGTAACTCTACAGTTTCCTCTGATTTCTGCCCACAATTAGTTAGAAATAATGTTGAGCAAAATAATAGAATAAATACTACAATATACCTTGTTTTCATTTCTATCTTCCTTTCTATTTATGTTTTGCCGGGCAATAAAAAAAAGTCTCCCAGCTATTAACTAAGAGACTTTCCCATCTTAAAGTCTTCTTAAAGTATCATATAAACGATACTGACAAAACATAAAAGTCCCCCTTGTTTTGTCTAATCTAAGGCAGGTCTCCTGGCTCACGGGTCTCTCTCCTCCCCGCCTTCCCAGAAATTTTACTCTCCAGTGGCATCATGGGGATTTGTTACCGTCTACAGTGGTGGGTCCGCGCCGGCTTGTACCGATCTTCCCTATTCTCCCATTGTTATTGGGCACCTTAAATCTATATATTTGTTTTTATTAATGCAAATTGTTTGCATTTATTAATTGTAGTATACTTTTTAAAAAAAATTCTGTCAACATTATTTTGTTTTTTTCCACAATCTCTTTACAAACTAGCTTATTTGATTCAGGATTATTATTTGATTTTAATAGATATCCATTTTTATTTTTATACTCCGAAGTTCTGCAGTAACTTTACATATAACGAAGCTTGAAACAAATTTATTTAAACTTTTTCAAGCTTTATTTTCATTAAATATTTTTGTAGTAAAACAGAAATTTAGGGATGCCCCTTTTTGTTTCATAATACGTTTTAAATTGAGAAAATTGCATAATTAAATTTGTAAAACATTGAAAAAGAAAGTATGTTAAGCTAATCCCACTAAAAGTGAAATTTTAAATTGAGCATTTAAGTTTTACAAAGAATGCAAAGTCCTCCTTACGGTTGAATTTTAACTTTTATGATTATTCAGCTACAATATTTAATGACTTACTTGAATTTATTGCAATTGTCCCTGCTATTAAAGCTATACAGTTAAGTAGTGCATGAATTTTAGCCTTTTTAATACCCTTAGATCTAATATTGTTTAAATTAAGGTATTCTTTAAGTCTGCTGTTACATCTTTCAACGGATGTTCTTTTATCATATTGTTTTTTCCATTCATCCGAGGATCTTAAAGGATCACCATGTAGTCTTGAGTTTTCTTTGTAATTGAGTTTAAGCGTATAGCCATAGTTAGAAGATGAGGACATCTAAACTTTAAATAGTTTTTATCTTTATCCCAGTAGACTAATTTGTATCCTGCTGAACATACAGGATCAAAGTCTTCATCTAGTCCTTCGGGAGGAGCATAACTTCCCCTAGGGTTATAGACAATAATTGGAATGGCATTATATTTATTGACTATGTCCTCATAAACATACTCAAAATCATAACCAGAATACATAGCATAGTAACTACGATTAAATACAGATTTATACTTTTTCACTCCATGTTTTACTATTCTATTTTTTTAATATTTACCTCCTAAGTATTAATGTTTTTAAAAGCTTGTTTATTTTTTCTTATTTAAGGGAGTTTCCCCTTAACTATCCCCTCATTTTATTACACCTCTACTTTAACAAATGTAAAATCGTGAATGTCTGTAAATAGTATAACTTGATCTCTAACCGTAAATATAAAGTCATATTAATTGTATAAAGAATCCTCAATATAAATTTTTTACAAATAATTTTTCTTCCCAATTGCTTTTTATATGCTTAATTTATATTTTAAAATGTTTTAAAAAGTCCTCTTTCTTAGCCTTCCTCATCCCTTCTTTCAATGATTTAATATATAAATTTCAAAAAATAAAAAAATGACTAGAACATTATATTCTAATCATTTTTCTTGTCCCTACTTTATGGTTTAGGAAACCTTTCACCACATAATTCATAGAATAGCTTATTTTATTTATTTTATCCTCATTTTACATAAATCATCTCACCTATTGCATCATAGATTCTTATTATATAGACATTGGTATCTACAAACTCATGATCTAGATAAATTGTTTCTAGATGGTATACGAAAACTTCTCCTCTATTTCAAAGATAAAGGCATTTTCTTTATTCTTTACACCCTCTAAGTCTTTAACTAAACTTAGCTGTTCTTCCTTTAATACTGACTTTGCCTCTTTTTTTCATCGACGGATACTTCATTTGATTTTATTATCGACGGAAAATCATAGATGTTTAATTTTTCAACGGATACGTACTTCATGCTAGGGTCGTCCTTCTCTACAAATAAAAAAGTCTCTCCTTCACTATTTAACGAACGGGTATTTATCATGATGTTTATATTAGATACTATTTCATTTTCTGGAGGACGGACTTTATACAATAAACCTAATCTACACTTCAAAGTTACCCCTCGATATAGATCTAATGCTTCTATTTTAAATACCACCATCTTTTCGCCCTCTACGCTTTTCGATGCCTTTATTTGAATTTCTTCTTGGAGACCTTCATGTGGATTTATTGCTCTGCCAATTTCCGACTCCCTAGCAAACAAAGATTCCTCTCTAATACGGCTATCATAGTATTCCTCTAAAGCCCTTCCTTCCCCTAAACGATATCCACTTAATCTTAATGATAAATACATGCATACAACAATGATAAAAAACCTAACCAATAGCTTCTTCATTATTCATAATAAACGCTCCTACAATGTTTTCCAAAAGCAATCCTATAGTATGAAGCTACTTGCTAGTATGCTAGCTTAGGATTCTTAAATACAATTTCTCCTTCTTCATCAAATAATATAAATTCAAAACCCTTCACCTCGGCACCGCCAAATTCTCCAGGCTCCTCTGGCTGGACATGAAAATCAATAAATAATCTTTCCTCACTTCTACTTGGAATGCTAAAGGTCTTTATCTCTCCATTTTCATCCTTTATGACCACTTCTTCCTCTACTATACTCTCCTTTATAAACGCTGGAATGATAATTTTAATATGTGTCTTAACAGCTTCATTGCTGTTGTTTTCCATAAGAAGCATGGCATTTACTTCAACTATTCCTTCTTCCAATTCACGAAATCTCATAGTTGAGTTGTCTCGGTCTACATAAACCGCTCCAATATCATCCTGAAAGGACATATAGGTTTGCTCTACAAAATGATAAACTCCCCCTATAGCTGACATCGCAAACATTACTATCACCAATAAAAGTATTTTTGCTTTTCCGCTAACAAAATCCTTCCCAAAGGCTGTAAATATCTTCTTAAAGCCGATATAATATACAATTATTACGATGAGGCCAGCATAATGTAAAGCACCACGCCCTATCGCAAGCGGTATAAGGACTCTTTCTATAAGAGGTACAGGGTTTGCATTTGAACTTATACCTAATATCAAACCAAGGGCGATCAAAATCAATCCTTTTAAAAACTCCTTTTTGTCCTTCATGCCTAGCTCCTCCTTAATGTCTCTTCAGTAGCACTTGAATTTCCTCTTCTAGTTTTTCAATACGTTGCTGTAGTAATCGTTTCAAAAAATTCGTTGTATCCATTCCATTTCACTATAATGTATATATTATACCATTAATTCTTATTAATTTTGATTCTTCTTACTATTTTAAGATGCAAATTTTGCCACAATCACCTTTTGGGAGATACGGATAATAGCAATTAGTAAGATAGCAATGATGGTGTATAGATTTTTTGATATAGCTATCGGAGAAAAAAACAACAAATAGTTCATGCCAAAAAATATAGTAGCTACCACCATATTCACCCATCCCATAGCCCGTCTAAAGACCCTTTCTTCTTCATCCTTCATAACGGGAACATTCTTCATATATAAAGTAGGTGGGAAGTAGCCTTTAGAAAATAGGAATCCCACTACAAATATAATAATAGCTATTGGTAAAAACAAAACATGTATTGTATTGAATAATTGACTCATCTATTCTCCTCCCAAACATCAGCTTTATATAGCTAGTTAAACTCTCTCTACTTCTTTTTAGTATCCTCTAAGATTGACTCCAGTGTTCCATCCTGTTTCAGCTTTTCGAATAATAATATATAGTGCTATACCTATAACAATCATTAAAACAATAAACTCTCCAAAGCTAAACATCATTAAACACTCCACTCCTCTTCCTACTCTATTTTTTGTATATTCCCCCATAAATAACAATCAATGCTCCCAATCCTATCGTACAGGATAGCACAATCATGATGGCTCCTATAGTAGTACCAAATAGCAAGGTGTAGATTGCAGCAATAATATAGGTCATACCATATAGAATCCACATAATCCCGTTTTCTTTATTATATGCTTTTATATCGCTTATTTCTTCTGATTCAACAGTTGTACCAGCCCAAAAATTCATTGGTGTTTTCTTATTTAAAGCAAACACTCCTATTGATACGAAAACAGCAGCAGTCATAAGGGCTATTACAATAAATGTTGCCGATTCTCTCATTTTAACCCCCTCTTTCCATTACGTTGCAGGTATTAAGATAAATATTAAGAATAATATAAAAATTACTATTATAATGCAAATAGCTATCGGAGCTAACCTAGCTAATTTATTTTTTGTGTGCTTAGCTAGATCGAACTCAAAATTGCCACTAAAATTATACATAATAGTATCCCAAAAATCACTATTTTACCTCCTATTTGATATAAACCCCCTAAAATTAAATGTATGGTTTCTCCTTAAGCCCATTAAACGATAGTGCATAATCATTTCCTGAAAGTTATCTTCATATTTCTAGATACCCCTCATAAATTAGACGCATTTTATCTAAATCTGAAACTTTAAGAAAAACTTTTTCTTTAAATACTCCCTTTTAAAATATACTAGCCCCTCAATATTATCCATAAATGGTGATGCAGAAGCTATATGGGTGTAGATAAAGGTTAAACTGCTAAAGAAAATAAATTTTAATCCAAAGGTAAATTCTCCTAAAACATTTACTAACCTATAGATATAGAGACCATAAACTCCCCTCATGGCTAGACCTATCATTAAAACCATAACAGTTTGTGGATGTAGCTTTACCTCGCCAAAATAAACAAGAATCATCACAACAATAAAACAGTTCACCAGAGCTGCAGCTATAAATCCGATGATCTCAGTTTTTATACCCTTTACCATCTGCTTAGAAGACAAGAAGTCACTAACTATAGTAGCTACAGCAGTTCCTACACCGCTTAAAATACCAGCAAAAAAAGATATCATCCATAGCAGAAAGTAAGGAATAGGAAAACCCACCACCATAGATTTCCGAAGCATATTTTTCACCTATGCATTCTCCTCCTGAAATAGTTTTTCCTTATTGGCTAAAAAAGCAGCCTGGGTTCTTATTTTTACCCCTAATTTATGTAAAGCATTTGCTACATGGGTCTTTACTGTTTTCTCGCCGATGAATAATGTTTCAGCAACCGCCTTAATTACAGTTAACAACTCCTGTAGAGGTGCATCCTTTAAGCAATACCCTGCAGCATCTGTCCTTAAGGCCTGCTGTATTTTCTCTCCACCTCCAAAGCTAGTCAATATCAAAATCCGCAGGGAAGGATTTTTTTCAAGTAAAGCCCTTGTAGTTGCAATCCCATCCATTCCAGTCATTTGTAAATCCATAAGCATTACATCTACTTCAACAGATGTAACGATGTCCAGCGCCTCCTCACAACTAGAGACCTCCCCAACTAGCTCTATACCCTTTGTGTCATTCAAGAAAAAGCTAACCCCCTGCCGAAAGAAGGGATGATCATCCACTATTAATACTTTAATTTTACTATTCATAGCACCTTCCCTCTTCCATTAACCTCCTATTTATCCCTCGACGTATTGCTTTAACTCCCTTTCTCTAGCTTTTCTAAGAAAATATCTTTTTTTATACCAGCATATATCCCTATTTTTTTAAGTTAGTATAACTCACTACTCCTTCTACTCTACACCCTTATTAATATTATTCTATTTTGTTAAATATAAATATAATAATTTAATAGTATTTTCTAAGGCGCTATAATGTGTTCTTTCCATACCATGAGAAGCATGAACACCTGGTCCTATTAATGCACCTTTAATATTATTTCCTCCTCTTAAAGCTGCAACAACATCCGAGCCATACATAGGATAAATATCTACTGCAAAGTTAATGTTGTTTTCTCTAGCAAGATCAATTAACCTAGTAGTCATGTTATAATCATAAGGTCCTCCAGAATCCTTAGCACATATTGAAACATCGTATTCGCTGCAGCTAAGGTCATCCCCAATACAGCCCATATCTACAGCTATCATTTCCGTTATATCTGGTGGTATGTAAGAAGAACCGTGTCCAACCTCTTCATATGTAGAAATAAAAATTTTAGTTGTATAGGTAGGCACTACATTTTCTCTTTTCATAAGCTCAAGTAAGGATATTAAACAAGCAACACTGCCTTTGTCATCTATAAACCTAGATTTTATAAATCCACTTTCCGTTATTGTTGTTTTAGGATCTATGAAAATAAAATCTCCAGCAGATATTCCTAATTTCTCCACATCTTCCTTCGACTTTACAACTTCGTCTATTCTTATTGTAGCTTCGCAAAATTTTTTTCAAAGTTTCGCAAGATAATTTGCAAAAACTGTGGATATACTGACCTTGTTTTTGGTCTTATCCACAGTTTTAATTTTATACTTTTTTGATTGTTTTTTCTAGCCTTTTGTCACTGCTGGCAAAATTCCTTCGCTAGCACATTAATCATGTTTTCCTGCTCTAAATTTTCGTTAGTAAGCTTCACAATAACTTCTTTTTGTTGTTCGATTACCTTATCTCGATGTTCTATAATTTCTAGCAGTTCAGCAACCACCTCTGTTTTATTGGCCATACTCTTCCCCTGTAATGTTTTCATAGTCTTCGGCCGTTAAAACACCTAACACTACCAATCTTTGAAGTTGCCCTTTATTGCACCACTTCTTTCTGTACCTATCATCCCACTTTTCAAAATCCGTCATTTTACATACCCCCCATTTTGAGTTCTAATAATTCAATTTCAATTTCTGAGATCTGCATGCCCTGGATGATCTCATTAATTTCCCTTTCAGATAGTTCGACCCCAAGCCTTTCATTCTCCTTCTGGAGCTGCAAAGCTCTAAGGGGGTGCTCTAACCCCTCAGGGAAAGTTCCTTCTTCTGCATAGGCTCTGCACTCGTCCATGAGCGCCTTGTTGTAATGCCTTATTTCTTCCAGCCTTGCTAATTGTTCCTCTGTGTACTCTGCATCCTGGAATTCTAAAATCTCGGTATGATCCCATTTTTCAGCGAAGTTAAGCCACCATTGCTTGTCATGGGTATACGCTTCTAGCTCTTCCTCATTCTGTACATACTTCACTTTGTATGGACACAAGGCCCACTGGTCGTCTTTTCTATACAGCATCTAAATCACCTTCCTTTTGTAATTTTAATATATCAACTTTGAATGTTCCTTTATGATCCAAGCAGATATAGTCATTCTTCTCCAGCAGCTTATTGATAAAATTGTAGCTGCATCCATTCCGGGCATGCCCTAGCCAGCTATTTAATATCTGCTCGGCTTTTTCAACAGTCATTTTGTCCTCCAGGATCAACCTTCTCATCTTTTTGGCTTTTCTTTTGATTTTCTTCTTCGAGTCATTTCTTAGCAGTCGATGAGACTTGTAGGTTTTAAACCCTACTGTGTTCACCCCTTGGTCGATGGGGAATATCTTAGTTTTCTTTGTATTTGTATTAAGGTGGAGTTCCTCTTTAAGAAAGTCTTTTGCAAGCCCTAGAACTCTTTGTGCTTCATCTTTATTCTTTACAATAACCACTACATCGTCCGCATATCTAACATAATAGTGCAAACCAAGCTTCCTTTTGCAATATTGATCTAATTCATTCATATAGATATTGGCACATATTTGACTCAGAGTGTTCCCTAATGGCAGTCCTAGTGGATCAATAACGTCAGCGCTATCTATTATTTTGAATAGCAGGTTGAGTGTCTTCTTGCACTTAATTTTCTTAGTTAGTATTTTCTTCAGGATCTCTCTGTCGATTGAGTAAAAGAATTTCTTGATGTCAATTTTGATAATAAATGCTTTGTCGCCATATTCCCAAGCGGCCTTCCTCATGAAATAACTTATTCTTTCGACCGCCTTATGAGTTCCTTTGTTATCAATGCATGCATAGCTATCGTAAATAAAACAAGGGTTGTATATTTCTTTCAGAATATTATTTATTGACAATTGGACTATTTTGTCTCTGTAGTGGGGTGCATCAACAATTCTTTCCTTAGGTTCGTATACTTTAAAATGAATATACCCTTCAAACTCATAGGTTCCATCTATCAAGCTTTGTCTCAATCTATAGAGATTATAGGTTGAATTTAAGGAAAATATCATCGCTTCTTTGTTGTACTTTTCTCCACCTTTGAGACTCTTTTTATAAGCTTTTTCCATGTTTTCTATATCTACTATTTTAGTGAATAAAGTTTCCGACATAACTGGTGTTCCTTTCTGCGAAGTACTAAGCACTATGCCCTTATTAATGTGTTCACACTTTAGAAAGTGAAAGAATTAAACTCTCTTGAACTTATTCAAGTCATGTTGCTAAAACCGTAGTCTTAGCAATCTTAAAACTTTTAAAAAATCAGGACAGGCGCCCAAGCCCTATTAGAATTCACATTCCACGAATTATTCGCATTCAAGTTAGAAGCCCCATTGTTGCCACGGTTGACACGCCTTGCAGTTTAATCCTTATAATTTTATTTATTAGCCGACCTAATATAGCCGGATAATAGCTTGTTTATTTCAGTTAATTCTAAATCTACTTCTCTGAAGAATCCAACGCTAATATATTTCCGTTGTTTAGATAGCTTCATTAAAACTTTAAGTGTCTGAAGGTGCCCGTCCGCTTCCTGAAGGTATGCTAATCTCTTTGACTTAACGCTATTGCCAAGTGATATATATTTCATCAAAGCGAAGAAATTTTCTTTAATCGATTGACATATACTGAATTTCTCTGATTTTGGATAATTAGCAAGCTTCGGGTACACCTTATATAATAACTCTTCCGACTTCCTGTAAACAGTCAAACTCTGAACCGACAAGCAATATCACCTTCCTCCTTTACGGGTTCCACCTTCACCTACGTTCAGGATTCCACCCTTTGAGTTAAGAGAGCAGCTATCCGAGAAGTTCAAGGACAGGCGCCCAAGCCCTAGAAGAATTCACAGACCACGAATTAGTCGCAACCAAGCCAGAAGCCCCATAGTAGCCACGGCCGACACGCCTATAGGACTCTTCGCCGTCACGTGCTTCTTGGCACCAACGGTACGAGCCCGATCCAAAAGTATGGTGTAGAACCATGTCTTCGTCAGTTAGATTTACATCCCAATAGTCTGTCTGTCCAGCATATTGAGGATAATTCCAATTTTGAAGTTTTGCTCTCTCATGTAGCGGCAGGATAATACCATTCCACTCGTTATCTGGCCCAACAGATCCTCTGTCACTGTCATTATAAGAGTCTGTTGGATCATCGGCAGCTCCTCTCATGAGTCTAACCTTATAAGTGAGCCCGTCTATCACAACTGTCCTATTTTGGGTTACTGCATTGTTCTTTTTGTAAATTCTGCTAGTTTTCCCACCCTGTTCGTTTACTAAGTTGCCTCCTGATAGTATAATTTTGTTGGCTGTTATGGAGTCTACTGTAAATTCTCCGTTGTTTGCACTATTAGAGAAGCCCTTTAAAACAACCGTATCTCCTACACTGGCGACAGCGGCATCACTCCTCAGGAACCCGTCAGCTGCATCGGATGAGTTAGTGGTTGTATTTATACTATTGTCGCTGGCATCAATGCTCAGCTGGCTTCCTATTCTTCCACCAGGCGGCAAAGTTCCTTCGTTGCCACTTGCATATACAGCACCCGCATTGTATATAGCATTCCACGTAGGACTATGTCTCAGTGGTTTAACAGGTGTAAAGCACACCTTGCCTTTCCAAATATACTTGATCCAAGGAGAATCAGAGAATAGAGAAGTCCCACTTGTCAATCCTATTTCAAGGGCTAAATCGTTCCCCGTGATCAACTCTGATGCTGGGACAAATCCAAAGAAGCCCGCTTGTCTATCTCCAGCTAACAGAAACTTCCCTCCTGGAGCATTACTGTAATCCTCTTGGACTCTTGTGTTTGCAATTTTAGCCAAGTATTCATTCATAGTGTCAAATTGCTCTGCGCTCGGCAGTTTTATTTCTGGCATTATTCTTCTACCTCCTCATAGATAAATTTCATGTGGCCGCCTTCCTGCTTCAGTCCAAACCTATAGGTTTTATCTGAATCAGCATCATGGAGCTGGTGCGGCATGGCTTTCTTTTCGTGTTCCTCGCTTTGTTTCTTCAGATAATTTGTCCTATTGGCCAATTCCTTAGCTTGCCTATTGGCAATGCCTTCTTCGCCGCCCAGCACTCTGTCATCTGTCTTTATCAGGTATATTTCCTCTTCCCATGTCGGTGTTTCATTGATACTCATAAGGCATACCTCCTTTTCTTAAACCCGCACAGTCCAAACCCCTTCAATTTCTAGCTCGTTGTCCTTCTCGATCACTCCACGAGTTCTTCGGGCAAACAAACTTCCGTCAGATCTAATTAATCCAAATTCACAGATCTCCATTCCTACGGCTTCCTCTGTCTCAATCAAGAACTGAACCTCCGTTATTGTCGGAAGGGGATTAGTTACACTAACGACAGGCTTTATAAATGCATTGGTAATACTTTCGTTGCTTTGGTCTTCAGCTGTAGCATTTGTCCCTATAGCAATTTGTGTTATTGGCAGCACTTGTATATCTACCCCCGCCAATCGTTTCGCTATTTCTGCCCTAGGGATATCTACTACAACATTGTCATCTTCCCATTCTTCAATCACTTGTCCTCTTTTTTTAATTTTTAATGATAATCTACCCTTTATGCCTATTGATTCTTTGATTTTCAAGTTTACAACCTCCTCAATGTAATATTCAAGGATTCATTAATTTCATTAGTTTCGCCATATGTTAAATCTCCATCATATGTAGCATCCCCTCTATAGAGCACATATCCTTTGAAACAATCTTCATAGTCAATTACCTTTCTTTTGGTCACTTCAATAGTCTCTGTTAACTCAATCTCTTCCTCAGCAAACTTTCCGGTCTTCAAAGCCATGCTATCCGGCCATGTTAGTCTTTCTGAGAACTCAACCTTGATGTTGAACGCTGCCAACCTAGAGTGTCCAGGCTTAGCCTTATTGACTAGCTCAATCAACAAAGCGTAATCGCCCTTCCTTAACGTGGCATTTCTTTCTATCTTAGTGGTGATCTTGAATTCTGCCCATCGATTTTCAGTGTCATATATTCTTCTTCCGTCATATCTTGATTGGCCATTGTAAAGAGTGGGTACATCACCATCTTTATAGAGTTCATGGATGTCTGCATCAGGATAACCCAATCTTTCCAATAATCTTTGCATCCCCGGTATAGTGCCGCCCTCTGAATATATTTCTATAGCTGAATTAAGGCGATTCTTGTATTGTTCTAAACTCTCCCCAGGGTACCTTCTTAGCTTTCTTTCTTCCCCACGTTCGTACAATGCATCTTCACTGCAAGTCCGAATATACCAGGCCCTTCTAGCTCTATAAGCAGCTTCCTTCAGGCTGTCATAAATATACCCCAAAGCCTTAGCATAAGCCTCAACCACTTCATCAACCGTATTAAGAGCCCTTCTGATTAATCCCCATAAATAATTCCCAAATCCTTTATTCATCAGGAACAACCCTTTCTATCATGACGTTTACCTGGTCAATCTCTATGATCTCATCCGGCTGCACAATGACGTTGCTACTATTAACAACAACATGCTTAATGATAGGGATTTCTTTTTTCAATAAATATACGATTTCAGAAGTGTAAAGACTGCTCCCAATTTTAAAGGAGATGCTCCTTACATGCCCTACAGTTTCTGTTTGAACAACTTCTTCATCGCCTTCATTTTGGGGCAGATATATGGTTATGCTAATATCTTCAGGTCTAATGATTGGCCCTTTAACCAACGGGTTTGCACATATATACTTTCTTTTTTCTATATGGGCCTGTACTTGGTCAATTAAACTTTGACTAGGATACCCTTCAGGGCCAGTAATGATAATATCAATAGTGCCCTGTCCCCTAGGATGCTGGTCGTTAATTTTTACCTGCATGACTCCAGAAATCTCCCTCGCCCAAAACTCAAAGGCTCCACCCTGTACTTGGGATATCTCCTCCCAGCGTAAATAGCAGCGTTCTCTTAAAGAGTCATCACTTTCTTCGTCAGCCCCTTCCTCGACGATCCAGCCGTCAAGGTTTGAAACGGTACTCACTCCGGGAATGGAACTTATAATTTTTGAAATCATTCCTGCGAAAACATTGTATTTTTGTCCTGGTTCCTCAGCTTTAATTTGTGCACTAACAGAGCTCTCTCCATTGACAATGATTGCACTTTCAATGGTGAAATATCTGAGCTCTTCACCATTTATCATTGTCTCGGTTTTGATCAGAGTTCCCGCTGGGATGGTGGTGTTTCCAGAGGTGCCTTCCCTAGTAAAAACCACCTGCCCAATGGCAGGCTTTGCCTTTAACCTATAGACACCGTATTCTTCTGCCTTTAGGTCTAGCCATACCCCTTTAGCATATCGTAAAAAGCCCATGGGAATGACCTTTAATAAAAGCTTGAAGATCTCTGCGGCTCCTTCACTGGCTAATTCGAGAAGCGTCCTAAATCTTCCACCTATGTTGAAGTTTGTAATCCTGGTCTTTCGCTTTGTTTGTTCAATTTTCATTTTTTCAATGGATTCATCCACCAACTCATCAAAGGTCTTAAAACCCAAAAGCTTTTTCCAATCCATTTACAACACCTCTGCACCGTTTTGATCATACTTCAAAACTAGATTTAACGGTGTATCATGCCCGATAGGCTTGACACTGGCCGCTATTTTTATTGTTTCATTTTCCATCTCTATCACTTCTGCATGGGCGGTTCCATATTCAGATCGTGGATCCTCTTCCATGGCTCTCCTGATATCCTGCTCCATCTCTAGCCTGTTAGTTACGCTATCCTGCTCCTGGAGATGGTTATATATCAAGACGCCATACTCGGGATGACACCATATGGCTCCCTTAGGCGTAGATAGTCTGTTGACAATATCCTGAAAATAACAATCCAGCCCTTCCACTCCATCTGCATCCCCTGTAGCTGCTACCCTCACTTGTTTTTCCTCAAAGGCAATATCTGAACCAAGATGAGTCAATCCTTCCATAGGCATCCCCCTTTCTTTATATCACCGCATCCACGTAGGGCATTGAAAAGTCATTGTAATAAAACCCAATTCTTATTTCATCCCCCAGCTCCAAACTTATCCCCTTAGGTCTCCTGATGTTTTTATACTCAGGAAAGTCCGGGTGTGGATTGCCAGCATCGTCTAAAGCCTCAAAGTCTACAGTGGTGGCGGTCACATTTGTAACCCTTCCCTTCAGCATGACATTTAATCTCTTAACCTCAGGAAGCGACTCTAAAATAATAGTCCTGAATATCTTTTTTAACTCGCTATTGGACTCCATTGTAGAACCATCCTCGCTTTCTTTTGTTGGTGATGAAGGTGCAGCTTCTTGATCTCCACCAGTTTCTCCCCAGCAAAGAACCGGGGATCAATAATCTTAATTTTGCTCGAATGACTAATTTCAGGTAGAATGATGGTTTCTAGAATGCCCTCTCCTTCATCGTTCATTCTGTGCTCTATAATGTTTCTTCCATACTCTAGAACAGGGATGATATCCCTTTGATACCTTTCACTTTCTTCTACTTCCCCCCAGAAGAATCTCCCCTGAAGATCAAAATAAAATACGAAGTTTACATTCCAAGTTCTATTTACTTCCTTGATGACTTCCACCGCATTAATGCCCGATGCCGTGAAGGGCTTCTTTGAAAACTCCCTCCCGCTTAATTGGAAACTTTGTATTCCGTTGATGTTCAAGCAGTATTTAATGACATCCTGCGGGACTGCCTCAGTAAAGAAACATCGTATAGGCTTTTCTTTTAAATCTGCCATTTTATCCTTGCACCTAAGGATTGAGCTTTTCCCCGGGAGAACTTCATGAACCTTCCCTGAGAACACAGTCCACATTCCCTTCTCTCTATAGCCAGCTTTGATGTTGACAGTCATTCCCTTCTGGATTTCTCCTTTGCTTTCCAAAGGGATCTTTATGTCTGCTAAATCTATAGGATTGATACAGCTGCTATAGACATCATAGGATGTAATCTTTTTAATGTTCCACTGCCCCACTTCTATTTCCCAGGTGGGGGATATATATTCTTCTAACATACCAACCCTCCCATCAATACGGCATAATCACGATATCATCATCCATTGCCGGGCTGTCTCTTCTTGGTTCAGCTTCAGTGGTAGTTTCTTCTGTTTGTTGTGGAGCTGGCTGTACCGCCTTTTCCTTTTGAACCAAAGCAGGCTCATATTCTATCATGTTAATCTCGACAATCATTGCATCATCCTTGTTTGATTCCCTGGTCTTAACATTCTTAATAATCACTTCTTCAATATCCCATATGGCAGCATGCTTGTTGACAATACGGTGCACCAACGGCTTAGCGGTTGAGTCAGTTTTCTTAAAGGTTTGGATAATTTGTTTTGCCTTGTCATAGCAATTGCTTTCATCGTCCGTAAGGACTTCAATTCTAAATACTAAAGATGCATCCTGGAAGCCTTGGGGCTGTTTCTTCTTTCCCGATGTTCCAGGCACATCAATTTCATCAATGTCAATTTCTCCGCTAATCTCTAAGCTGTCAAATATCCCCGGAAGTGCTGTGCCGTTTAACTTCACTTCTCCGAAATCATCTGTAATTATCTGTCGCATGCTGCACCCCCTTTTCTAAGCCATTTCTTCAGCAAATCTTCTCAAAGCTCCCACTAGATCCTCAGGATCATCTACCCTTTCTACCTTCAGGATTACATCTCCATGTATGATGATTGAAGGCTGCCCCCCACCACCATTTCCACTAAATGGTGGGAAGTCGAATCCTCCACCGTCATCTCCTGGGAAGTCAAAGTCCGGTGGATCTGTCTTCGGTTTTGGATCTCCCTGATCCATTAAACCCTCTAATCCTGTCGAGAATGTCTTCTTTAGATTCGGCAGTTCCTTAATCATCCCAAGATTAAATGTCTCAATAAATGCACTTCCTGATTTTGTTAGAGTGGATAAAGGCCCTTCCTTCGCATCGCTGAAGGGCAGTAGCTTTCTAACTTTACTTAATCCACTTTTCACTAAATCCACTGGTTTGTTAATCACACTTCTTATTCCATCGGTAAAGGCATTCCAAAGCCCTTGACCTGCATTCTTAAATACTCCTAGCATTTCCCCTGGCGCTGCCCTCATCAGCTCTAATGCATCCTTCATCAGTCCCGCTGGAACTGATATGATCATCCTGATTCCGTCGATAAAAGCATTCCAGATACCCTGTGCCGCTTCAAAGAATAGTCCTGGCAAGCTTCTTAAAAAGTCAATCATCCTCCAAAAGCCAGCCACTAAATAGTCGATCCCAACACCTACTAATTCCGTTGTTCTGCTCCATGCACCACTCAGCCATTCAGATACAACGTCCCAATTCTTCCATAGTGCATAAATGGCAGCTCCCAGGGCAACAATACCTATAATGATCCAAGTTACCGGATTAGCCAGCAGGGCTGTTGTAAAGGCCCACACACTAGCAATTAAGCCCGGCAGTGCTGTCACAGCTGTAATAATAGCTTGCTTTGCCATAGCGATTAAGCTAATAGTCATATTCTTTAAGCCAACTACCGCCTGTATGGCTGCTTGTTTCCCAAACATAATGAAGGTTTTGGCCATCTGGAAGGTGCTGGCACCTATAGACTTGATACTAGCCAACATCTTTCCACTGGTGAGGAGCTTTTTAAACTTCAGGAATCCCTTGGTCAAACTCACGATCCCTTTGATTCCATAGCCGCTCATCATGGCAAAACTACCAACCATCATCATCACGGGGCCGATCACCGCTAGGGCTGCTCCAGAAATAGCCATCAGGATCACCAGAGTTCTAAAGAGCCCTGGATTACGTTCCACAAATTCGCCAAAACTTTCAACTAGCCCTTTAATCTTTGGTATGGCGTCATTGATGACAGGAAGTAAATGATTCCCTATAGACATTTTTGCTGCATCGATATTGTTTTGTAGGATCTCCCATTGTTTTGATCCGGTGGCTTCCAAAGTCTTTTGAGCTTCGGCTGCTGCTCCGGTGGAATTGGTAACGGCATCTAGGTTTTGTCTCATTTCATCGGTCTTTCCTGATAGGAGAGATATTGCCCTTAGCCCTTCAGCCCCGAAGGCTTTTTGGAACTCCATGTACACATCATCGGATAACTCTGAGATGTCTCCATATTGTGAAGTTATATTTTCAAGGGTTCCAATGAAGTCGATACCTCCATCGCTGGTTCTTTCGATTTCAAAACCTAAATCCTTGGATGCCTTGGCCATCTGCCTCATTGTTGCTGCAAAGGCCGTTCCTGCCTGAGAACCTTGGAGACCTGCGTTATTAAGCTGTCCGACGATTGTGTTTAGATCCTCAACTGCTATCCCCATGTCAATGGCTGCTGGCATGGCATATTTCAAACCTTCGGTTAATTGGTTTAGGTTGGCAAATTGAAAGGTTTGCTGTGTCTTGGTGATAACATCTCCAAGCCTTCCCATCTCCGATTGAACATCGTTGGTTTTGTCTCCCATGTTGTTATAGACCGTCGCCAATAGGTTTGCTGCTTCAATATGATCCCCCATGGTGGCAGTAGCCACAGTCATGGCGGTTTTAGTACCTTCTATTGCTTGAACTTCATTTAATCCTGCTGAGGACATCATATAGGAGGTCTTTACAAAGTCAGCGGCAGAATCAGTGTGCTGTTTTGACCAATCAACGGCGGATTTTCTCACACTGTCCATGGCATCCTCCACAGAGCCCAGAGCAGGAGTGATAACCGTCTCCAACTGTGCCATGGCATCCTGAACTTCAGCTGTAGGCCCTAAAAGCGACCTGGTTGCACCGTTGATTTTATCGGCTGCACCCGTGACTAAAGCTCCTGATACAGTCATTTCCTTGCCGAAGTCCACCATTTTTTGAGCTTTGCCAGCGGTCTTTTCAAGATCTGTTATTGATTTTGTCATTTTGCCTACCGGCCCTGATAGCTGATCTATTGCAGATATCACCACCGCCAGCTGAAATAAAGACTCCATATTACGCCCTCCACATTGACAATACTTGTAAATTCATATAAGCTAAAATTATAAAGAAAAAAGGATGTGATGCTATGTTTATCATTAATGCCATTTTGTTTTTCTTCGGAATAGGAGCCATTCTTGCCCTGTTTTATGTCTTCTTTGTTTACTTCATCCCCTTTGTGTTATGGGCATTCCGACAAACACTTGACATATTCCATCAATGGGGCCGTGCCTTCAAAGAAGGCTGGCAGGAAGCTAAAGATAAAAGCTTGGACAGCGAGTGAACCGCTGTCCTTTAACTTTTCTTAAACATAGCGGCTACCGCATTCATAATCCCTGCTTTGATAACCTGTATCTTCCTTTCCTGAAGAAACAACATCCTGCCAGCTAATTCATAAAAATCCTCATCCGGCATCCCATGAATCTCTTCATCCGTCAGTCCATAATGCTCCTGGATCAATACTTCTGTCGCCAGCAGGTAATTTTCTTCAATCCCTTGCTTCCTCTTTATAATTTCTTCCTGAAAAAATCCTGTCCCATACCTACAGTCTTTTGTAATTCACTTCCTAAGCTGATTGCTAATCCCGGCTTATCTTCAAAAAGCTTCTTCACCTTTGCGCTATCAGGATATAATAAGCAGTCAAACACTAGATTCGTAACGGCATTTAACGTATTCGTCATTGCCCCCTTCGCTAGCCTAGACAAGTGGGCTCGCTCTGGCTTCCTGAATACAAACTTCGCATCCTCCAGCTCCTTACTCTCATCAGAGTCAGGATCAAAGAGTCCGAAATCAGCTTCAATTAAGTACACATCGCCATACTCTTTTTTCCATCCCTCCACCTTTTTCTCAAAGCTTATTTCCTTTGTTTCTAACACTTCTGTATTTTTATCCATTAGATAATCCCTCCATTAAATAGATTTTAATTTGCGTTTGCACTGCCCCATCTGATACCACCTAGTACAGCCAATTCTAATTCAACCTTTACATCCGATTCCCCCTGGGATCCTGATGTAGAAATCTTCTTGATCTTGCATTGCCTTAAAACATCTGTCACCGTCGGGTTATCCTCATTGGCATAACTTACAGTAATAGGGAAGGGCGGAAGGGTGTAAATTGTTCTTCTGGTACTGTTTGCATATGCCACAATACTCCTTTGAAACTCTTCCCTAAGCATGGTCACCTTTGCCTCTGCCTTGTAGTTCCCTGAGCCATAGCCCCTAGGGTTTGAACCCTTACCATACTTTTCCTCGATTTCTTTTTCATCGGAGTAGTCGATGTTTTCATAATCCACTAACTCACCTGTAGGAAGTCTCGTGGAGATATCTTCCCAGCCATATCTTTTGCCATTAATCATGCACTATCACTCCCTTCTAAGTAACGGATTTTCATAGGTGACATCTACTTCGATAAAACGTTTGATTGCCTTTGGCATAATCGCCACTTTAAACTTTAATTCCTCTGTGGCTAGAAGATCCTGGTCTCTCGGTATAGATACTCTTCCGGTGACAATATCACCATCGGCAACCATGGTATCTAAAGCAGATTCTAAATGGGCTTCATCAGCATCCAGTGCTTCGTCGGTGCCCTCTGTTTCTTCCTGTAATTGCTGCAATGCTCTAGCTCTAATTAATTGACAGGCTCTATCCATCGTCCTTCTTCTTTCCGTCCTTTGGAAGTCCGAAGTGTTTTCTGCCATAATGTTTCCATTTGTAATGTAGGTTCCTTCTAGTCCAATGTAGTTCCTAAAGGTGATATAACCTAAGCTGTCAAGCAGAGTAATATGCCCCTCATTTATGTCTTCAGGCCATAGCCCTTGAACTCCACTGAGAGCTCCCAGCTTAACCTTACCCGGCGCTTCTGATACCCTAATGGATGTTACCCTGCCTATGAATATCCCAGCGCCATTTCTAATGGCGGTACGCCCGGATAATAGATCTGTCAGTTTAAGGGGTAAAGCCACTGCAACTCTTGTTGAGGCAAATCCTTGTCTTTCTTCAGCCAACTCCATTGCCCATTGGTCTGTGGTTTGCTCTCCTGTTTTGTTCTTGGCTTCAGCCAATATTTGAATGTAGCGATATTTCCCTTCAGCTTCCATGGCTTTAGCATCCAGCGCAACCCATAAAGCTTTGTTGGATTCACCCACCACATGGATGGCTTCGTATTGAAGCTTGGAGCCCAGGAGCATATCCACGGCTTGGATAACACCTTCCACCGTTGGTTCAGGAGCTGTTGTTTTGAAGGAGAAGAGATCTCCGGTCTTAAATGACTCCTCAGGATCCACCGCATCCTCCTCAAACTTTAGAGTAAGTCCAGTATTTTTCAATTCATACTGGCCAGCTGAAGGTATGTTGATTGTAGAAGAATAACTATTCCCTCCATCTAGACTGTACCTGAAGGTGGCCTCATTGAAGCCTCCGCTTTGTAAAATCTCCACCTTGACACTAAAGGCATCTAAAGGCTTTCCTTCCACCGTCAAGCTACCGCCTCCAGCTTTATCGGCTGTGACCGCTGAATTGCTTCCGTCAATGGTATCTCCTATTCTAATAACATACATGATTTCACTACCATTTCCCCTAGAGTCCATGATGGCATTGGTCAAAGGGCCGCTCCCTAAACTAGTAACAATATCAGTGCTGGGGCCTATTGCGATAATTTGATTAGGCTGCCCTTTGGCACACACGCCAATCTTGGCATGCACCCCTCTTCCTCCAGGCGGCAAAATCCCTAGGCCGCCATCTTGAATATTAATCCGTGCATCTGGTAATCTCATTACCCCTTCACCCCCTTAATAGAGCCTTTGCACCAGCTCTGTACCTTTTCAAGAAACTCCTTTTCTGTCATTTCCTTGCCTTCTCCCCATTTATAAGCAGCCTTTGCTCCCGCCAGCTTCCAAGGGGGAAGTTTTAAGCCTTCAGCCAACTCTTCAATCGTCTTTAATTGACTGGTTTTTTCTTCTTTGTTTTTAGCTGTATTCTTCATCGTTTCTCCCCTCCATCTCCACATCTCCTATTCCTATGGAGATCAATGGAGCTTTTTTATCTTGATACACACCGCCAGAAAAGTTCACCATCAATTCCTTCTCGGTTTTTCGGTTTAATTTACTCTCCTGGTCTTCCTGATCACCGTCGGTCACTCCGATTAAAATAGCATTATTGTCTTTATCGAAGATCCTGCGGCCGAGTTTTTGAAAAAAAACTTGCAAAACTTCGTCCAAAGCTTCTTGGTTTTTAGCTGCTATCAATACCCTGATTGGCAGCTCTTTTCGATAAAGCCTTATTCTAGTTACAGAGAAGCCATCTTCCTTGGCCTTGGCCACCTTTGAGCCATCCCTTTGAAAGGTGGCTTCTCCTGTCAGTACAGCTGCATAAGGGGGCGCATTATGCCTTTTTAGTCCTTCTTCAGAAAGAAAGATGTTGCTCTTCTTGATGCCACATTCTTCTAAAACTGCCTGTAGATGTTCTTTACAGGATTGATTCATTTCTCAATCGCCCCCTGGATATGTTCTCTAATAATTTCCCTTACTTCTTGTCGATCTTCTTTACTGATGCCGACAAAAGGCCTCTTGGGAATCTTGACTTGTTTCTTCTGAACCCATTGACTCCCCACTTTGAACTTCAAATACTTCTTTCGTCTAGCCTTGATGGTCTTTCCTTTTTGGTGGGTTACTGCATAGCGTTTATTGGTTCCAACCTCCGCCTTTTTAGGAGAAGCCTTCACAGTGATGGAGTTCCTTAAATCCCGGGTATCAGAAAGGGTTTGCCCCTTTTCATTCTGAGCCCGCCTTGATTTTGGCCATGATTTCCCATCGGGCCCTTTTTGAGTTTTGAATCGCTCCTGGGTGCTGCTTAGGAGCTCCTCCCCAATCTCTTTGTGAAGGGCGGTGTAGTTAATGTTCGCCAGCTTATGAAGGCTCTTTTCAAACTTCTTCCAATCACCTTTTAATGTAACGCCCATTAAAATCCCCTCATTTTATCCCTTGAAAATATCTTTCGATTGCTCTTGACCTTGATTTCCCTTTCAGGAGTAGGGGTTGGCTGCCCCAATGTCACAGTGCCCTTCGATATACCTTCAAGAATCTTAACGGCATTTTTGTATCGATGAACAATAGAAACATCGGCGCTATCCTCATCAAATCCCCTTCTAGAAAATAGGTTGTACAGAGCAATGTCAACTGCCACTTTATTGAGTATCCCTGGGACGGGATTAAAGGGAGTGGTATACCTCGTTTGACAGTAGGCATTGATTTCATTACTGGCATCAGCAATGGCCTTTTGGGCATTCCCCTCTTGGATTTCTCCATCTCCCTCATCGTCCGTCAGCATGATCAGCATGTCCCTAGATACTTGCTTTAATAAATCTTCAACCGTGCAGTACATTAGTTGCCACTCGCTTCTGTCTCCCCTGTTGATCCAAAGGCTAATTGCCACAAGGCAAACCCTGCATTATCTCTACTGTCTATACCGTAGATGAATTCCTTTTGGAAGAATACATTGTCATCCTTCACATTGTCCTTAGCAACAAACACAGGCTTTTTCCTCTGTTGGAATATAAGGGGCTTGATTGACTTTGTAGTATCTAGTAAATACCATGCATTTGGGTTTTCTGATAACTCAGGCTCTACATGAATTTCTGCTGAGCCCTTGTAGATGTTGGTTTCGTTGTTGATGGTTTCAGCCAATAGAATCCTTCTAGCCATTCCTTCAAGCTGTGGCGGTACCACTAATAGACTAGGTTTAATCTTTAGAGGCTTGCCATGCTCGTCCTTAAAACTCATCATGCTGGCTCTTGCTGCTCCATAAGTTTCAGGAGTCAGTTTGTGAACACCTTTGTTACTTTGTGATGGTGCCTTCCCTTCTTTGTGGCCAGTGTCAAAGAAATTCTTTCCGTCATAGGCTTTAGCTTCAAAGCCCTTAGCTAGCAATCCAAACACCAATTCATCAGGATGCATGGCTGCCGCATGGCCCATCTCCTGGAATAATGGGTTATAGATGCCGATGGTGTCGTCCTCGATGTCGTTTTTATCTACAGCAATGGTCAATTCAAAATCCTTGTTCTTGATGGTGTAATCATAGGCTGCTAGGTTTTGGATCACACGATCTCCAACCCATTCCCTCATCCTTGGAACCTTGCCTAGCCATTTGTACTCCTCCGACCTGGTGGAGGAAGGAATCACGGTGGCTATCTTTTTATAGCTGGGCTCCGTGCTTTGAAAAGCCTTTTGAAAAACCGTTTTAAATCCAATAAAAATCTGTTGTAAAGTCGCTTGATTAACAATCATTGTTTCTGCCTCCTCTTATTTTAAATATCTTTTATCTACTTAATTTCAACCCATACACCTTCAGGATCTAACCCTAAAACCTTGCCCGCCACTGAACGACCTTCTCCTTCACTGGTGACTGTTTCGTCGTCCAGGATATAACACTCAGTCAATAGGTGTGCATTGGTCACAGGATCAGCTGCATCATTCTCAAAAAGGAAGGTTCCCCTTCTAACTCGAATCTTCTTATCCCCAGCAGCGCCTCCGGTATTGTCAACATACTCTTCAGCTCTCCCAGCAGCCACCAACCCCGCCGCTTCTGCTCCCGGCTTTGCATTTCCCTGGTCGATTACCACAAGGCTACCTTCAAAAATCTTTGTGTTGCCAGCCACAGGAGCAACAACTACGTCAGCATTTTGTCTAGGTGTGTTTCTTCCGCTTGTTAAAGGCATTATTCATCATCCTTTCCATACTTTTTCACATCTTCGTCACTGATCCCCAGCATGCTGTTGACCTTCATCTCTAAATCATCAAGCTTCTCTCCGCCTCCAGCACTCTTCTTCTTGGTCTCAATTTCCTTCATTGGCACCACCCGAGGAGCCTTGTCTAGGAAGTTCTTAAATGCCTTTGGATCCTTCAGTGCATATTCCTCCGCCCAATCCTTTTGAGCTGGAGTGATTTTGCCTGTGCTTAATGCTAGCTCAACCAAATCGCTCTTTTGTTGCTCTTGCACTTGCTGTTGCAGATTTCTAAACTCTTCGGCAGATACATAGCCAGCGGGGTTCTTCAGAGCAATTAACTTGCCCTTCACATCTTCAACGGTTGCATCATCTTGCAATTCTAATTCCTGCAAAATTTCCTTGTTGGCCACCACTGTTTTTTCATTCAGCTTCTTTACTGCCAACACGATTTCTTCCTGAGTAGCATCCTCCTTTAATCCTAAGGATAGTGCAATTTCTTTTAATTCCATCTCATCTTCCTCCTCTACTTTATTGCTGTTGATAATAGGTACCATCCCATCGATGGCAGGGGTATTGGTTAACCCTGCGGAATGAAGCTCTACTGCTCTACCATCACTCTTACGCTTCATCACCACCGGGGAAAGGTATCTGTATTCCTTATTGGCAAGATACTCCTTGGCCTTTTCTGTCCAGTGGACATTTGCCACGATGCCCTCATCTGTCTTTTCAATTCCCTTGATCCATCCAGCAGCGGGAGCCTTATTCCCTGTGAGGGTTTGGTGCTCGTAGTCTATGACCACATCAATCTTTCTTTCCTCAAAGTAATTCTTCAGCTCTTGAAAGGATTGGTCATCCACTAAGAAGTCGCCCTTTCTGGACTTCACCATGCCGAGGGGTAATAGCTGTATTTGTTCAGGAGCTCCCCCCACCTCCACGCTGTTGGCAATTAAAACTGTATTCTTTTTCACTTTATCCCTCCTAACAATACACTCTATAACCCCGTTACTCGCCGTTACTTTACCGTTACTTTTTGTTTTAGGTATATTGGGTAGGCTTTGGGGTGTAAAGCCCCTTAAAATCGATTTAAATGGCTTTTGAGGTGTCTTTTCTTTGTTGTCTTCACTGCTTTTTTATTTTCATTCCTTTGTAGCCTAGTATTTTCAAGCGTTACTTACCTTTTTGCCTTTCCTCGAAGAGTTCCCGTAGTTCCTTAGGAAAATCTTTTAGGTCAGGCTCCCACGCTTTTTTTGCTGGGTTTGCGTTAAAGCCCGGATCAGGCAGCAGTGGTCTTGGCATACCACCCTCTGCAATAACCATTTTAGGTATCTCCTTCTCCACTTTAACTCCCCTGGCTTCAACCTGTCTTTCTGATAGAGTCCTCACCCCACAGCGGCAACGAAATCCATTAGGCGGGTACCAGGTATTCCAAAAGGCATGATCTGCCGGGAATACTTTCCCATCCATCCCCAGGTGGGTCTTCCTGGTCTTTTGGTCATTCACCGCATCATACATCCAATAGGGCCTCTTGCCTATTACATCTGGATCCGTCATGCGACGGTAGTGTCCCACATTATAAGCGGTTTGAATGTTAGTTCTAAAGATGTTGTCCGATTGAAAAGGAGTTAGGCCGTCGTAGCCTTTTTTCTTCAGGAAGTCATTCATTTCTTTCCTGAAGTCATCCTTGGTTAAGCCTTCCTTCAAAGCCTTTTCGAGACTTCCTTTAAACTTATCCAAGATGGTTAATGAGGTATAACCCGATACAGTAAAGGCTTTGGTTTTATACTCATTGGTGAGCTTTCTGTAATCGCTGGACTTCATGTTGACCTTGTCTTCAAAATAATCTATGGCTTCATCAAAGGGCAATGGTTCACTCCAAACCTTAGGCATCTTCCAACATCCTTCCCATTAGATCCGCCATAAACATGGCACTCCCCAATAAGTCCTCCAGCTCGTCACTCTCCATTTCTTTATACAGTCCCCTCAGCACTTCTTTGTCCTGTAGCTTTTCCTGTAGTTCTTCTAAGTTTTCTGTTTGGTCTAGCAGCTTTTCCAGGGGCTTAAACATTTTCCTGAATAGCTTCATGCTTTCCCCAGTGGCATTGTCCGCCAGCTTATCGATGGTTTCCTGATTAGGCTTTGGTAACTTCTCTGTGTCCTTTAGTTCTAGAGCTTCCTTCTCTTGGGTTTCGTCGGTCTTTTCTTCAAGTTCCTTCTCAGTTTCCTTCTTAGGTTCTTCCTTGACCTCTTCTTCTCCCACTGTCTTTCGTTGCCCCATTTGGACAACCTCCTGCCCATCCTCCGGCTTAGGTATGCCAAACTTATCGTATAGGTACTCTGTCGCCACAGGAAGCCCTATTTCCCCGATTAACACTTGGTAGGTTTTGGCTGTCTTCTCTAGATCCTCCGGCGGTTCACAATGAAACTTTATATATGGGAGTCGCTTTGTTTCTCCGAAGTTAAAGAGCACCAACGGTCTAATCAAATCCCTAAGGACAGTTTGGGCTAAAGCTTTACAGTCTGCCTCCACTAGATCCTGTCTAACCCCGTCATGGGTTTGTGAAGCTGCATAGCTTCCCGAGGTTCCCATCTCCGTTGTTAGGGTTTGCCCTAGTATCGCCTTTGACATCTCTTTATTACAGAAGTTTGCTAGGGATTCAAAGACATTAATCGAGCTGGTCTTACTGCTTTCCTTAAATTCGATGGATGCATTTTCAGGAATGATTCCTGCTGCATCTGATCCAATCATGATTAAAGCTTCCATGAGCTTTGCCTTGTCATCCTCAGAGGCATTGGGGCCATACTTCCCTAAACGTATGGGCATTCCGAAGGTTTCACAGAAGGCCACCCAATCCTTCACATTGTAGTTTTTGAATAGGTACATCCAGGCAACTACCCGAAGCACCCCCGCCTTTGATGGATGTCCAGAGCGGGCCTTGTATTGATGGATGATGAACTTATTAGGGGGCACCTCCATCCCCATTGGCATTTCATCCGTGATTACTTTGAAAATGTCTTCATGATCCCAAAAGAAGTTCTTTTGATGTCGCCACTTCACGGCTTCAGGAATAACGTATTTACCGTCATAGCCCCATATAACCTCACCTATTGAGAACCCTTTGCCAATGGCATCTAAGAGATCTGTGAAAATATCTTCCAAGGACTCCATGTTGTAGATTAGGTCTCCTATAAATTCCGCTATCCTCTTGTCCTGCTTCTGATCAGAGAAGGGCAAGATGTCAAAGTCCTTCCCCACCACAGCATTCTTCCTGGTCTGCATCTGAGAGAATAAATGGGCATCCTTGGCTTCCATTTCTTCAAAGAGCTCCATCTGCCTATACACATCCCCAGCATCAGCCTCCCTGAAAATTTGCGCCAGCCTTTGGGGGGTTAGTCCATTGGAGGGGTAGGTGCTAAGTTTATCTCGAACACTAGAGATTGCGATTTCTCTGGTGATTGGTTTCTTGGTTGTCATTGGTTTACCGTGTACATCAATAATCATGTGCTCCCTCCCTTTTAATAGGCTCCCTTTCCAAAGCGTAGAGCTCTTTTTATTACCGATTTATAAGTAGTATTGTTTCCAACACTGATGCCTTCAGCTAACCGCACTACCATTTCTAAGCAGTCCGGCCCATCGTCATTGGCATCCATTGGATAATTCCTCAGCTGCCTTAGCAGCGTTTTATGTTTTGGATTGAATTTCACATATTTATTTTTAATATAAGGCTGTAGGCTTCTTATCCTCATGTCCTTATTTGAAAGACTTTGTATCTCTTCTATGGGTAGATATTCCCCTGTTTTAGCACTCTCCTTAGCTAGTACATCCTTAAAGAAGTGCTGGAATTGGTTGGTCTCTACCCCAAACTTCATATAACCCTTTTTGTAGTCCAGCTTCATTCTTCGTTGTCCTTCGATGGCATCGTTTATGATCACATCAGGATGTCTCTTTTCAATGCTGGCTTCATGGAGATACATGTACCCACTCACCGTGTCCTTGGATATGGACAGGATTGCCGATGTATCACTTCGCTTGTTTTTCCCTAAGGATGGATCAATGGCTCCAACGAATACAAAGCGACTGTCTGAGAAGTCCACCTCTACCTCATTATAAAAATCAAACCACTCGTCATTGAATACTGCATTATCAGGATCAATGGGTTCGTTTTGGATCTCTGAGTTAAAACTGGCTTCCCCTTCTGAAACTTTCAAAGTCATTAACTTGTAGTAGCTTAGCTTCTCCTCCCAAAGAACCTCCACGCCCTCCAGCATTTCTTCCTTGTAGCCTTCGAAAAATGCCAGGGCATCTTCTTCCCTCTTGGGATTTTCTAGGTCTGTATAAATACTTTCCCAGGTGTCCCAAAGTTCTTGGTTTTTAGAAAAGCCCATGACTCCTTTGTATTTCACTGAATGATAGGCTGGGTTATTTAGAACCTTGGCCAACAAACTGTCATAGTGAAGTAAGGTTCCGATGTAAACAATGTCAGTATAGGTGTCTCCTGCTTTGGATACCGCTTTAAAGTACCAATTAGACAGCTTTTTCCTTTGCTCCGGTGTATTGACATTTTCATCATTCTCCACATCGTCCAGGATGATCAAGTCAGGTCTCCAATTTCTGTGCCTTCGTCCTCTGATTTTTTTTCCTGAGCCAATGGCATCCACTTTGATATTGTCTACGGTGGTGAAGGTGCTGTCTGTCCATTTGTTTCCCTTCAGGTCTCCAAAGTCTTCAAGTATAAAGGGGTTTTCCTCAAACTCAGCCTTGATGTCCTGGAGGAACCCTTCGGCCTGCTCGCTGGAATCCGATAGGATAATGACGTAGTGCTTGTATTTATAGACTATGGCATGAATGGCATTTTTGAAGGTGAAGGTGGTTGACTTTGCATGTCCTCTAGGTGCGGCAATAGCTCTTCTGCATCCTTCAAGCTTAGCTATCTCATTGGCTGCTACTTCCTCATAGGGATTGACACCCTTCAGCACTCCATGGCTCCATATGTCATTTAATTCCCTATGAAAGTCCGGGGATTTTCTAATGAAGTAGTGACTGAGATAGGCTCTTCCAAAATACTCTAGGTCAATGGCCCCTAGCTTCTTTCTGAGACCTACACTGCCGGATAATGGCTCTCCCTTTTTATAATTCTCATAAAGCCTTTTTCT
The DNA here is from genome assembly GCA_020832135.1 of Clostridiaceae bacterium. Taxonomy (GTDB): domain Bacteria; phylum Bacillota; class Clostridia; order Peptostreptococcales; family Natronincolaceae; genus JAFIFG01. Next base: position 57,136 of record JAFIFG010000106.1, read on the forward strand.
TTCCTCAGGAAAATCTCCATCCTTGGTGGCATATTCTTCAAAGAGCTCCTTTTGATACTTCTCCATCTCCAGGGCTTCAAAGTCTTCAGCATAATCCAATTCTTTGATGTATCTATCAATGTTTATCATCGTTTATCATCCTACTCTTTGCCCGTTCCAGAATCTCTTTGAATTTCTGTGCCGATTCCGGATCCCCCTTAATGATGGTTAGTATATCCTGTTCTAATTTTTTAAAGGCTAGATCTGCCTTCTCCTTCATGTCCTGCTTTACTTTATCTTTGTATGCTTTTGTTCTGCTGATAGCCACAATCAGTCGCCCGGTTTTGTCCAGGGGCATACTGTCAAACTCTTCCTGGGCCACAGATATTCTTTTAATTAAAGAATCCATTAAAATATGTAATCCTGCATCGGTAAAATCTACGTCGGGATTCTTTTTAATGGCTTTTACTAATACTCGTGTTTGTTCCTGGGCCTCCATCAATCTTTGGGCCGCTGCATTTTGTCTCAGGGCATACCGCCCTACAGAGGATTTAGAAATGACATAACCCATTTCACTGATCTCCTCAGCTATTTCCCGATAGGATATATTGGGATCTGCCAACCGCTCCTCCAGGAGGTTTCTTGCCTCCTCTGGTAGCTCATCCACCCGTGAACGAACTCTGTTTTTTTTCTTCTCCTTGGCCATTAGACATCCACACCAGCATCATCAATGGTGCCCTCCAGTAAGTCCACTCCCTTTGCTGTCAAGCGAATCGCTCCATCGTTTTGGTATATCTTATAGGAACTAATCTTCTTGTCGTTGTTTTCAATGTAGCCCTTTTCGATTAAGTAATCGATATGCTTTGAGATATCAGGCGACACCACTAAGCCGTCATTGATTAAGGCATTGGCAATCTGTCTGCACAATAATGTGTTTTGGTTCCCCCTGGCTAAGGATCTCAGGATGTATCCCCGAATGTTTTTATTGACTGAGGCTTGAAAATTTCTATTCTCCATCCATTACGCTCCCCTCTTTGTTATTTCGTCGTAAATCTTATCTAGTTTCTTATCTACGTTGTTTGCAGTTCTGATGTAATCTTCCCGAAGAGTGTAAACAAACGGCAGGTCTGCTTTTAATGCATTTAACTCCTCTTCTACTTTTTCAATGCGGTTTTTATTGGTGTTAATCTTTTCGAGGATTGAGGTTTTTAAGTCCTTCAGGAAGTAAGCGATGGCTCCGATGGCCAACATCGTCACAGTTTGAACAATCCAGCTATAGCTCATAATTTACCCTTCCTTTACTGTTTAGCCTTGATGCTTTCAACTTTTTCCTCAATGGCATTGCTGATATATTGGTGGATGTTTCCCATCCCCTCCTCTAAAATCTCCATGTATTGAGGCCCCATAATTTCAATAATCTCCCCGTAAGCTTCCCTTGAAAGGGCAACCAATTCTTCCCTGCTTGCATTCCCGCTTTGAACTGCCTTTCTTAATTCCTTTGCCGTCTTTTCTTCAATCTTTTTGACTGTCTTCAATGTAGTGTCTTCAAGCCGCCCAATGGCAGCTTCTAACATTCTGCTTTTATCCTCGTTGTCTAGTTTTTCAGTTTCCTTCTGAAGCTTCTTTGCCAGCTTGTTGATCAGTACCATTGCATAGGCACCGCCCACCGCCAGCAATCCAAGTATTGCATCTAATAGGATCTCTCTTCCAATCTCCTGTAACAAAGCAACTCCTCCTTTTCGATAAAATAAAAAATACCAGCGAAGGTATTTTACCTTACACTGGTATTTTATAATTTAGGTGTATATATTGGAATTCCAGCACCGTGAAATTCTTCTGTGTTAGATTTATGCTACTCTAAAAGGCTTATTTGCCCCGGCACTTCTTCCTCTTCGACAATTCTCCTGATGTGAGACTCGGATATATTATACTTTTCTCTCATCTGCCGAAAAGTCATTCCTTTTTGATAATCTTCTCTTATCATAATATCTCTTGTGATTCTTTGCAAGCTATCAATTTTTGGAATATATAGGGTAGCACCCCCATAACCTTCGCAAAGTGCCATAAACGCCTTCATTCCAATTTTTTTTGCTATTTGTCTATGGGCATCCGGTAGCATGTCTACCGTGACTTCCCTTTCCCATGCTTCGGTCATAGCCTCCCCCCTTCATGAATAAACCTTTTATTTCAGGTAAGCCGCCGACACAAACCCTATCAAAGTGTCCTTTCTTACAATGTACCAATCTCCGTCGGGATGCTCTCCTATTTTGTCAACTCGCTCCTTTTCGTAGAGCTGGCCAATGACAACCCCCATTTTGTCATTCCTAACGTTTAAGGCTGAAGCTGTAACCTCTAGCTTCCCATCATTCTTTGGCGTTGGTGCTGAAGTTCCCTGTACAGGGTAGGCTTCCTTCACCCCGTCAAAGACCGCCTTGGCTAGTCTCTTCCTGAAGGCAGGATCCTTCAGCTTGGCTTCCTCCTGTGGATTGCTGTGGAAGCCCATTTCTACAATCAAAGCTGGCATTTTTGCCCTTCTGATGACTGCATAAAAGTCCTTGTTGTGGATGGGGGAGGTTGGGTTGTCCACTAACCTAGTCTTTACTCCCCTATCTCGCCACCCTGTGGCCTCCACCAGTTTCTTTTGTACAATCTCAGCAACCCTTTTGGCTTCCTGATGGTCTCCGTTGCCCCATTCATTATTCAGAGTGCAGAAGGTTTCAATTCCTCCAGCAGTGGTGGCGGATGCGGCGTTGGTGTGGAAGCTTATGAAGAGATCACCCTGCCATAGATTAGCCAACTCCGGCCTTCTATATAGAGCCACTGTCTCATCCTTTTCTCTAGTCAATTTCACAGGGTAGCCTTCAGCCTCCATTAACCTTTTAAACTCTAATGCTACATCCAGCACCCCATCAGCTTCTATGTAGCCACTCGGGCCTCGGTTGGCTCGATCTGTTCCTCCGTGTCCAGGATCACCGACGGTCAAGGGTAGATCTGTTTTTACTGTGGGGGCTTCTGTTGGTTGATTCCCTCGTATAACCTTATATTTCGCATTGGGCCTTGCATATACTAGAAGTCCGTCCGCCACAGCTCTATTGGCATAGTATTTGTTTTGAATCTTGCCCCCTAAATCCATGGCAGAGCTGCCGCCTCCGTCAGCGTTGATGGCTGTTGTTGCTCCCAGCTCCAGCATGAGGTCAGCTGATTCGCTGGCGGTCAACCCCTTCTCATTGGCGAGCCTTCCTTCTGTCACTACAAGGATGTATTTGTCCTTGTTATCACCAATCAGTGTCCTTGGGTGACTTTGATTGGTGAAGGGGAACTGATCCCCCTTTCTAATATCCTTCTTCCCGTTAATGACTAAGCTGTAGGATAAAGACACTCCCCAATTGGCTTTGGGGTATTTTGCTTTGAATTGTGCTGCTGTCACATCGTCAATAATGAAATTTCTGCCCTGGTGGATCAGTTCTAAGAAGCTATCCCCTGCCCAGCTTTCAGAAAGTAAAAATCCTGAATCCACATAGAATAGGCCGTAGGGCAACGTTCTGTCTCCGCCAAAGAAGCCACCATTAACAGCTCCTATCCTTTCCCATCCCTGTTGCTCGTACCAATTATGTCTAATGGTTTGGAGGGCTTGCCTTCTATGGGCATCCCCTCTACATAGGGTTACTACAAAATCATCATCCTTGGGTACCTCCATCACATGGATGGTAGTGCCAAATCTCCTTAGATTATAATAATGAATTGCCTTTTCCATCGTTTTCTCCCCTTTCTTTTTTGCAAATTATCTTGCGAATCTCCTTCGTTTTTTCACTTTAGATCTCAACTCAGTGAGATAGCCCAGGTACTCATTGCTTTCTTTCTCTTTTTTCTTAGATATATCCCTGAGGGCCCTTTCTCTGAACTCCTCCTTGGTGAGCTTCTTCATCCCAATCCTCCCCTTAGAGCTGTAGTATTGGTTCCACTACCTGAAGATAGAATTCCTTTACGTTGTATGTGTTTTCCCCTTTGGCTGCCAATTCTTCCTCAAACTTCTTAATCTCCACCGCCAGCTTCATCATTTTATAAATACCAACCTGCTCCAGGCTAACTTTGTTATGTTTAGAATCTAGAAAACCCTTGGGTGCCATCCAGTATATGGCTTGATGAATATAGCTCAAGTCATAGTATTTCTTCATATTTTCCTCAAAGGCTTTAGTTGCTTCTTGGCCAAACTTCCTGCGATTAAGGGGTGGCTTCTTGGGTGGGATAATCCCCTCATCCCTAAGCTCCTCCCTCAATTCCTTCCTAAGTTTTTTCTCGGCATTGGTGAGCTTCTTATACTTCTTTTTAGCTGCCATGCTCCGCCTCCATTCTTTCTATCATCTTCTTCAGAATCTCTATAAGCTTATTGCATTGGTAGGGGTTAAGCCACTCAATCTTTTCGACCTTAAAGTGCTTTTTAACAAAGCCGTTAATCCTTTTGTTGTTGTCGTTCCAGCCTAATTGCTCTGTTAGCCTATAGATTTTCTGTCTTTGTTCCCCCGTGAAGGCGTTCCCACCTTCGTCGGTTCGTTTTTGATTCTTCTTCTTAGGCTTCACCATGGCATCAATGACCTTGTTGGCTTCAACCTTTGTCAGTTGCTTCATGCTCTCTTTTTTAGACTCTCTATAGATGATGGCATAGAGATCATCCTTTTCCAGCCCCTTTTCCCTTGCTGTGGCCCATATTTTCTTTATCTGCAAATTTGTAATAGCTTCCACCCTGCCAGCTCCCTTCTTAAAAAGGGACTAGCAAAACCAGTCCCTATTCTTCTTTTTCATATTCAACGCCGATTTTCAGTGTCTCGTCCACGATTACAGCATGTTTTAACTTTTTCAGTGCCTCATAAAATTCCTCTGTACCTTCCTCATAGCCCGATACTTCCATGAGGTTCACAATCCTTTCCCATGCTGCCGCCTCGGTGATAAAGTAGGCCCAATACTCCGCTTCTTCTTGGTTGTAGCCTATGGTCTTTAGTAGCTCCACATCCTTATCAAAGTTCCCTTTCAGCTTCTTTTTAGCCACCTTAGCTTTGTCCTCAGAAAGGTTCATCTCCCCAATGACATCCAGCACCTTCTTCTCTGTGTAGCTTCCACTTACCAGCGGGCCCACAACATTTTTAAAGGGTGCTGTCAGCTTGTACTGCACTTCTTCTTTGGCAAAATCCTTCAAAATGTTTTCAGGAATCACACCCTTCAGGTACTCAATACTCACTAGATCCACCTTCTCGGCAGTGGTCACTATTGCACAGTTGCTATCATCCCCCCAAAACTTCACCTGTTTAACCTTGCTATTGTCTAATGCGGTGGCAGCTTCGTTTTGGATGGTCAGCTTGTGTTTATTCATTTCCTTCCTGCCGTCGGACATGAGGGCATCCCACTTGGCCAGCTCATTAACTGCTTCTTTGATTCTATTCATCTACCTTGGCCCCCATTTCCTTGATGCACTTAGGGCAGATATAGTTGTTTTGATGCCTTACCACATTGTCGATAGATTGACAGAACATGCAGCGGGGGGTGTGCTTTGAGATAACTAATTTTCCACCCTGCACTTCAATGTCTATCGCTTGCCCCTTGTCCATGTCTATTGACCTTCTGATATCACTAGGGATGGTCAACCCTCCACTTTTATTGATTTTCTTGGTTTTCATCATTCTTTTTAGCCTCCTTGATTGTATTTTGTGCCAGCTCATGGAGCTCGCCAATAAACTTTAATAACTCATCCTTGGCCACAACGATATAGTTTTCATAATTGTCTTCGTTGTAGATTTTCACTGTTTCTTCTGCCACTTCATATTCCATGATGTCACCTTCGTATACTGTCATGATTTTCTTTAGGGTGCATGCCTTAGATCGCTGTCCCCCTATAGCCGAAACTGCATTTTGAACTGCTTTAACTGCTTTTGTAAAACGGGTGTTGTCTAGGTTAATGGGTGCCTTCAGCTCAAAATCCTTCTTTTGGCTTTGCTGATTTTCTTCCTCCTGCTCCTGTTTTACCTTGTCTACTTCCCTTTGATCCCGCTTCTCTGCTAAGAGATCAGCGATGCCCCACTTGCCATAATAGGTTTTGATGGTCAGCTTAGATAGCCCATACTTCTCTCCAATGACCTTGGCAGCTTCATCATTCCAACCAAGGGCCATGCACTCCTTTAATAAAACTTCCTTATCAATCTTTTTCTCTCTGGCCACAGCTTCCTTTGCCCCCTTTTCTATTAGTTCAATGGTGATGTTTCCATTGATGACCTCTAGCTTTGGTATGGTTACAATATAACTTCCTTGATGGATGGTGGTAAAACAGTCATAGTCACCTGCAACGGTGCCTTCTAGGGTTTTCCCCTTCTTAGACTTCTTGCCGTTGTAGGTGACTTTCACCCTATCTCCTCTTTGGGCTATCAACATTCCCTTTGCCCTCTAGTTGGCTCATGAGGAGCTTTAATGCTCCCTTCCCGATGTACTCCTCTGCGATGTAGTCCTTAATCTCACGGATGACACTTTCCTTCGTTTCTAAACCCTCCACCAGGCTATTAATCTGAATCTTCAATTTGTCTTCTAATCTCTTCTTCTGTGCAGCTGCTTCTACGTTCATCAAGATCTCTTCCATCCTTCAGCCTCCTCATTAACAATTTCCCTAGTCTCTCCGCTTCCTTCTTGCAAACAACCAAGTCACGTTCGATGGTTTTGACATATTCCTTATGGGCCTCCAGGTCAAAGGCAAGTTTTCTCACCTTTTCATCTTCATAATTCTGTAGAATAGCTTTATTCCTGGTTAATTGAATGGCCCTTGCCTCGCATGCTGGGTGGATGAATTCGTTATTAAAGAGCATCCAATCGTCCTCCCAAACCAAATCACCGCACACCCAGCAGCCATATTCATCACTTATAATGCATCCACTGGCCATAATCTCACTTCCTAAATTTTGAAAAATAACTTGCGAAATTCTCGCTATATCATGATGAGTTTTTTAGCTTCCTTCACCACTTGCTGAGATATTAGTCCGTCGCCTTCATTAGCTATCTCTAGGCATTTCTCTAGCAGATTTTTAAGCCATCTTATGCCGCCCTTTGTAGTTCTTGAAATAGTGTCAACGAACTCCATTTTCCCGCTTTCTGTGAAGTTGTAGTCTGTAATAATATTGATAATTTGAGGCTCCGTCAATCCTATGGTGATATAGTTGTGAATGATTCTTGAGTCAATTTGTCCATAGTTCTCATGGCTGCTTCTTTTATCCTTAAAATGTCTTCCTATAGCAGGAGACCCTACCATGATTACCGTTGTACCATAATCCTTTGTTAAGTCATGGAGGTTTCTAATGGTCTCCACTTTGTTGACATTTTTCATTGGCATTATTTGGTCTACCTCATCAAATATCAAGGTTCTAGGGTTGTCCCTGAGGTACTCCACCAATTCATCAAACAGTTCTAGCTTTGAACTAGCTTGGAGAGAAGTCCCACAAGCTCTGGCGATGCTCTTTAGGATGTCCTTGGTTGACATTAGCAGGTTGCATCTGATATATATTGCCTTATCGCTGGTCTCTACAAACTTTTCTACTGATCTAGTTTTACCCGTGCCCGCATTCCCTTGGATGGTTGCGAAGGCATTGACCCTTTCGGCTGCTCTGCATAGTCCTAAAATCGCCTTTGCATCCTTTGTATGGATAAAGCCTAAATCTACTTCCCCGGCCTTTTCCTTTGCTTCTTCCGCCATCTCGTATTCCTTTTTCAGCTCCTCAACCGCAGTAACAAACTCTTCTGATACACCCCCGCCTTCAAGAAATTTATTTATTTGAGAACGACTGTAATTCAGCCTTTTTCCTAAATCTGTTCTAGTTACTCCATTTTCCAATAGCCCCTGTAAAAAATCGATAAGCTCCTTGTTTTTCATTTCATTCATCCTTATCCCTCCATTTTATTTAGCTTGTTTTTTCAATTCTTCCTCACCAAGTTTTTCATAAAATGCGATACCCTCGTTGTCTTTCTCAGTGTCAAACCTTTTCTTTTCAAGCCCCTTTTTGCTTGTTTGGTTTAGCCTTACCACCTTGGCATTGTCCATGGCATCTCTTTTCTTTGGTGCCAGCATGGTATCTAGAGTTTCCTCATCCACATAATCCTCCAACATTAACCTTTTTACTTCTTCTTCTGTCACGCCATAGGCATTCAATGCTTCCTTTGTAGCTTTTCTTGCCTCTGCCTTTAGCCTTCCCCAGCGTTTCATTTCTTCTTGGGTGGCTTTCATAGAAAGAAGTTCTTTGTTGGTTGCTTTGCAAATCAGCTTGCCATTAATGTAAACATACAGCTCTCCGATTTTATTTGGATCATATCTAACCACGCAGCCCTCTCCGATGTATTCCCACAATGTATCATCCCAATATAGCACACCAAACTTCTTGATGCCTTCTTTGTTGATTTTTCTAACTTCTGCTCTCATCATCAGCATATCTAATTCTTCCTCACTTGGCATATCCTCTCGATATTTACCTACAGATGCCATCACCTCCATTGGTGTTTTGCCGCCCAATCCTGAATGAGGACTATTGTTGTAATGTTCTCGATAACCTTCAATAAATTTAAATACCTCTTTGATGGTGATGTTTTTCACCAAAATCTCTTTTTTGCTGATGTTGTGAGGTCTATCCTCGATGCTTTCACCACAGAATCCAGGCATATATCTACTGAGATGATCGCTAAAGGTTCTAAAAAATCTTTCTATAGGCTTTGCTTTGGCATTATATGGAATGGCAAAGGTGGTTCCTATATCCAGTGCGCTAAATACTCCGTTGTAGGAATGGAAAAAGGCTTCCTTTTCCTCCGCATTCAAGAATCCACTTTTGTAATCCAATCCGTTATCCATGTAGCAGTTCCCCGGTAGTCCAAACTCCATGATGCCGCTCCTTAGAGATGTCGCTATTACTTCCGAACTACTGTTTCTTGCAATTCTAAACCCTACAAAAGCTCTAGTCCTCATGTCCATCCAAGCCGACATAGTGTATCTCGTGATCCTGCCGTTATCCGGTGTCCAGATAGCCAATGTGTGTCCATCCCCTACCCAATATTCATTTGCCAATAAATCCTCGTATGTTCTAGTGATGGAGGGCACGTATTCCGCTTCAAAGGCATCTTTCCCATCTCTAGCTAAAGACATTTCTCGTTTTGGCGTTTTCTTTATTTCCCTATAGATAGTATCTTGCGAAACATCCGGCCAACCCATCATCTTGGCCTTTTTTCTATACATCTTAACTACGTGACTCTTTTTAGGCTCAATGGGTTGATTGAAGCAACCTCTTATGAAAAACACTGCCTCCTCAGGAAGCTTCGTAGACTTGCCCTTATTCTTCCTGGGCTTTCTGATGAGTCCCACCAAGCCTTCCTTTTCAAGAGCTTCTTTGTACTGATACAATGCTCTTCCAGACCACTTGATGCCCTTTAAGAATTTAGCCTTGTCTTCCTTTCCTTCAGCTCCATTGGATAATGCACTGAACTGCATTACCGCTTCCTTCTTCTTGAGTGCTTCCTCTAAGTATTTTTCAAATTTATCCCCATGAATCTCCTTTAATTCCCCTAATGTATAGGTGGGTTGTATCTCTTCCTCTTCTTCGGATGCAACGGCTACTTCTCCATGCTCCATAAAGTATTTTCTTTGCTTTTCTATTGGCAGAGAGTATAGATCAATCAGGTAGATTTTGTTTTTCCTTACGCCGTCGGCCATCTTTGTCTTACCTTCGAAGTCACCTGCTGCAACCTTCCTTTGAATCGTCCTCTCTGTTACTTCGTAAATTTCTGCCGCTTCCTTGGTTGTAATCCAAAGATTCATCATATCCCCCCTTTTAATGTTGCTTTACCTGTGGTATAATGAGGGAAAAGAGTTTGTTCAATGGGTTCGAAAGAAATGGGAGTAGCTGTCGGAAGCTTGGCTCCCTTTTCCTTTTTGTGTTCCCCTTGAGCTGCTCTTTTCTTTTATGCAGACTTCTCCATCTCATCCTCATCAATCCCTAAGCATTTTTTGATTGCATCTTTATATTTCTGTCCTGATCGTCTGCCCCTCAAGATGTCTGTTAAATAGTTTTCGTTGACTCCAATCCTATTGGCCAGCTCCCTCTGGGTCATGTTCAACTCCACTAGCTTTGTCTTTACCTTCACCGCAAATGTACTCAGTTTGTTTGTCTTCATTTGTTTCGCCTCCTTCTTCCTCGATGACCCTCTCTGTTATCTTGCATTTAAGAATTTCACCACTGATGTAACCTTCAAGGTCTTTTAATGCTAGAAGTCTGCTATTTACCTTCACCAGCACCCTTTTGATGTCTTCGTAGATTTCATCCCTTTCTTCATTAATCTGATGTAGCTGTTTTTCTAACATAGCTTCCCTATTTTCTAGAAAGGCTTTTTGTGAGCCGTTAGTGATTCCCTTAAAGCCATGTACCAATTCCTCTACTTCACTAAACCCTCGCTTGTACTCTTCTAATAAGATAAGGTGTTTTTCTTTGTTCATATCGCTCCTCCTATGCTATTTTCTTACAACCACTACCACCGCCGGGCCCCATTCTTTCACCCTTTGTTGGCCATTTTTCACTTGGTATTGTTGTCCTTCATGCATTTTAAATAAAGTGGTGTTTTTCCTAGTTGCCAGTTCCTTCAGTAGGTCATCGGTTTTATAATCCTTTAGTTTCTTTCCTAATCCAAAGATCACATCCTTGTCCCCCTTGTTTTGTTGGCTTTTAGACACCCCTATGGTTTCTTCAAAGGATACGCCCTTTTCCCTAGCTTCACAAATTCTTTTACCTTTTGAATCAAAGACCCAAAGAACCTTTACTTCTAATATGGGTTGTATTTTTAGTTTTTCGCCAACATGTCCTAATAAAGCCTTGCTAAAATATTTCTTGCCTTTGTACCTAATAGAGCCATCTTTGCCAACCTTTCTTTCTTCTGCCACATGAACACCCCCTGTTTAACTGGCAGCCGCCAATATTTCATCCCTTTCTTTTCTAAGAGCCTTAATCTGCTCTTTGATTTCCTGCCTTCTTGACTCCACGCCAGGCGTATTAAAAATGTTGATATGCTCCCTTGCTAACCTGGTATGCAGAACCATGATTTCCTTTAGCCTACCCCATTGTTGCTCGTCCATTTTTTTCGTATGCTGCAATGTCAGCTTCATTCCTAAGCCTCCTTTGACTGTTTGATTCTTGTTTCAAAACCTGCAAACAAAGGCCAGCCTTCCACTGTCTTTTCTTTATAGTCCGATGTGTTAAGCCTTTGCCATACATCATCATTTCTAATTTCAACGATGTTACCTTCGACCTCCACCTCTTGACCATTATCTAGCTCCACATATGCCCTGGAGCCTTCAATAATGAGTCTGCCAACCTGCCAACCCTCAGCTATGCAAAGGGTTTTTTTAATGCTATTTGCTAATAAAATCATTTCATTCCACCTTTCCTATTATTTTTTCAAAGATCATTTTCTACCGGCACCATGCAGGGTGTGCCTTGAAGTTCTTTTGGTAACCCATTGGTAAAGCCACCAGGCAAGCAACACAACATATTTGTTTCGTAATTTACTACTATAAGATGTGAAGCTGTGATAAAATTATTTTGATGTGAAATGTTATCTTAATTATTATTTTAATGCAACAATCGTTGTATGTCAAGCATAAAATAAAACAATTGTTGCATATAATTCAATAAAACAAACTATTGTTGTATAAGGGGGATGTAATGCAATGAATGTTGGATTTGGTCAAAGATTGAAGGAAGCCATAAAGCAAGCTGACATAACTCAGAAATACATAGCAGAAGAGCTAGATATATCTACAACAGCGATGACAAACTACACAAAAGGGAGAATTCCTGATGCTACTATTCTTTACAATATCTCTAAGCTTTTAGGAGTGTCTATGGAATGGTTACTCGTTGGCAATGATGACGACCCGAAGGCTTTGGATAAAACTGCAACATCTTTTAGCGAAAAGGGAAAAGCCGACGAAATTTCCATAGAAATCAAAGGAGTTAAAGCTTTAAGCGAATCAGAAGTTAAGTGCCTGGATCTTTTCAAGCAGCTAGAGCCTTTAGAGCAGGGGATTATATTAGGCAGAATGATTGAAATGGTTGATAAAGGTCAAAAAAAGCAGGATAAAAGGGGACGCTCATCGAATTATCACAATGGAGAAGAGGCAGCCGCTAAAGAAATGGCTTAATTTTTTGGGCCTTCTTTGACGTGTTTTCTTATCATTTTTATAAATTTTAGAAAGGAAGGTGTTGATTTTGGACAATAATGCAATTTCATTTCAGGAGTATTTAGAAAAGAAGTACGGCAAGGGTGCAAATAGGGATATATTATCAGGCGTTTTAACAAAGGATCTGAGGGAGCAAGCTGACTTTATTAATTGGTATTTACTTCATAATAATATTAATAAGCATAAGCTTTTTGTACATGCTCTATTTCATGAAAATCATTCCGTCCAGTACAAAAACCCTAATTCAGGATATGTCATTTACTACAGTGATGAACATCTGGAATCTAGCTCGAATGATATAGTTAAAGCTTTGGAATGGATGGGTAGGGATTATATCTTGATAGATGCAGCTAATAAAACCTTTAAGCAGCTGGAGGAATATTTACTGCCTTTCCATAGCAGAACAAAATATGAGGTTTTTAAAGAGTTTGAAAATATGTTACTGAATTCTGATAAGGTGTTGATTTTAAAAAATATCTCAAAACTGAAGGGCAGCAAGGATGCTAAAATTAAAAATGCCAGGTCGTTTATAAAGGTTTTAGATGATGCGCACTTTAAAAACATAACCCCAAAAGCCGATATAATTTTTATCGATACCGCTAGATTTTTAGAAGATGCATGGGATAATATTGGAATATATTTGAATATTTTGGGGTGATTTCACTTCCTTTTTGCCCTGTCGCCGTGTCGCCGTTAATTTGCCAAGATTGCAAAACTACATATCGGATTTTTATTGATATTTCAATGTTCGTAGGCTATGTCGCCGTTAATTTTAAAAATTTCATTTTTGTCGCCGTTAATTTCCTGTTTCTTAATGATAAAGGCATCTCTTTTGAAGAGGTGTCTTTATCTGTGTAACTCCTGTGTCGCTGATAATATCAATGTTGTGTCACTCTCATCTACAGCCTAGTGACGGTGACACTAAAAAAGACCGGCTTTTGACCGATCTCTCAAAAATCTCTTTGAAATTTATTTTTTGAAAATTAACTTGCGGAAAATCTTTTAAAAAATCGTCCCACTTTTCTGCTCTTCGACAGCCCTCAACGTCTCTCCATGTCCCGCTTTATCCCGTCTAATCCCTCGATGTCCCGGGGTGCCTCTCGATATATCTATGTTTGCATATTAATTTGAGAATCTACACTTATCTCCATATTTTGTGGATCTCTTTTTTTAGATACACTATCCTCAAATACATGAACAGCTGGGCTAGTGCTTAAAAAAGTTCCAGTATAGATCTTTCCATCCCTTGTTCTGATTTTACAATACTCTGCATCTAAAGTAGGTACGATAGGTCCTCCGATCAAAGTAAACTTTAATGTTCCACTACTAGTAATGGATCTAACCATAGCTCCTAACGTATCAACATGAGCGGATAAGCCTACTATCTTATCATTACTTTTACCAGGTACCGTAATTACTCCACAACCTTTGTTGGTAAGTTCAAAGTTATACCCAAGTTCCTGTACCCATGTGTGGATTTTGTCCATAATATCGAAGCAGAATCCACTTGGGCTATCGAACACTAATAAATCTTTTGCTTTCTGTAATACGTACGCTTTGTTAATTGCAATTTCCATTTTCGTATCCTCCTTAACGTATTGAAGTGATAATTTATTTATTATATCCTTATTTTTTTATTCTACCATAGAGTTCTTTACATAAGGGGTTATACATTTTACTCAGCCTGAAGGAACAACATAAGAAACACTCCAACAATCCTCCTTACTTTATTCCTAATTATGTTTCATCCACTTTACTAGTTACTGGCATCTTCAAGAGTCACTTATATTATATCAGTTTATGGAATAATTTTACAAATTAAAGCACACCTTCTAATATTAGAATTTTTGTCTAACACTAGGGTGCACTTGTTAATTCATCTGTTTATTATATAAGGACTAATAAAAACCTATAGAGCAGATCTAAAGCTGCTCTATAGGTCTATTATTTCGTCGTCATTATCCCACTCATTTTTGTAGGTTATCTTCAGATAATGACACCTTGTGCATGCAAAAATATTTATTCGTTAAAAGAGATAAAATTATGCTTTGCATGGAAAATTTTTAGCAGTATAACTCCCGTTAGTGCTCCGGCAATATGGGGGTAATGTCCTACAGAAGGTAGCCAGCCGAAAACAATAGCTATCACTGAAGACATAAGTAAGACTGTAGGTAATACGATGTTTGGTAAGTTAAATGGCAACTCTCTTTCCCATGGAAAAGCTAAATGATAGTAGAATAGGATACCAGAAGCTGCAGCACTAAATCCAATCCCCGCAGTTTCTCTTAATAGCAAGGTTATCCCTCCTACTAGGATTCCACTTAGAACCAGTACAATGTATCTCTTTGAACCAATTAACCGTTCTACCCAAATTCCTATCCATAAAAGTAACCCCATATTAATGATGATATGATTCCAATCCACATGAACAAAACCATATGTCAAGATTCCGTACCATCTTTGGGGTAATGCTTCATAATCGAAAGCCAAAAATCTTATATTTTCAGGGTTAGTTACCCTTGCTACAAGAAATACTATGGCTGAGATTATAAAAATTAATAAACTAATTGGATTTTTTTTGATATTTATCATTTCTAACATAAACTTTTCAACTCCTATTCTTTAATTCTTCAATCGCCTCTTCTGCCCATTCAATCTCTGCCTTTATTTCTTTTAAGGCCTTCTTAATCGTTAGGGTCCAATAATAATATGACTTTTCCAACCCGTCCTGTTTCGCAGCTTCTTTCGCTGATTTTGATACGTTTGAAAGAACCGCCAGTGCCTCTACCCTTTGCTTTTTAAACCTCTTAATTTCAAATGTTAAGTTTTCAACACTCAGATTTTCACCAAAGAACACACGAACGATAAACTCATCCCTTACCGGAACCTCCAGATTACTCGGAAAGTTTTCCACCCATTTCTGAAAAGAATTTTTCCCTGACGAAGTAATTGAGTATACCTTCCTATCAAATTTTTTATCCTGTGGTTCTATTCGGGATGAGACAAGTCCCTCTTCTTCCAATTTCCCCAGTTCACGATAAATCTGACTGGATTTTGCACTCCACATAAATTGCAGAGAGGATTCAAAAGCCTTTTTTAAGTCGTAGCCGCTCATATCATTGTAAGTTAATAGACCTAGTAATCCATATCTTAAGCTCATTTTTTTCTCTCCTTTCTATATTTATATATGATTAGTTATATTCAACTTGTTATATGTAATGTATAACTATATGCCTTTTTTGTCAATCCATTTTTGCAAAAAAATCAGCCCCTAAAGCAAAATTCCCCAAACCGTAGTATGAGGGAACTTAAACATTTTTCAATTTTTACTTTAAAGCCTTTCAAACCAATTATTACAATCTATTTCTTCTCTATCAAGGCTACTATCTCACATGTGTTTTGATAGAAGGATAATAATATTTCGCAAAAAATATGGAATTCTCCCCCTATCTCCTCCTTCTCTTTATTACACCTCTGCTTTAACAAATGTAAAGTCGTGAATATCTGTAAATAGTATAGCATGATTACCTCTCAATGGTTTTTACCTCCGCTGGAAACAAATGGAATTGTCTCACTTGTTTCTTTTTTTGTCAATCTTAATCTATACATTTATTATAGTGAATTTTCTTTTTGAGAAAGTATGAGTCTACCTTACACTTTGTATCATTACGTCTGAATCATATTTTTTCTATTGAAAGCTTAAGTACCCAACTCTTTATCTTACTTTCACCTTCATTAGTCTCCATAACTTTTGAAAAACATCTCAATTCTGCAAAGTTTCTATCGTCTTTAACAGAAAATCCCCTAAACTTGTCTAGGGGAGCATAAATTACTCTTAAATTTTATCTTAAATTCTTCTAAACCACTGATCCTAGCTTATTACTTCTCTATCAACACCACACACTCCACATG
Organism: Clostridiaceae bacterium; assembly: GCA_020832135.1. Lineage (GTDB taxonomy): Bacteria > Bacillota > Clostridia > Peptostreptococcales > Natronincolaceae > JAFIFG01. Next base: position 73,268 of record JAFIFG010000106.1, read on the forward strand.
GGTTTTGATAAAAAGATGATATTATTTCGCAGAATAAATAGGGAGTTTCCCCCTGGGGAATTGGTATAAAAATGTAGTTGCTATTTCACGATCTGTGAATTATGAAATAGCAATAAAATTCTTCTATCATTATTTATAACTTCTTATCTAATACAATTTTTACATTACTCACTCTGCATTGCAGTATAAATAAGAATAGCATCTCTTAAAAATTCTGCTGCTCTAGGCTCTATTTTGTCATAAAACTCCTTAAACCTTTCATCATATACATACATTTGAGCAATACCTTCCTGGACCTCTTTTGAATAACTATCCCAGTAAAAAGAGATCCATTGTCTATGCAAATCAGCTGTATTTTGTACTAATTCTCCTACTGAGTTATCCGTTTTTAAAGCCTTGCTTAATGTTTGATAAAGTTCGTTTTCAAGTTTTGTGATTTCTTTGTATGCCCCAATGAAATTGACATAATTCATTGCTAGTATTGAATATTTATTTTACTGATTTAAATCTGCGGGTTATGATCACACTTCCAGCTCCAAGTATAAATGCCCCCAAAGCATATAATACGGATTTATTTGATGAGCTAGATTGAGATGATGTTTCACCTTCGACAACCATATCAGCTTCTATACCACTGGTAGCTAAGGCTGTATTAAGCAGTTCTGCTTGATAACCCTCAACAACCTTTACCTTATCTTCTCCTAACAATTCATAAAGATAATTGGCATTTTTTTCACTGTAGGGTGTGATCCCTACCTCAACATAGTCATTGTATGGCCCAGTATGCGTAACTCGAAAGTCTTTTTCATTCATTTCTTCAGTATGATCTTCAAACAGATATTTATCAATTTCCCTTTGTCTTTGAAGTATTTCCTCATCTATAGATCTTGGCTCTTGAGGATAATCCATAACTGCAGAATCAAGAGGATCTGTTGGCGATTCAATCACCCTCCTTGCCTGACCTTCATCAATTTCAACCCTCTCTTTCGGTGGTTGATCCATCAACGATGATGGCATACTTCCACCACCATTGGCAAAGGCAACACTGGATGAAAGTAATGTAACACATACCCCTAGTATAAATGTTTTTTTAAATCTTGATCTATTCATAAAATAGTTCCTCCTTTTATTCTCCAATAATCACTAAATTAATGTAGTAATGATACCTGCCTTCTCCCCTCCTTTCTTATCAGCTTATACTTATTAGACGGAGATAACTGCTTTATGTTCCTAAGTTTTTAAGTAGTATCATCATATCGCATATAAATACCTAATAAAGTCATAGTTGTTATAGTTTGCTTCATTTGTCATTTAGGTAATCCAAAATAAAAAATTCTCCCAAATCTTTAATCTGGGAGAATATAAAACTTATTTCTTTTTAATAATTGGTATCCATAATTCACTTTTAAAATTTGGATCTGTAAGCTCCTTTTCCTCATTCCATAATATTTCAGGTCCTTCTGCTATTTCATAGTTTGAAGACGGGAACCATTCTGAATAAATACGTCCCCAAACATTTTGAAGTGTATGTGGAAATGGACCTACTGCTTGAAATACTGCCCATGTCGAAGCTGCAACTTTAAGTTCTGCTAGGTCACTTGGGCACTCTTTATTTGTTGCTACACCAATATAATGATCAAGCTCTCCCTTTTCCTCCATTCTACCTTCAGAAAAGTTTGTAGATGCACTAAGTAATCCTGTAGGCTCTACATTAGATAAATTCTTAAGCTTACTGATTTTTTCTCCATCTAAACCTTCCCACATTTCTGCGATTTCTGGATTGACTCCTTCAAAAACTATAGGTACCCTTTTCATTATGCCCACTATATTAAACCCCTCTATTTCTTCAATTCTGTAATTCATTTCATTTCCTCCCTTTATTGATAATTGAAAGGTCATTGGTGGATAAGCCTTTAATAATTTACTATTTTTCTTGGCCTCTGAAGGTGTTATGCTATGCAATTTTTGAAAAGCTCTGCTAAAAGAATCTGGTGAGCTATAACCATATTCAATAGCAATATCTATGATCTTTATATCACTATTATTAAGTTCAAGAGCTGCAACAGTGAGACGTCTACGACGTATATATTCTGATAGTGTAACCCCTGTGAGGAATGAAAACATTCTTTGAAAGTGATATTCAGAACAACAAGCGATCTTAGCTACCTCTTTAAAATCTACACCATCTGTCAGGTTTTCTTCAATATAGCTTAATGCTTCATTCATTTGCTTAATCGAATCCATCTATATGACCTCCCTTTTATCTATAGAGTATCAGAAACTGAGTATATATATCCGACATTTTCTGTACAGTTGTGCAGGGTATTAATAATGAGCTTTACATTACTCACTTTTCATTCCAGTATAAATAAGAATAGCATCTCTTAGGAATTCAGCTGTTCCAGGTTCATTTTTATCATAAAACTTTTTAAACCTTTCATCTGCCACATACATTCGGGCAACCCCTGCATGGGCTTCTTTGGAGTAACTATCCCAATAAAAAGAGATCCATTGTTTATGGAGATGTGCTGATTTTTGTGCCAATTCCCCTGCTGGGTCGTCTGTTTTTAAAGCCTTACTTAATGTTTCGTAAAGCTCTAGCTCCAGTTCACTTATTTTTTTATATTCTTCTTCAGTCATATTTTTTACTTTTTTATTTGACTTGTCTACAGCTTCATCACCGTATTTTTCACGAGCTTCTTTTCCATGTTTTTTCTCATTATCTTCAACTAACTTACTCTTGAATCCTTCAAATTTTTCTTTATCACTCATTATAACCTTCCTCTCTTTATGTGAAATTGTTTTATTAACGTTTGTAATTAACGTCTCTAACTGCTTACTTCTCTCAAGTAGTTTTTCTCTATGATGTCTTAATGCTTCTATTTCGTTAAAATCTGGTGAAGCAACTATCTTTTTGATCTCTGATAGATCCAAATCTAACTCCCTATAAAAAAGAATCTGCTGCAACCTATCAATTTCTTTCTCTCCGTAGATGCGGTAACCAGATGAATTAACTCTAGCAGGTTTTAGAATACCGATTTCATCATAATATCTTAATGTTCGTGTACTTACACCTGCTAATTTAGCTATCTTTTGTATAGTGTACTCCACTTCATCACCTCCCACTTATAACTGTATACTTTTACGTAGCGGTAATGTCAACACCTATAATGAGCTTAAATATCATCATTTGCTGGAAAATTTAATTTTTTTGCAATATGAAATTCATCTATATTTCATCTGCTTTTAAAGTTTCTTTCGCCATCTCTTCATATTCCACAAGACCAGATATAATTGCAAATTCAGCTATTGCAACTGAACCTGCAGCAACCAACTCAATAATATGCTCTTTCATCTTTGGCCAATAGTAGCTCCCTGCTTCTTGATAAGCATTAATAAGTGATTCAAGTCCTTTTTCCCCGAAGGCTTTATAATGAAATACAAAGCCATTTGATATGTCTTTCACCTTTGCTTCAGTCTAATCAATTAAACCAGTTACATTTCCAGCTTTATCAATTAAAGTATGGCCTGCATGGAGATCTCCATGGATAAATCCCGTTTGTATTCCATAAATTATATCTTCTTACCTTCTATATTGTGTTTTTTGCAATAGAAAACACAGGATGACTACCTGTGCATAGTATACTTGGTTTATTTGTCCTTATACATTATAAGCAACGAAAAATAGAACACAGTTGCTGAAAACTTTATATCTACTACCTCTATTGATTTATCCGATAAGAAATCATTTGATTTATTTTCTAGTCCTTGTTCAGTCATAGCATAAAATATTTTTACTTTCAAAACATATACTCTCCCTTCCAAAAGATATCATCCATTTTTTATATTTATATATAGCAGTACAACTATTCATCATTAGTGAATTCAAACAGTTCCTCTACGGATGTATTAAATACTTTTGCTATATCAAAAGCTAATTTCAGAGATGGATTATATTTCCCCTTTTCTAAATGGCTTATCGTTTCGCGTCTGACACCCACTAGTGTAGCTAAATCTTCCTGTTTCATATCAAATTTAGCGCGATATTCTTTTATTCTTGTACGCAAACCCATTATTCCCCACCACTACTTTCAGCAATTTCACGGTACACTAAAATCCCAGTAAAAACAAAAATGGGGAGTGCAAAGTTTATTGCTAAACCTATTGACAAGCTTGTTGCTAAATCTTGAGGAGAAGCATTTTTTAAAATAGCAATATATCCGCTAATAAGTGCATTCAATACAATGCTAATAAAAAAACTTGGTGTCGCTGCCTTCCGAACATTTTCCTTAAACAACTCATCTGGGATCACTTTAAAATATCCAAAATAGACAAAAAAGCCAAAAAAACCAAAAAAACCAAAGAAATAAAAGTTTCCCTTAAGTCCTATTAAGCCGATTAATCCGAGAAAACCTAAATATGCTAACTTATTATTCATATACATCGTTACTCCTACCTCCTTATGTTATATATTTATAACCTTATGTTATAAATATATAACATAAATTATGATAATTCAAGTGAAAAATAAACTAACTTCTTTAATCTCATAACTTATTAAACCCGAAGCATTTCTATTTTTGCGTAGAAGCAAGACTCCTACCCAAGAAAAAACCTCAGAACATCCGTCTGAGGAAAAATATTAAAGCTCTTAGTTCTAGGATTTTCTCCAATAATAAATTGCCAATTGTGTCCGATCCCTTATTTGCAGCTTTTCCAATATAACTGACAGATTATTACGTACTGTTCCTTCACTAATAAATAACTGTTCAGCTATTTCACGATTAGATAGCCCCTGAGCTATTAACTCTACTATATCCTTTTCTCTAGGTGTCAATTGTGTGAGTTCATCTTTATGGGATTGCATCAACTGTTTCACTACATCTGCATCTAATACACTACTACCAGCATTTAAAGCACGTAATTGTTTTGCCATGCTAGACACTTCTGTTGATTTAATCAAGTACCCCTCTGCGCCTGCTAAAATTGCCAGTCTAATATTCTTTTCATCCTTAAAAGTTGTTAACATCATCACTCGAACTTTAGGCCATTCTTTTTTAATCTGACGTGTTGCCTTTATTCCATCCATAACCGGCATCCTAATATCCATTAAAACCACATCAGGTAAATGATTAGTACAGTAAGAAATGGCCTCTGCACCATTTTTAGCAGTTCCAATAACCTCCATATCCTTTTCTCTAGAGAGTAGTAGTTGAAGACTTTGGCATACCAATGGGTCATCATCTACAATTAATATCCTCATTTATGAATCTCCTCTCCTATATCATATATTAAATCAATTCCCCTTTTCTATCGGCAATACACATATTAAATGAAAACCTTCACTGGTATCTACTGATACACTCCCCCCAACGGCCTTTGCCCGTTGCCGAAGATTTCTAAGACCTATACCTCCACCTTCTTTTCCCTTGCTATCACCGTCGTTAAATATACTTAATCTAACGATATGAGGGCTCACATCTAATGAGACAGCTACCTTTGTGGCATGGGCATGTCGGATTACATTGGTTAGTGCTTCCTTTAGGCAGGTTTGGAGGATTGTCCATAGATAAGTTGGTACCCTTGAGGTGTCTCCATAAATATTTAAGTCAATTGGGCAATGGGTAAATCCATTAATAATATCACCTAAACCTTCAACCCCTGTGCCTGACATAGGCTTCATATTATGAACGGTCTCCCTGAGCTGGAGAGCGCTTTTTGACAGTCTCTCTTTTCCTTGATTAAACATTTCCTCTGCCATGGGATCTTCTTCCCTCCATAGTTGTTCAAACGCCTGAAATGCCAATACTGCAGCAGTTATTTCATGTCCGACACTGTCATGTAGTTCCTGGGCTATTCGATTCCGCTCCGTAAGTTCCGCCATACGTGTTCCTTGAACACTAGCTTCTAGTAACTCACTTTTTAAGCCCTCTAATTCATACCGATAACGACGTTGTTGATCTGCTTCCCGTCTATATAATTGAGTTTCCTGTAACCAACCACGTATAACCCCTCCAAAAAATCCTGCTTGTATGATTACTACCACTAAGGTAATGGAAATATGGGGACAAAGAATCATCGAAACAATTGAAGGTAACAGGTACCAAGGTTTACCTACAAGCATACCCTCAAATGCTGGTATGGCTAAGCCAAAGAGTGCATAAGGCCAAAAAGGCATTGT
>JAFIFG010000150.1 GCA_020832135.1 Clostridiaceae bacterium
ATACATAATCAGAAATATCACTGTCAATAAATATCTAACTAAATTCTTCAAATCTACTACCTCCTAGCATCAAGCAATATTTAAAACTTCTACCCGTTAGTTTTATAAGCTTATATGTTACTGCATATTATTCATCTGTGATGACTTAATAAGAAATTATTATTTCATCACACTTTACCACTGAATCATTGTTTCAAAGCTAGAGCTATCAATCCTGTCCATCAAGGCATTGAGGAAATTTATCAAAAACTGCCTTCTTCTATTAACTGTAAAACAGTCTCCAGCGCATCCATACCTGGACGGTTAAAGTGGTGGGGGGTAGTGGGGAACTCATTTAAAGCACGGCCATCACCATCAGTTAAATAGTCTATATCCCACCTTACTATAATTCCAGTGTTGGGTAAGGTAAAGTTCGCCACATATGTAGCATATGCACCGCCAGTCTGCTCTCCCACAAGGGTAGCAAAGCCCATTTCTTTTGCGTGGCGGGCAAACAGCGCCGCCGCAGAGTAGTTGTTTTCATTGGTTAAAAGCCATATTTCCCCATCAAAGGGATAATAAATATTTTGTAACCCTAACTGGTGCATATGCCGCCATTGGATATTGCTAATACTGGTATTAAACCTCACGCCATAAGCTAAATTTTTTACATCGTCCTCATTAATATGTGGCAAATTATTTACTTCCATAATTTCTCTTACTGTAAGTAAATTATCAGTTTCAGGTATATGACGTGAATCCCGTGCTTCAATTTCAATACTGTTTTCCCCTAAAGATTTCCCAAGGTTGCTTCCTCGGTAAAAAGCGTACAAAGGCATATCGAGCATATTATTTCTGTCCGGCCAAAGGGGTTTCATAATAAGCATTCTCCACAAATCTGGTGATCCTCCGGTATTATCCCTGATATCAATAATCAAATGCTCATATTTCTGGATATTACGGTAAAATCCTCTCAAGTCAGAGATAGTACTAAGGTTGAAACCCATAAAACTTGACACATTTAAATAAGCAACCCTGTATTCCTCAATAATTTCTGTTTTAACTATACTGCCCGGGGCTGCAATCGGAGGTTCATCTCGAAAAATAAATTGGAAAAGAGCCCCGTCCTCTTTAGCAAGGGTATTAAAAAGGAGTTCCTGTTCTTGGTAAAAACTTTGGGAGATAGGATTAGTGTAAGCATGGTGATTATTAGGTGTGTAATAAGGACTCCAGGAACTTGTATAATAGGGTTGATTTATACTATATCCACTAAAATTCGTCGCTAAGCTATGGGCAAACGGCGTGAAATAGGAGAAAAATTCATGGCGAATAATACTCCAAAAAATATGCTCATCTAAGTCAGGCATATCCTCCAAGGAAATACCCAGTTCATTTGCAAGGCCTTGAAGAGAATAAGGGTAATTCTCTATCATAGCCCGTGTTTCCTGCCCCAGTGCTCTTATATCAACACCTAATCTTCTTTCTGCCACGCCAAAATACGGAAAGGTGTCTTCCATTGTTTGCATCATGTAATCAAAATCATTTAAAAAGTCTTCCTTTGTTAGCTGCTTATCGGAGTTTCCACATGCGATAAAAAACAGAATTACCATCAATATTATGGCAATCATGGTGACTTGATGAAGCAATTTTTTCATTACCATAACACCTCGCTATTCATAAGTTTCATTTTGGGTTCCTTGGTAGAATCCTTGTTTATTAACTCACTAGCTCATTTTTGTTTCTAGCAATTTTAATCTTAAAGATTATTTTTTATCCTAAAATATTCCATACTAATACTTAAAACTCCTTTTATTCGTGTAATTATAATACACGAAATAATACACCCCCTCAAAAACAAAAACCCCAAACTTATCGTCTAGGGGCACATGTATTGCTCTTCAATTTTCATCAAAACCTTCTAAATCTCTGATTACAACTTATTCCTTATCTATCAACACAACACACCCCACATGAGCCGTTGATTTCATCCATTTATTATATCATATATATATCTTATAATATTTTACAACACTTTAAAACATTGAAAAATAGGGAACTAAAAGTTGTATAGCAACTTTATATACTAACCTATAATGTCCTATAACTTTTGGATGGGTGACAAATGGGTGGCACCCATTCTTATAAAAGTTCTTTATGGTTTAAACAATATTACAGATAAACTTAAATCTTAATTTTCATCAATTTATTTTTAGTTTCATTGGCTGATTTTTTTAAATTTGAAGTAGCATCAGATATTTCTGCCACTGACTGTGTGGTTTCCTCTATTAGGCTTGTTGTGGTTTCAAAATCTGCTGTCATGTAGCTAACCTTTTTATCTATATCTTCCAAAGTCAAAGAAATTTTTCCAACAAAATTGGTTTGCTTTTCATTGGATACAGCCACCTTTTGTATCATTTCATTAACATTATGTGTCTCATGAGTCACCTCATCTAATATATCATGCGATTGACTTGACATATACTCTATACTATTTAAAGCTCCATCTACACTTTTAGTATTCCCACTTAACGTCTCAATTTCTAATTGAATTTCACTAATAATTCCTTCTACTTTACCAATGGATACAGTTGTATTATTGGCCAACTTTCTTATTTCCTCTGCCACAACTGCAAAGCCTTTTCCCTTTTCCCCTGCTTGAGCACTCTCGATTTTTGCATTAAGGGCTAGTATTGATGTTTGATTGGCTAGTTTATTGATTGTCTCTATAATGCTTCCCATTTCCTTAGATTTTTCATTTAATATATTCGATCTGTTTTCCAATTCTTCAAAGGTATTTCTTGTATTCTTAATCTCTCCAACAACCTTATCAGTAGACTTTTTCCCCTTCATAACAATTGTCTCCGTATTAGCTGAACTGGCTGCTATCTGCTGGAATACTGCTGTTAACTCTTGGGATCTTGAACTGAGTACGTCCGTTTCCTCATTTACAGAACCCAGTGCATCATTAATATCCTGCATACTGTCATTTATGTCCTGAGACTTTTCAGCAATGCCTTCCATGCTTTCAGAAATGGTATTTGTACTAAAATCTAAATTTGTGGAGATACTATTCACCTTTTCAGTTGATTCAGTACTTTCTTTTACCATATCTGCCAGACTATCCACCATGAGATTAATTCCTTGGCTTAATATTGTGATCTCATCCTGCTTTTTGATAGCTAGTCTTGTACTTAAATTTCCACTCGCCACTCTCTCAGTATATTGGATCAACTCTTTGATTCGATTTAACACAATTTTCTTCATCAATACAATTATGATCAATGTTAAAATAATGGTATTCATAAAGGTAGCTAAGTAAATTCCGATAGGCATATTCAGTACATATATATCACTCACATATGTATTGATAAAGTTAGATGCAACCGGAGTCATCAGCTGAGCTAATACGATCCAAAAAACAAAGGCTCTACTAATGCTATTTCCTATATTTAATTTTTTAAGCTGTTTAAAACTTACTACTTCTTTTATCTTATGTTCCATATGATCCTCCCTATTAGTTTCCTTCTATATAGTATATAATGCTACACTATACAGTTTAATTTGTTGCATTTATACTCGTTTATTAACCTTATTTTCAATCATTTAAGCTATTTCTTTAAAATAATACCAGCTAGTCTCTTTCCCTCTGAGACCAGTTGATATTATGCCTATTCCTTATGGAATTTAATTGACCTCACTAAAAAAGACAGTATAAACATAAGTCTTTAATACTTGAACTTAGCCGTACTTTCTTGCATTTCCTCTGATAATCGTGCTAATGATTCACTGGCATTAGCTATTTCTATCATAGAAGCCGCCTGTTCTTCTACTGATGCAGAGGTTTCTTCTGTGGATGCAGCATTTTCCTCAGCAATTGCTGCTAAACTTTCCATTATAGCTCCCATTTCATCCTTCTTTTTAGCCATATCTTCTATAGATCGCATAGATTCCGTCACGATAGCCTTGATAATTTCTACTTCCTCAGCAATGTCATCGAACTTTCCTTCCGTTACTTCTACACTTCCAACCTGCTCTTTTATAATGGATAATACATCTCGCATTACACTTATGGTATCCTTAGAATTTTTTTGTAGATTTTCTAGCATCCCATTGATGAGCTGTACTGAATTTGAAGATTCCTCTGCTAATTTACGAATTTCTTCCGCCACCACAGAAAAACCTCTTCCAGCCTCTCCTGCCCTAGCTGCTTCAATAGCGGCATTTAGTGCCAATAAATTTGTCTGCTCCGCTATTCGTTGAATAAGCTCACTGGCTTCACCGATCTTCCCTACACTTTCATCCGTATCTATCGTGCTTTGGTAGATAGTTTTTATTGCCTTATCGCTATTTTGTGTTTTATGAATTAAATTTTTTATCGTATGAATACCTTCATTCTTCAAGCTAGTTAACTCTTCTGTGGCTTTATTTATTTGAGCCATATCCTCTAGGTCCTTCTCAATAAGTTTACTTAGTTCTTCCGTTTTCAATACTCCACCTTCTGTATCCTTTGCCTGGTGATTAGCAGCCTTCGCTATTTCCTCAATAGCTCTTGCCACTTCTTCCACAGCCATGGTAGATTGTTGTGTGGTAGCAGTTAATTCCTCTGAAGAAGAGGCCACATGCTCTGATTGATCTGTAATGGTTTTTATTAAATGAAGGAAATTTTTTTGTGCTGTTTCTAAAGCCCTAGTAATAACACCTATTTCGTCCTTCCTATTTCTATACTTTTTAACATCGTCATCTTCATTATCGGTTAAATCATAGGCTGCTAGCTTATCCATGATGCCTGAAAGTTTGACGATTGGTACTGCAATTTGTTTGTTTAAAATCAATGCAATTCCTATGGCTCCTAACACCGCCAGTATAATTAATACAATATTAATGATGAATATTCTTGCCTGTAAAGCCTCGATTTCTTGTATAAGAAGGTTCGCCGTTTGCCTCTCTACTTCCTGTAATTCAGCTAAATAATACTGTACTTGTGAAACCGCTGGTTGAGTTTGACTTTCAAATACTCTCCTAGCCTCTTCAATATTGCCACTCTCAAAAAGCTCTATTACCTTCTTACCGCTGCTATGGACCTCCATATGGGGCTTTTCTAAAGCAATGAAAATATCCTCATAATGTTCCTCGGCTTCATGGCTATAATACCACTGTCCTAGATCACATTGTGTATGGTCATCCGCCAAAGGGATTTTACCAGAGATGAACATATTACTTAAACGATTTAACCATCTTAAGTGATCTACTTCCTTTTCAATAAAAAAAGCGATATTATCCTTATCCTCATAAATGTCTCTATTTTTTTCTTCAATTTGTTGAAAATTGATGATGGCAAAGGTACTCATTGCCACCATTAAAACAATCACTGCAAGAAAAGCTATTAAATTTTTTTGAAATATCTTCACTATTTTTCCTCCCTTTAGTCCTTCAATTAAGCTTTATTAACTTTAAATTATGGCTATGTATTATTGCAGTTGTCCTTCCCTATCACGATATACCCCATACCCCTCGATTCAAATCAGTAAAATTTACTTTTCTTTACAGTTTGCATAGTATTATTTGTGTAACTTTTAACATTAATTTCAAAATATAGAACTCACGTTTCATATTATATATAAAATATTTTATCAAGTAAAGTAAGTGATATGTTAAATGATTTTTTAGAATCAAGAATAAAAATAGTAGTAGTTTTTAAAGTAATTAAACTACTACCAAAGAGACCAATATCCTAGTTATGTCTGACTCTATGTATACATTTTATTCTCTAGGTTCCACTGGTGGGAACTTGCCCACTCTACCCGTCCAGTTTATTATATCATCTTATACAGTGGTTCTAAGATTAAAGTGCTCTTTATATACTTAAATCACTAGTTTTTTGATAAATTATTTTTTCATCTTTTATCTCCCTTTAGCCTTTATTCATATTCCTTCTTTTAAAAATAAGGCTTTGTTAGTGATGAATGTTGATATTTTACAAAATAAAAGAAGAATGACTATATTACTATTTTCAAGTATGTAGCCATTCTTCTTCAAATATTTTATGCCGCATAGTGAATGAATATGATGTGACTATAAAAGAGTAACGCTATTTCTCTACATTATTTATTAATTTACTGTATTTATACTCATTTCTTTTCCATGTTCTAGTTGCACCAATTCGTGAAGAAATATAACCTACAACAAAAAACAAAATGAGGTTTGGCAAATTAAAAAATCCTAATTCTCCCCTATATAGCCTTGAAATTGATATACCTACTAAGATAGCAACTCCTGTTTGTATACTTGTTTTATTAACATACTCTTCTTTTCCTACTCGTCTATATTTGCTCCATTTTTTAATAAACTTTTCGGTTTTATCTTTTTTCAAATTTACCGCTCCAAATATATCTTTCTATTTCATTGAGTATTGCCCCTATTTATTTAGTTAGTTAACTATTTAATATTTAATATCTGTTTTTTTGGTACTTTTCATCAAATTCATCTTAAACATATGATATGCCACATGTGATATTTAATAGATACAACATGAGTCCACGAGCTTTTTTATTCCAATACCACATCTCCTTCTCCTAGCTGATTTCCTATTAGCCTTTTAGATAAATCTAAAGCCCTCTCTCTATTATCTGCTGGAACAGAAATCATAAGTCCATCTTCAGATGACCAACTCCATGCTTGATGATTTCCGGCCCTCTCATATACTAAAATTGTAAACTCTTCAAACATCTTTGTAGAAGCAATAGCTCCAAAGCTTCTATATCTAGAGGTGTCTTCCTCTCTACCAAATAAATTAGTCTCATCTTTTCCAATGTCTAACTCTACCGAATAAAGTGTTTTGTCATCAATAGTCATTGAGCCTTTGAAATTATCACTTCTAAAAATCCTTCTCCTATACCACCCCTTAATTTCAACAGAAACTTCTCTCTGATATTCACTATCCCCTAGTCTGTATTCAAGCCCAATATAACTTTCTTCAAAATATCTTGGATAGCTATAGAATATATATAACAATACAATAAACATCATTATTACAGAAAGTATCTTTTTATTTCTTTTAATCATTTATAGATTCCCCCCTCTATATGATATATAAAAATCTTCCGATACGATATAGTCTACAAAGCATTTACTTCACCTTTTTCATCATCTACATCATAAACAACTTGTATAATATATTACCTATCTTTAAAACAATTCTTTCTTTATTAAACAAGACCCTAAAAAATAGCCTCGATATCATCATTTTCTATAACGGTCTTGCCATTCCTGACGCTTTCGAACTGGACACCATAGGAATACCCCTTGGTGGTGCTTGCACCCAGTGAGAAGGTGTGGTGCTCTGACCATTCCCTAAACACGTGCCCACTAGCACCCTTGTGGAAATGGCTTGTTAGGCGAAGAAAACAACGGAATACACCGTTTACCTTAAATTAGAATCTATTTATTATTTCATACTAGACAATTGTTATTCAACATTTTTCGCCTTATTCCATTCTATCTTTAAATATATTCTCATAAAGTTACATAGAAGTCTTAAATCATTTTCAAGCTTCTCAATCTTTTTACATTCATTTTTTTGAGCTAATAAAGCCATCTGGTACCGAGCCTCATCATCCTCATTAATAATTGGTTCATTAATACAATATTCATTACCTTCATGGTCATATTGAATTATATCTGCTCCCTTTTCAGCATTAATATATCTTTGTTTTGACCAAAACTCTATATCCTTTTTAATTCTTTCTTCTTTTCTATCGTGCAAATCTTTGAAATGTTGATTAAATTCCATTTGCTGATCCCTTAGGAATTGTACAATTACATCGTTTTTATAATCATTATCTTCTTCCTTCAACAGAATTTCACTACTTGTCTTTGAACCACTAGCATTACATCTTTTCTCTGGTCCAAAGAAAAGTATCAATAACTCGGATTTTTTACGAGACTCCCCAATCAACCTAATTAACTCATCCTTTTCATAAGTAACCAAAAGAGTTGTGTACAAAGAAATAAGTTCAGCAGTAGCGTTTCTAACACTTTGAATCCACTCTATTCTTGCTTTGGCTGTTAATGAAGCATCAATATTTTTTTGATTCCATTTATCCTGTTGCTCTTTATTAGACTTACTGATTAGTTCCAGCGTACCATCAATTGTCATTTTCATTCTCTCCTCTTTCTTATGTACATAATTATTATCATGAATTATTACTAGACTAAATATATTTACCAGTGCTTTGCTTATAAAACCTAGTTGTTTCTTTCACCTAACAATTAGGATTGTATCTGAAGTTGAAACAATAATAAGTTAACCCTAGAGCAGTTGCTTCCTTTAGGGCATGACTTTATTAGCTATAATTATTTCTTTTTTCAATTTCAGATGCGATCTAGTTGAACGAAAACGCTTCACTACTTCTCTATGGAGTTTCAATAAACCTCCTCA
>JAFIFG010000003.1 GCA_020832135.1 Clostridiaceae bacterium
TAGGTTTCAAGAGTCATCACAGGCATACTTGATAAAGAATCTAATATACTATCTACACTTCTATCTTGAATCTGATTGGATTGTAATCTATCACTAAAATTGGATGCCATAAGCACCATTCTTGTTTCATATACTGGTTCCAACATAAAGAAACTAAAAATACCAGTGGCAAGTATAGCTATCAGTGTTATCCCTATAATCATGTTTTTTCTTTTGATTAATGTTTCTATGAGTTCCCTCAGACTGATTTCTTCCATTTCCATTTTTCTTCCTCCAACATCATTATTTTTTATGTAATTATTTTTCTAGTACCTATAGTAATTCTACACGAAGCAACAAATTCCTTCATCTTTTAAATGAAAGACTATTTACAAATTTTACATTTCCATTGTTCATTGTATAATAAACAGGTCTTCTACACAACCAAAAACAAAGAAAAGCCTTGTAGGAAATATAAGACTCTCCTCAAGGCTTTTGCATTATATTATTTCTCCAAAATAGCCACCACCATCTTAACAAATCCTTCCTTCATTATAGGAGCTTTTGCCAGTGGTTTAAATAAATTACGTAGAGGCACTTCTTTGTAATGTCTTACCTTGTACTTGGTTTGGGGTAAGATTGTATGGAATCGTTTAATAGTCATTTTGTTGATATAGGAGAAATACTCTTCTCCCTTTTCATCCTTAGCAATTCTAAAGTCAATACGGTTATCTCCGTCTGGTAAATCCCTTACTAGATCTTTATAGGTTGCTATTAAGGTTTTGTCATCGAAGAATAGATGTACCCATGGAAACCCAATGGCATCGCTTAAATGGGCACCAAAAGGATGATGATAGGGTGGGAAATTCACATAGAGTCTCCCGTCTTTTTTTAATACTCTATAGCATTCATTCAATACTTCTAGGGGCTTGTCTACATGCTCCATGGCATCGTTCATAATGATGGTGTCAAAGGTGTTGTCTGGAAAGGGTAGGTTAGCGGCATCTCCTAAAATAAACTGAAATTTGTCCTTCAGTCCCTTCTTCTCAGCCAGGTCATTGGCTTCCGCTTCATATTTTGCCACCACATCAATACCGTATACCTTTTTAGCCCCCTGGGATGCATAATGTAGTGTCTTCCCACCAGCACCACAGCCGATATCTAGAACTACTTTATCTTGAAACATTTCTTCTATGGTAGCTTTTTCTAAATAAAACTTTAAAGTGTCCTGTCCCTTTTCATATTGCCATTCGGCATAGGTTTTTACTCCTTCATTTTGAAGGTTAAATGGATGGATTGGTAGGGGGAATATTTTATTTAAACTTTTACATAAGGTTGTTTTCAGCTTCATGGAAATCCCTCTTTCTATTGTATTATAACTTGACTTTCTAGCTATATTGTCTGTATAATCTACATCTTTTAGTCTATTGTTCCCAACATTCATCCTCTAATAATTTTTAAAAGCGAACTTTCCTTTCTTGAAATTATTCTATCATGAGGCAAATATAAGAACAATATTTTTTTAAGAAATATTTAATATATTAAATATTTACATGTTTATATTAATCATATATAATAATATATGTAAATTAATCCAATAAAAGGGGTGAAGAAGTGGAGCGTCTGCAAAAATTATCTGAAAGTTATCAATGGGTTGAAAAAATTGCTAATAAAACTATTATTGAATTTCTTAAGACCCACGATATGTTAGATGAAATACATGATAGATTTTTTAAGCAGTATAATGTATCCAATACTAAATTCAATATATTAATAGTTCTATATAAAGGTTCAAAGGAGGGAATGTATTTATCAGAGATTAGCCAACAAGTATTAATGTCGAATGCAAATGTTACGGGCTTAATTGACCGTTTAGAAAAACAAAATTTCGTGAAACGTTATAGGAGTGATAAGGACAGAAGAAAAATAGCAGCTCGAATTACTAATGAGGGAACTATAACTGTTGAAAAAATTATAGGAAATTATATTTCATGGTCTAAAACAGTAATGGGTGTGCTAGAGGACACCGAGAAGAAGCAGTTAGTAGAACTATTAACAAAATTGCAAAAGGGTATTATTCAACTACAGGCTAAAAGTGACATAGAGTTACTATAGCATTAACTTACTACACATTAGAGAGGAGTCACAGTATATGAAAAACAAAAAAAGATTAATAACCATAGGATTGCTATGCATTCTATTCTTTACTTCTGCTACATCCTCCTTTGCAGCAGAAACCCAAAGTACGCTTCACCTTACTTTAGAAGAAGCTGTTATTACGGGTCTAGAGAATAGTATTATCTTAGATCAGGTTCAAGCAGAAATTGATCTTGCGGATGTTGCAAGAAGACGGGCCAGGTTTTCTACTAGAAGGCTGGATCGTGGTAGGGATAACCTTAGAGATGCAAATAGAGAGTTAAGTCAAGCAGAGAGTTTATTAAACCAAGGAATCCTACCTAAGGATATCACCTTAGCAGATGGAAGCACCCTTCCTGCAGGTACACGTCTCCAAGATACAGACCTTTCTAGCGATGTGCAAAGCTCTATAACAAACAATATACAACAATCTCTCGATGCTTCGAGACAACAACTACACCAAGGAGATCTAAAAATCATCAATGCGCTTCAAGAGGCTGGAGGAACCATATCACAACAATTAGACTTCGCTAGCTTAGATTCCTTGTCCTTAGATGGTACAACAGATTTATTAAATACCATGACAGAAGTCAGTCTTGAGGTTACTGAGGCCTCCTACAATATTTATAAGAACAATATAGCTTTACTTATTCAAAAAAGCTATTATGATGTGCTTCAAGCTCAGCAGATGCTAGGGGTTAAAGCAAAGGCTATGGAGAGGGGCAGAACCCAGTATGAGTTTGCTAAAGCAAGCTATGAAGAAGGGTTAAAACCTAAGGATGACATGTTGATGGCCAGTGTTTATTACAGAGGAACACAAATAGAACATGAAAAAGCAAAGGGTGATTTAGAAAATTCCCTTTTTGAGCTAAAGAAAAATATGAATATCCCTTTAGATACAGAAATCAAGCTAATAGATGTATTGATAGAAGAAAAAGAAGATTTTGATTTACATAGTGGTTTAATTGCGGGTATGCAAAACCGATTAGAGGTTAAAAAGGCACTGGGAGAGTTTATAGTTTATGATTTAAACTTCACAGAAACCAAAAGCAAGTACCCCTCCAATACCTTTCAGCATCAAGAGGCAGAGTTGCTAAGAACAAAGACAGAATTACAGTTTCAACAAACAAAATTAGAGGTAGAAAGCTCTATACGCCAATCCTATACTACAGTAAATACTGTTGCTTCTATGTTGGAGGCCTCTAATGAAATGGTCAAGGAAGCTCAAGAAAATGTAGCTATCGCTGAATATAAATATAAAGAAGGCTTTGGTGTAGAAACAAGTCTCCTTAAAAACCTTAATCTTGAAGATTCTGCCGGAACCATTGTGGAGGTTTTAGCGGCTGAAGAAAATCTAGCAAAGGTGGAAGAGCAAATCGTTAAAATTACTTATGCTTATAATTTAGCACGCATGCAACACTTAAATAACACAGGAAACTTTATTTACTAAATTAAAAACATCAAAGGGGGAAGATTTACCTTGAAAAATTATAAATTAATAGCCATCACATCAGTTTTGTTGATGTCAATACTACTTTCTGGATGTAATGCAGATGTGTCCGCCGATATACAAGATTCCTTAAAGCCCGTTATTGTCCAAGAGGTGCTTACTGAAAATTATACAAAAAATATGGAGATAAGTGGTAATGTTAAACCTGCTCAATTGGTAAATGTAGGTTTTAAAGTAGCAGGTGTAATTGATCAAGTTCATGTCAAGGAAGGAGATATTGTAGGAGTTGGTCAGACACTTATGCGTCTTGATTCCTACGATTACCAACTAGGGGTTATAGCTGCACAGTCTCAGTACGAGTCTTTAGATATGCAATTAGATAGCAAAATAACCTCTGCGATTAACCAAGCTGAGGCTCACTTAGACTTTGTTAAAACCCAATATGAAAGAGTAAACCGTCTCTATGAAAAAGGTGCAGTTGCTAAAAAAACAGTTGAAGAATTAGAAACAGCCTTAGTAGTTGCAGAAAATAAATATCAAGAAGCTTTAGATGCTAGAGCAACTTCTGAAGCACAGCTTAGACAGGCAAAAGCAGGATTAGACTTAGCAGAGTCACAATTGGCAGACACGGTTTTGACAAGTCCTATACACGGCACAGTAGTAAAACAAGTCTTCGAGAGCGGTGAGACCATTGCTCCCGGCTATCCTGCTCTCGTCTTAGGTCGTCTAGATAAACTGGAGATAGAAATAGGTGTGCCGGATACTTTAATTGATTCTATCCGCACAGGTGAAAAGGTAAATGTCTTTATTTACGGTTTAGATAAAGAAATTGAAGGGGTCATTACAAGCATTAACACTATTGCTGATCTTCAGACTAGAACCTTTGGTGTAAATATCGAAATTAATAATAAGGATCAGCGTATTCGTCCTGGTATGATAGCGAAAGTTATCTTGACTGCCGACGAAGTAGAAAGTATCTTAGTACCTACAACTGCTGTTCTAAATGATCCTGATGGTTCTAAAATATTTGTTTTGCACGAAGGAGGTTACGTGGAGGAGAGAAGCATTGTTGTAGGGGAGATTTTTGGAGATAATATCCAAGTCCTTGAAGGATTAGAGGATGGAGACAATATCGTGGTTGAAGGACAATATCGTCTTGTGAATGGTGATCAAGTTAAAGTGGGGGTCGTTGAATAATGACAAAATGGTGTATAGAACATCGTAGTATTGTAGCCGTCCTATCTATATTTGTTTTTATAAGTGGATTGTATGTTTATACTACGATGGAAAGACAAGAAAATCCTGATGTTGTGGCTCCTGGTGCTACAGTAAAAACTATCTACCCGGGAGCAACACCTGAGGATATTGAAAGATTTATTGTAAAACCTTTAGAAAGTAAAATTGATGAGATTCCAGATGTTAAGTTGATGCTAAGTTACTCCTTAGATAACGTTGGAGTTATTATCATTAGGTTGGAAGATTTAAGTGATGATGAAATCAATGAAACCTGGAGCTTGTTGAGGGAAAAAGTCGGTGAAGCAGATCTTCCTGAACAGGCATGGGCACCTGAAATTGACACAAACTTAATAGATACATATGGTATGCTATTCACCGTAAGCAGTCCTCGTTCTTCTTATGGTGATCTTAAAAAAATAGCTGATGATTTACAGGATGCACTAGAAAGAATAGACGGTGTTTCCCAAGTAGGCATCAATGGATTTGTAGAAGATGAAATTCATATTAACCTTGATTTGTTACGGATGAAGCATTTGAATATACCTATCAATAATATAGGTATGGCATTAAAGGCTAGGAACATCAATATTCCTGGCGGTAACCTTAATTTAAGAGGGTCAAATATCCCCGTCTCTACTACTGGTGAGTATAAAGATTTAAACGAAATCAAAAACACCATCGTAGGCATGTCAGATACAGGTAATGTTATTTACCTAAAGGATGTTGCTGATGTTGTTCAAACAGAAGGTCAAAGAGAAACCTTCGTTAGCAGTAATGGTGAAAAAGCCCTCTTGATGACAGTAAAGTACTCTTCTGGAGAAAACATTGTAGCCGTAGGTACAGAGGTAGATGCTTATATAGATCAATATAGAAGAACCCTACCTGATGATATCCATTTGAGGGTAGTAACGGACCAAGCGGAATATGTCGATGATGCAATTAAATTATTCGAAAAAAACCTGTTATCTGCCGTTATATTGGTGGTGTTGGTGGTGTTAATAAGTATGGGCTTTAGAAGTGCTATTGTAGTATCTTCTGCTATACCTATTACTGTTATGGCTACTTTTGCCTTTATGCGTTTATCAGGAATTATTCTGCACCAAGTTTCTATTTCTTCCTTGATCGTGTGTCTAGGTTTGATGGTGGCCAATGCTATTGTTGCTAACGACAATATGTACTTACATCTATCTAAGGGGAAAACACGAAAAGAAGCGATTGTTTATGGTATCAACGAAGTAAAAATCCCTATTTTAACCTCTACCCTAACAACGGTAGCATCCTTCCTTCCTTTACTTTTAATGGAGGGAGTGGCAGGGAAGTTTGTACGGGATTTGCCGATTATGGTGACGGTAGCTTTATTGGCTTCCTTTATACTGTCCCTAACAGTTGTTCCAGCTATGGGCTATACCTTTTTGAGGGAACCCTCTGGCGAAAAGAAAAAATCCGCTTTTGATGGAGTAAAAAACTTCTTTTCAAAGCAGTACACCTTTTTACTAGATGGAGCCTTAAAGATGCCAAAGTCCACCATGGCATTGGCAACTGCTTTACTAGTTGGAAGTAGTTTTATCATTCCTACCTTAGGGTTACAACTCTTCCCTTTTGTTGAAAGGGATCAGTATGTTATCGATGTTACTTTAATGGAGGGCACTACTGTAGAAAGAACCTCTGAAGTGGTTTCTGATATAGAAAGAATTCTTTTGGAGGACCCCTCTGTAGAGAGCTTTTTAATGAAGGCAGGGGATGGTATACCAAAGTTTTACCCCTCCTTTGTTCCAAACCAAATAGCTAGCAATAGAGCCCAGTTTGTGGTAAATGGGAAGGTTAGTGAGATTATTAATATGCAAAACAAGCTAGATAGTAACATTGTTGGAGCTAGGATCGAGGTAAAACAGTTGGAAAATGCTGTTCCTGTAGGTCTTCCTATACAAGTTAGGGTCAGTGGTGAAGATGTAGATACATTGAGAAGAATCTCCAACGACATTAAAGAAATACTTTATACCATAGACGAAGGACAGCATGTTCAGGATGATTATGGTATGGAGACTTTAAAAATGATTGTTGATGTAAATCAAGATAAAGCCAGTATGGTGGGTTTAACGAATTATGATATTTCCTCCACCATTCGAATGGCAGTAAATGGTTTGGAAATGACAAAGCTGCGTCCAGATCATTCTGATGATGATATTCCAGTAATTTTGAGAATACCTTCTGAAGAAAGAAATACCGTAAATATGCTAGATAATATCTTTATTACATCTCAGTTCACCAATAGAAATGTACCTATTACACAAATAGCAGAAATTAAAAATGAGTTTGCCTTAAATAGAATTTTAAGAAGAGATAGAGAACGTACTATCACTACTGGCCTATATCCTAGACCAGGATACTCTGCTGCAGAAGTCCTCGACATTGTAGAAGAAAAAATGGAAGGCTTTCAGGTTCCAGTAGGTTATACATTAGAGTTTGGTGGTGAGAACGAAGACCGTACAGAGGCCTTTGAGTCTCTACTTGGACCCTTCTTTTTAGCGGCAGCTTTGATTTATATAATTCTTATGTTCCAATTCTTCAGTTTACGACAACCCTTTATTATTATGGGTACCATCCCGCTATCTTTTATTGGGGTAATATGGGGTCTAAAGCTTACTGGCTACCCACTCGGATTTATGGCTTTAATGGGTACAGTTAGTTTAATGGGAATTGTTGTAAATAACGGTATCGTCCTCTTGGATTATATTAATACCCTTGTGAAGGATGGTACTGATACTAAATCGGCAGTAAAAGAGGCTGCTATTACTAGACTAAGACCTATTATGATAGGTAT
>JAFIFG010000037.1 GCA_020832135.1 Clostridiaceae bacterium
CTAATTCGGTAATAAGCTTCACCATTTCTTTTTTATAGTCATCAGTGAATTTATTTCTATTACTCATAGCTGAAACACGTCCTTTCTAGGTTTATTATAGCAACCTTTCTACGTGTCCAGCAAATCTAATACACTCTAAACGTGTTACTGAAAAGCTCAGTGCCATCGACTTTATTAAGCGTTTAATTATTCATATTCCTGATGAGCAATTTAAAATGGTGCGTTATTATGGCCTTTATACCAAGAAACACAAGCATTCCTCTAAGTTTTTTCTATTGCTTTCTTCTGAGAAAAAAAAGTTCTTAAAGCGCCACTCCAACTGGAGAGCACGTATTCTTATTGCCTTTGGAACTGACCCCCTTCGTTGTATTTGCGGCAATACTTTAGAGTTGGTTGAGGTTTTTATTCCTAAAAAATCTCCTTTTCTTGCTTATCTACCTCCCCCGACTTATAATATTTCTTGTTAGGAGGTGTTTTGTATGAATATTTTAGATGGATTTTCTAAAAATGATGATTTAGTTGAATTTATCTGTACTAAATGTCACTATTCTTTATGGGTACCTAAATTTATTGTTGTACAGCTTGAAGAGGATAACATTTTCAATGGTCTTGATAAATCAGTTCCGCCTCAACCTTTTTGTCAAACATGTGATGGTACCATGACTCCTGTTTCTTATACTGGTATTCGTGGAGTTAATATGAATTTAAAAAGTAGTTAACTCACATAATCTATTGTTTTTCAAGTCATTCTACAATGGCCTTTTTGTTGTGTCCCAAAATACTTATCCATTAAAACAGGACTAATTTTTTATTTAATAGGAAAGTAGAACTTTCCTGAGGTTGTTGAAAAAAGGCTGGTTTTTCTTTTAGAAAAACTAGCCTTTTTTCAACAACCTCAGGGAGAATTGTCTTAATTTTCCCTTTTCTCAAAATCTATCAAGGACAACAATTCCAGTAGATTTTGGACAATTAACACTGTCTATTGCTGGTCAAACAAGCGCGTCAGTAACACTTTACTTTCACACTTTACTTTCAATACTTTCAATTGTATGTTTTTTAGTATATCTTAAAACAACAAATGACAATATAGCGGCTAAAATACCTGTTATAGCTAAGAATCCAAAAATCATATTGTATCCTGCGATTTGATACTTATCCATCCAGTTTCCAAACATCATGGAATATATTGCGTCCGGCATATATCCAACTATGGAAATAATACCAATTGCTGTACCAGTCATAGCTTTTGGAATTCCTACTTCTGCAATGATAGAAGAAATAACTCCATATGTCATCATTGCCACCGCCCCAGGAATCAATGTATAAAGACTAACCAATGTTGAATTAATATCTGCTGGTAAAATCAGCACCATCCCAAATAAACCGGCTAAAATAATGAATCCTGTACAAAGCCATTTGCTCGTAGATTTGAAGCATTTATCTGCTATTAATCCTCCAACTGGAGCTAATAATAAAAGAAGGTAAGTTCTTACTGCTGAAAGAAATCCAGAGTCAACAACAGAAATTCCAAATACTTCCGTTAAATATGGATTAAAATAAGATGTACTCATATAATAACCATATCCACAAAACATGATTATAGATATAACCCATACTATTGGAGTTTTTAATAATTTGGTTAAATCACTAACACGAAACTTGGGTTCATCGTCATCGACTGATCTATTACAATCTTCCTCCTTTAGTAAAATCATTAGTATAACTGCCACTATAATAGGTACTAATGCACCAAAAATGCATGCACGAAAATATCCTGTTTTCATATCTGCACCTGTCTGATAAACTAATACTGCAAGTACATTTACAACCGCAGCTGCAATTCCATTACAAGCATAATAAAGGCCATATAAGAATCCCTGTTCTTTTTCCGTTCCAATAATTCTTACCGTTTTTAACAATGCAGCCCATACAACAAATCCGGTACTAAACGCAAGACCCATCCAAATAAGTATTGATACCGTAAAATTCTCCATACTAAATGCATATAAAAACCCCAATGCAGAAGTTCCCAGGCATGAATATACAAGTGATTTTCTAGGAGAAACCTTATCCGCCAAAATTCCTCCTGGAATATATAAAATCATATTGCCAATTGTATATATAGTCATTAAAAATCCTGACTGAGTATTATTAATATTCATAGCGGCTATATGTGCATCATAAAAAACATATTTTATATATGGTAAGAAATAAATAGACCCGCCTGCTAAACCAAGTGCTATTATAATCATATATTTTTTGAATTTTGTATTCATAACAATCTCCTTTCGCACCGCTTATATTTGATTACTTTTTCATTACATTGATTTTCTGCAAAACTTTATCTAGCAAAGCATATACTTTATTTACAGATTCTATATCTAGTGTTTCAAATACAGTATGGGCATTTAAAATAGTAGGGCCTATTGATATAGCATCCTTCACTGAAGGACAATTTCTCATGATAATGCCACATTCTAATCCAGCATGAACATTCTCACATTCAGCTTCTTCACCATACAGTTCATCATAGGTATCTAAAAATATCTTTGTAAGCCCTGAATCTTTCTTATACATCCAAGCAGGATATTCATCCTTATCCTCTGACTCTCCCCCAAAGTACTCAATCAACCTGCCAATCTTTTTTACTTCATCCCTATACCATGATTCATAAGAAGAACGTAAAGAGAGTTCTATTGTAATATGCTTTTCAATTTCTCTAACAATAGCTAAATTTACTGAAGAACATACAAAATCTTCAGTTCTACTATAGACACCATGGGGAAGATTTTCTAAAAGCAAAAGTAATCTTTCCTTGAACCCATCCTCATACACAACACAACTGTACTCCGTCTGTTTTATTGATATGGATAGCTTTTTTTCCTCATTACACCATTCATTTTGACAGGTTTTCATAAAATCTGTTATTTGTTTTTCTAATATTTCTACTGAATCCGTATTGACAACTGCAGTTGCCCATTCTGGAATAGCATTAGAGCGACTGCCTCCTTCAACAGATTTCAGTTCAAAGGAATCTTTAGATAAGGTTCTAAGAAATCGCACCAATATTTTGATTGCATTTTCATGTTTTCTGTTAATCTCTAAACCCGAATGTCCTCCAATACAACCTGTTACCATTATTTTAACTGTTTTATCCTTTGTAGAATTCTTACTCTGCACCGGCAACTTGCAGAGGGAAGAAATACCACCAGCTGATCCTATTGTAAAAACTCCTTCTTTCTCACTATCTAGATTAATCATATATTCACCAGTTACATTTTCTTTCCTAATAGCAAGGGCTCCCCCCATGGTTTCCTCTTCATTTGCAGTAAATATAGCCTCTAAAGCAGGATAATTTTTTTGGTTATTTTCTAGAAGGGCCAGCATCAAAGCAACTCCAATCCCATCATCTGCTCCAAGAGTTGTTCCATTCGTGCACATTTTCCCATTTTTTATATGAATATTGCATGGTATTTTTTCTAGAGTTTCTTCTGGATTTTCTGATTCCCATACCATATCTGAATGTGCCTGTAAAACAACAACAGGACTATCTATTCTATTTCCTGCTTTTTTTAGGATTACATTATTCTCTTTGTCCCGAATAACTTCAAGCCCCATTCTTTCCCCTTGCTCCACTAAATAATCAGCTATTTTCTTTTCTTCAAAAGACACTCTTGGTATTTTAGATATTTCATTAAAATAATAAAATGCTCTTTCTGCGCCCATATAGCCTCCTATATCTTCCTATTTTTTTATACAGTTCTTTTTACTTTCTGACCAGCAATGTAAAACACAATAGCTACAACAATACAAATAATAGGAACTGGAATGATATTACCAAAATCCACAAACCATCCAAAACCAATAGGTTTTGTAGTCATCGTAAGACCCACAAAAGAAGAAATTATCCATGCTATTATTGCATCCCACTTGATACCGGGATGAACTGTAGACCAATCTTCATCATAGCTCTTTCTGTTACAAATATAAAAATCTGCAATTAAAACACCTGCAATAGGTGTAATGAATACACCCAGTATTGATAAAAAGTTTACAAAATATTTATATACTCCGAATGCTGCAATTGCTGTACTGATAGCACCTAAAATCAATGTCAACTTCATTCTTGGTATGTTTGAAACGCCGTCTAGAGTGTTCATTAATCCCAACACACTTCCATAGAGATTATTATCATTTGTAGTCCACTGACCAATAACAAGGACAAGTGCACCAAATATTCCAAGCCCTAATGTAAGCACCATAACTTCAACTACATTCCAATTTTTAAATGCATATGTGAAAAAAGCACCACACATCATAACTGGAATATATCCCCAAAAATATCCTAAACTAATACCAATGGCACAATCTTTACGGGTTTTACAAAAGCGGCTAAAATCACCCATCATTGCAATACCTACTGCAAAAGAGCTTATAACTATTGTTATTCCTGAGGAGATACTGATTGGTGAACCGATGGGACCAGAACTTACTATATCTCCTACAGGAACTATTGTACCGGTTCTTATAACAGCAGTAATACAAAGAATAAATAGTAGCGGCACTCCAATTTCACTTAGTATTTTAATTGCTTTAAACCCAAACACCGCCGTCATAGCCATTGCCAAACCCCCAATAATAGTGAAAATGACTGGGGGAATTATACTGCCACTTAATTGTTCCACTACGAATGATATTGTATTTCCAAACAAGTCCGCTTGAAATGCATACCATCCAAAATTACAGATGCAAAATATAATACCTATAATCTTGGCCCCTATAGTTCCAAACGATCTACGGCAATTAAAAGATGTTGGAAGATGTGTGTGAGTACTTACAAAAGCACATATTGTAGCTAGTAAAAAAACAATAAAAGATCCTATAACACTTACAATGCACATATCTTTAAAAGATAAGCCATTTGCCAACACACCACCTACTGCAAGACCACTTAAGCCAAAGCCTTCCCCTAGCCAAACCATGCCTTGCTCAACCCATGTTTTCCTAGCATGTTCTGGAACTGGTGTTTTTTCGTAATCATTATATTTTTCTTCTAATGATCCCTTCTCTTTTAAAGTTTTTTCCATGCTTTTGCCCCCCTGCTAGTCTTCTAAGAAGACACAATCATGATCAAACCCAAAAAATCTTGGATTTAAAATTTCTAGAGCTTTTTCAGTTTTCCATAAATCATGGCAGTGGAATCCTAGTACACAAAGTTCCATTCCTTCTTTACAATTTGGATTTGTAATCGGTGTTCCAGTAACACGATCTACTACACAAATCAAATCTGGACAAGTTAAACGCAACTCACCATCCACCCACATCATCATGTTTTCATTCTTATACCAAACTCTTGCATTTTGGTTTTCATTTTCTTTTATCCCTTCTAAATATATATTACCAAATGTAAAACCATCTTTATTTTCCCAATTAGTTTCTGCCGTAGCACGTCCTGTAAATAATAATTTACCATTTGCGGCTTCTAAAATTGCATCAATTTGATTTTTTCCCGCCTCTTCTGCCTGCCTTCTTGCCTGCCCTACTTTCTGTGCATATGAAAGGGCTCCTGGAATAACTGATTTTTTTAGATTTTTCCCTTGAATTGGATGATCCGTCATACCTACTGCTCCTTTTGTTGCAACTGCCATAAACCTTGCAAGCGCCTCCGCTCTTGAATCATCTTTTACAGTCGGAATAATTGCTACATCTCCATAGATTGTTCCAATTGCCAACGGAGTAATAGGTTGTCCAGTCACATAATAAGTTGAAAACTGAAGTTCTGGAACAGCCCTTCCCGCAGCATCTGCATCTACGATATATTTACCAGTCTTTGCAGCAATTGCCATAACCTCTCCTGTATTTCCTGCACCATATTCAATTGATACAACTCCATGGAAATTAGTTTGCATGTATTTCTCTAATGCTTCTAAAGACAATGCAATATCTGTTCCATCAAAAATCTCTTCCTCTACTTCTTCTTCTTCTGGTACCATGCATCCACAATAATATGGGTTTGCATAGTATAATTCATCTTCAATTTCATCAAAATCAAGCATTTTAAACTCTTTACCAGCATTCCATGCCCTTTCAACAGCCGATAACCCTTCTGCCAGCGAACCACCCCCGCCAGTTCCTAAGATTGCGCATCCCATCATAATGTCTTTTAATTCTTGTAAATCGAGTTTTCTCATACTTATCTCCCCTTCGCAGCTAATTTATATATTTTTATTATATATATATTTTTATTATAAATCGATGCCCATATCAATTCATTGTAGGTTTACACAATAAAAAAAATTTTATATTGTATAATTCTACAATGACATTTCTTTACATTCTTAGTTTATTATCTTATAATAAATATATATTTACTTCAAATTTGCATCTTGAAAGGAGTTAGTATGAGTATTACGGTAAAAGATATCCTCCAACTTGATGTTTTGAAAAATGCAGAACTAGTAGCTGGCGAGAATGGACTCAATAGAGAAATTTTACGAGTTAATTTTACAGATTGTCCTTTAGATCCATACGACCCTGGGTACACCTTAGTTTCAAAAGGAGACTTATATATACATAGTTTTTATACAGCCCAAAATAATGAAGACCTTGTTTTTGACATAATTCAATTTTATATGCAAACAGAAAGCTCCTGCTGTATTGGTTTAAAATGGTATCTTAATCAAATGCCAGAAAAAGTCCTACACTTAGCAAATAGAAATAATTATCCTATTATTATGATTGATGCTGATGTGCCATATGGACAACTTATCAAAGACATTTCTGAACTAATTCTAACAGAGCAGTTGGATGTAAACTGTGAAAATAAAATAAACCAGCTTTTGTATGACAAATTAAATAATCAAGAACGTAATAATATCATACAATACCTAACTCCAGATTTGCCATTAAAATATCTGTGTATTTATATTTCATATCCGGAGCTTCCGTCTTTACGCTTTAAATTTTTGAAAAATGATTTATCTTCACAATTTAAGTTGCATTTTCTTAGATATCATAAAGGAGGATTTTTAATTCTCGATCTGATTACACATTTAGATTTCTCACGTACAATAAATTCTCTAACACACCTTTTATCCTACTACGGAAAAACATTTTATATTGGTGTTAGCAGTAAATGTGAAGAATCTAGTGATTTCGTTCGCAGTTTAAATGAAGCTTATTCCGCACATAAAATTGCTCAGTTAACAGGAAATAGGGTAACCTATTATAATGATTTATCAATATACAGTCTGCTACTTCCTTTACGCAATCATGAAATTTTAAATGAACTTTGCAAAAAAATACTTGGACCTCTGAAGGAATACGAAAGTAGATATTCCACGAATCTCCTAGAAACTATTCGAATTTATTTGGAAAATAACGGAGACTACAAAAAAACAGCGTATTTTCTCAACACTCATGAAAACACGATACGTTTTCGAATTGGTAAAGCCAAGAGTATCCTTGGATTGGAAGATAATCCTTATGCTTTCATAGAACTTGTTTCTATTGCATTAAAGGCAGAACGATTATTATAATATCAAAAATATTTATCATGTAGTTTTATTTCAATTTTTTAATCAATAGAAAATCCCCAGGAGAACTCTCTCCGGGGATTTTCTTACACTTGAGGACAATGTATGCTAGATACTATATTAATATATTTGATGTTAGTATAAATGCGTGGACACAAAAAGTCAGATCTAATAACTATAGAGACATGGGGACAGGTTTGTCGTCCCACTTTTCTCTACTTTTTTAGGTCATAGCGTGTGTAAAGATACTCTCAATCAAGAATCCTCTATCTGTATTCCCTTATATTATGATAAATCCCTTCTGTTATAGTTCACTTTCGGTATTTGTCAAGTAAGTTGTCGTTTTAAATTTTTCTCTTCGTTTCCGAATTGCCACTGACATGGAGTCCCTGACTGAATGGTTTTGATACCTGAAGGCATGCTTATAAAAAGATATTATCTTCATAAAAGGCTACCATACAGTCTTCTCCATATCAATGGTTCGCTCCGCTTAATCTCTATTTAGCGGTAGTTGAAGCTTCTTGACGATTAATTAGTTCTTCTAATTCCTTTTCATCTACAGGATTTAGTGTTACATATTCAGACAATGACCAATCTCTAATATTTCTTGACCATCTTTCTGGATGCTTTGCTTTAGCTTGTTCATATGTTTTTTTACGGTTTTCCATAATTTCTTTATCTAAGCCATAATGCCTTTGATAAGGAGTTAGAAAATTAATCCCACTATGTAAATGCTCTTTATTATACCAAATTACAAACTTGTGGACCCATTTTCTTGCTTCCTGTATACTAGAAAACCCATTAAAAGGATATTTAGGGCTGTATTTCATCGTTCTGAATAATGACTCTGAATAAGGGTTATCATTACTTACTCTTGGTCTTGAAAAGGAGCTTTGCACCCCTAGTTTCTCTAGTGTTGCTAGAAAAGTTGCTGCTTTCATAGGGCTACCATTGTCGGAGTGTAATATTAATGGCTTGCCGGCTAGACCTTGGGATAATGTGGTTCTTTTAATTAGATGCTCTGCATGTTCAGCTTTTTCCGTCTCCCATACTTCATACCCTACTATTAATCTGCTGAACATATCTAGGATTAAGTATAACTTGTAGTATTGACCTTTAATTGAGGCATTTAGCCAGGTTATATCCCATGTCCACACTTGGTTTGGGGCTGTAGCTATATGGGTAGGTATTTCTCTTTTTTTAGGTGCCTTAGATCTACTTCTATGGGTGTTCATTTTTTCTTCTTTTAATATTCGATGTATGGTTGATTCTGATGCTAGATATTTACCTTGCTCTGCTAGTTTAGGAACAATTTGTGATGGTACTAAATCAGCATATTTAGCGCTATTAACTATTTGAAGAATTGCTAAACGTTCTTCCTGTGAGAGTTTGTTTTTAGGTGCAGGTCCCTCAGTTAATGGCCTCTGATCCTTTTTTACAGCACCTTCTTTGGTCCATCTTTGATAGGTCCTGTCAGTGATATCTAGTTCTTTACATGCAGGTTTTAATCTAGCACCATTAGCCCTGGCTTCATCGATCAGTTCTACTGCTACTATGCGATCTGAGTCACTGATCAGTCTTCCTCGGGGTCCCCCCAAATCGTGTTTGCCTTTTTTCTTAAGACTAGTAATGCAGCTGTTTCTGCTAGGGCTTTTTCTTTAAATCTTAATTCTTTTTCAAGCTTTTTGTTCTTTAGTTTTTCTTCTTTAATTTCCTCATTTATTTGTTGAGGATCTTTTGAAATAGTAGTATTGGCCTTGAGGCATT
Organism: Clostridiaceae bacterium; assembly: GCA_020832135.1. Taxonomy (GTDB): domain Bacteria; phylum Bacillota; class Clostridia; order Peptostreptococcales; family Natronincolaceae; genus JAFIFG01. The sequence goes on from JAFIFG010000037.1 coordinate 9,303, forward strand.
GTTTTCTCCAAGTTTTAACGTCATCTATATAAATACCCTTTTTTCTACAATAGGCTGCTAGCTCTTCTTCTGTAAGGGTACAAGTTTCAAGCACCACGTGAAATTTATCTTCTGAGCCCCACTTGCTTGAATGATTATTGCTACTTCTTGTGGAATGTTGATTATCTTTTTTAGCTTTACTGTGCATCCATGTATATATGGTGGACTTGGGTATGCCAATTTCTTCTGATACCTTTGGTACAGATTCATTGGAGGATTCTATTCTTTTTAGGATTGACTCTTTAAATTCTTTGGTGTAGTGCTTGTTCTTGCTATTATTTTTTGGCATGTAAATTCTCTTTAGATTATTGTCGTAATTCTATTATACACTTTTTTTCTATACGACAACTATCCTAACACATGGGGGATTCAACATCTACTAACTTCTACCAGTCGTTTCATCGAAATGACGTCTCTGTCCATTAAGGATATGAAGGGTGCTAATTGGTTTTAGCACCCCTTGCGACTGCCCGTCGCACAAAAAGCCGCATTTAATGCGGCTTTTAAACTATCGTGGATATTATTGGTGGAGGCGAGGGGAATCGAACCCCTGTCCGAAGGCCCTTTACCACCAGCCTCTACGAGCGTAGTTATTGTTTTAGATCTCGTCTCCTCCATCGATCAATAACAACCTATGGATTTGACCAGCCTCAATTGTACAGCTTAAGGTCAAGGCACCCCTTAAGACGTTCCCCGCTAAGTTGACGTTTCTATCTAGGCTGCGGGTGACCTAGTAGAAACGAGCCGCACTATTAGGCAGCTAAAGCGTAATTATCGTTTGCGTTTATATTTATTGCTCAATTTTTTTACGTGATATCAGGCAAAACACGGCTCGCTACTAATGACTCCAAACCTCCGTCGAAACCAGTACGCCCCCATGTATATACTATTGCTTTTGGCGTTCTCTTAATTCCTTTTGAATACGTCTTTCAGCATCTTTTTTAGCAATAGTTTGGCGTTTGTCATGTTGCGCCTTACCTTTTGCAACACCTAGTGCTATTTTAACTCTTCCATTCTTTAAATATACACTCAATGGAACTAATGTATATCCTTTTTGTTGGATATACCCTATCAATTTTCTAATTTCACTTTTATGAAGTAAAAGCTTCCTAGGTCTAATAGGATCAACATTAAATATATTACCCTGTTCATAAGGGCTTACATGAACATTATACAGGAAAACTTCACTATTTTCAACTCTAGCATAGCCTTCTTTGATGTTAATCTTACCTTGACGAATAGATTTAACCTCTGTCCCCTTAAGCTCTATCCCTGCTTCATAGGTTTCTTCTATAAAATAGTCATGTCTTGCTTTTTTATTGGTTGCTAATTGTTTTTGACCATTTTTGCTCATGTTTTTCACCCTTTTACTTATTATTAAATAGTGAAATCTAATTATATCATATTTATAGTTGGATTTCAACAACAAATAATTTTAAAAACTAAAGACCACCTGGGGGTGGCCTTTAGACGTACTCTACTAGATTGAAGTCAATTTCTTTTTGTCTTATATCTACTCTAGCTACTTGTATTTTAACAACATCACCTATTCTAAATACCTTCTTGGTTCGTTCTCCTAATAGAATATGGTTTTCACTATCATAAATATAGTAATCATCCACCAAGGAGCTAAGTCTAACCATACCTTCTATGGTATTATCTAATTCTACAAACATACCAAAGGACGTGACACTGGATATAATACCTTCGTAAACTTCTCCTATGCGTTCAGCCATGTATTCTGCTTTCTTTAAATCATCTGTTTCTCTCTCGGCTTCATCAGCTAACCTCTCTCTAGTGGAGGATTGATCTGCAATATAAGAAACCGATGCTTTTAATTGCTCTTGACGTTTTGGATTCATTTGTTTTTGTAAATACTCCTTCATAATTCTATGAATCGCTAAGTCAGGATATCTTCTAATAGGAGATGTGAAGTGACAATAATATTTTGCTGCTAAACCAAAGTGTCCTAAATTTTCCCCAGCATATCGAGCTTTTTTCAAAGAACGTAACATTAACGTATTAATAACTGTTTCTTCTTTTTTTCCTTTAATCTTATCTAATAACTCCTGTAATACTTTAGGGTGAGTTTCACTTGTTATTCCTTTTAAGCTATATCCAAAATTATGAATGAATTTATTAAAAGTCTCTAGTTTTTCTAAACTTGGTTCTTCATGAACACGATATACAAAGGGTGCACTCATCCAGTAATAGTTTTCTGCTACAGTTTCATTACATACCAGCATAAACTCCTCTATAATTCTATTGGCTGTTCTACGTTCATATTTCTTTATATCTACTGGTTTTCCTTTTTTGTCCAGTATTACCTTAGCCTCGGCAAAATCAAAGTCAATAGCTCCTCTTGACTCTCTTCTCTGTCTTAAAATCTTGCACAGTTTTTCCATCTTATTAAAATCATCCAATAAATGTTTATATTTTTCAGTTAGTTCTGGGTCATTATTTTCTAATATATCAGATACGTCTTCATATACCATTCTTTCATTTATATTGATAACTGTTTCAGCTATTTCATGGTTGACGACCTTTCCATCCTTATCTATTTCCATGAAAACCGACATAGTTAATCTATCTACCTTTGGATTCAAACTACAAATACCATTGGATAGTTTCTGTGGTAACATAGGTATAACTCTATCTACTAAATATACACTGGTGGCTCTTTTTAATGCTTCTTTATCAAGTTCAGTACCTTCCCTAACATAATGAGCTACGTCTGCAATATGTACACCTAGTTTATAATTACCATTAGGTAACTCTTCAATAGAAATAGCATCATCAAGGTCTTTAGCATCTGCACCGTCTATGGTAACCATCTTTAGATCTCTAATGTCTTTTCTTCTAGCCACTTCCTCAGGTGCTGCTTCTTCAGCTACATTTTCTATCTCTCTTCCTACTTCTATAGGAAATTCTGGATTTAGCTTATATTTTCTCATAATAGCTAAAATATCAGTTCCTGCATCATTTCCATGCCCTAATATTTCTGTAATTTCCCCTTCAGGATTTCTTCTTTTTTCAGGCCACCTTGTGATCTTACAGACTACCTTATCACCATGTTTTGCCTTATTTCTATCGCTTTTAGAAATGAAAACATCCAAATTTATTTTAGTATCATCTGGAACTACAAAGCCAAAATTCCTACTATCTTCGTAGGTTCCCACAACTTCTTCATTAGCTCTTTCCAATATTCTTATAACTTCGCCTTCAGATCTTTTAGATCCACCACTCTTAACATCAACTCTAGCTATAACACGGTCATTATGCATAGCCCCATTCATAAGATTAGATGGAACAAATACATCCTCTACATCTAGTAGATCTGATATAACGAAGCCAAACCCCTTTGTGTGTCCTTGTAGTCTACCTACAATCAGACCCATTCTTTCAGGTACTCCATATCTTTTTTTCCTAGTTTTAATAATTAACCCTTCTCCTACCATTTCCTCCAATAGCTTAGTGAATTCTGTTTTTTCTCTTTTGTCTATTTCTAACTCTTCTATTAATTCTTCCTCTAGCATTGGATTATAGGCTGAAGTTCTCATGAACTCAACTATTCTTTCTTTAATGGTCAAAATTAACCCTCCTTGTCATGATTATTATGTATAAAGCTCTTCATTATGTATTATTGTCTAATAGCTTGTAAATTAGAACAAAATGTTTTTAAAATAAATAGTTATATAGAATTACACTTATTATTTTGTTCATTATGTATAGTATTGGGATTCCATAGTAGAATTTCTTTTTACTATTTTTATGATGGAAAATAACCATGGCTAAAATAATTCCAATAGCACCACCTAATAATGCTAGAACCATAAATGTAAATTCTTTTACTCTCCATTGATTTTTCATTGCCTTTCTTTTATCTATACCCATTATAATAAATGTCAATACATTTATTAACAATAAATAAAAGGTGTATACCAGTACACCCGAAGAGTAATTTTTGATTATTTCTATAAAAAACTCCATTTTTTCTCTCCACCCTATTTATGTTTTATCTTTAAAAAACCCCTTAATCCTCAAAGGATTAAGGGGTTTTCATATTATTAATATTTACACTAGTGTTCAAAACTTAGAAAATGTTTCTATTGACTTTCATAAAATTGCCTAGATATTTTTCCAAAACCATAAGATCACAGGCTTAGGAATTAATTTCCATTAAAAAGGTATACACCTAACCCCGAGAACATACATTT
>JAFIFG010000111.1 GCA_020832135.1 Clostridiaceae bacterium
CCATAAACTTCTGTTTCTCTTGTACCTAAAAGATTTAAGTTTGGTCCATGGATTACTAAATATCTTTCCATTATTGTTAAACACTTCCTTTATTTAAAATCCTATACCATAATATCATACTTTTGGGGTTTTGAATAGATTTATCCCTTTATATTTAGTATATACCCTTAACTTTAAAGCATAACCTTATTATAATATGCAATAACATTCCAAGAGTGTATTTCAATTAGAGGAAGCCCATAACTGTCTTCACCTATAGTTTTTACATAAGGCATCTCCACTTCTGCTTCAATCATCTTTCTAGCATTGTTATAAGTACCTATACCTTCAAGAGATAACGTGCCTTTTTTTACTTTATAGCTGACCTTAGCTTTATATGAATGTATATGTTGATAATCCTTGAAGGGATTTTCTTTTTCACTATTGTACTCATCTATATGGGTAAGTAAATATATGTATAAATAATTTTCAAAATTTTGAGGTAGATATTTTTCACTTTGATTACCTTCTAATGTCTTAAGATAACTTATTTTATATTCTTTTAAATCATTTAAATAACTATTTATCAATTTATCAGTTTCTTCCATAAGTTGAGCTAAAACAACTTCTATAGCTGATTCTGCTAAATATTGTGCTTTTATAGCATGAGCATTTGATTGAGTAGCCCTATAGTTATTCATAACAACAACATGAGTAGAGCATAAAGCAAGCGCTACTGTAGTACAAACAATAAGAAAAAATGCAATACTGGATCCCCTTAAATTACTTACATATTGTTTCATATCGAAACCCACCTAATATTTTATCTTTAGCTTTGTTTTTGTTGAATAATTTATGGTGTCTGCAAATACTTCTATTTCTACAAGTTCACCTTCTACTAGCTCCGTTATAACGATATTGGTAATATGGTCGGTTAAAACATTATGTTCTCCCGCTTTATTTACCCTTAATTCACCTGTGGTTTTATAAAAATATAATAATGTATTTCTTTTATAGGTTATTTTACCACTTAAGTCAATCCAGGATGATTCTCCCCTGCTATCCTTACCTTTAAATATTTGTTCATCGGAAAAATATTGGATTTCACTCCTGTTTAATTCTCTAATGCGTTTTTTTATATAGTTGAGGGCTAAATGGGCATTCTGTTTAACTTCCAATGTTTCATTAATATCCTTACAATAAGAAATATTAGAAACAAAAAAGTTTGATAATATCGCCATAATGATTACAAGCAATGCAATAGATACTATTACTTCTATTAGGGTTAATCCCTCTTTATTTTTAAAATATACTCCCATATAGTTCCCTCCCAACCTATAAAGTACCCTTTTCTAGTTTTCTATCTCCCAAGTTTCAATAGAAAGCTCCGCATAAACGTCTTTATAGGCTGTATGATACTGCAGATTGCTTATATAGCTACATAATGTTACACTACTTTCCTTATGTTTATGTGTTAAATCTAGTTGGACTTTATATAACACTTTATTTTCTTGTTCTCTAATTTTTAATGTACCACTATAAGTATTTTGTAGGCTCTCTTGAACTAGTAGATTATTAATATAATTGCTTGTATCCCCTTCTAGAGAAGGAAATGCTTTTAATTCTTCTATCATTCCTTGTGCCAACATCATTTCTTGATATGTTTTTGAACTTAATCCATGAGTTTTACCTATTGCTAAGCGTAAATCTAAAAATGCCAGTATAAAAACAGAAACCATCGCCAATATGATTATAACACCAATTAAAGTAAATCCCTTCCTATTTACCCCATCCTTTCACCCCCCTCAATAATCCTTCGTCATTCTGACTCTACCAGTTCCTATCATCACCTCTATTTTAATGGTGTTACCTTGTTTGTTTTCTAATATAAATAATCTATATGCTGTTTCTCCATGCCTATTAAAGATTACGTTTTTTCCTTTACCTGCAACTACTTTAATCCTCGGATTTATTTCTCTTACATAAACCACATCACCCCGAAGTTTATGTTCCCTTATTCTAAAAATATCTTTATATACTTCAAATCCATATTCCCTTGATTCATCTAAGCTCATTTGTTGAGCTAAATACAAGGCACTTTTCATTTCATTAGCTGTATTCTCTAATAATGTTCTATGATATAAATGGTTATTAACAGGTACTGCCATTGAAGCAAAAATTCCAATAATCGAAATTACAACGAGCACTTCTATTAAGGTAAATCCTTTGCCATTCATTAACACTAAACTCAACCACCTCCATCAAAATGGAAAATTTTTGATAAATATATTTTAAATATTCTGTATTTATTCTCTATTTCCTCCTTATTTCTAGAAAATTTTACATATATTTGTTGTTTATAATAAAAAAATCAGCAAATCCCTCACATCTTGTAGAAATTTGCTGACCGATGATTTAACTTATATTCTATTATGACTTTGTAGCTCATGAAGCATATAAATAACCTCTGCTCTGGTGATGTATCCCGCCTTTCCAAAGCGACTATTGGAGCGAGTATACTTTTCATACAGCATTTTTTCCTCCATCTCTCCCCAACTCAAGTTCCCTTCACCTGTAACCCTCTGCATCAACCATTCTATTTCCTGGTAAGTGATATAGTGATGAGGCTTAAAGGTCTTATCTGGATAACCATTAATATAACCTCTAGCTACCGCATTACTAATAGCTTGTCTAAAAACCCCAAAATCCTCCTGATCTAAGAAGGGCTTCAGCACCTCACCAGTATTTGTATTTTGCCAATTTTGCATACGGTTTAACAATGCTACAAATTCACCTCTGCTGATATTTTGATCTGGCTTCAGGGTGCCATCCTCATAACCTTTGCTATAGCCTCTTCTAATAAAGGTGTATAGTTCTTGTCTTGCCCAATGGGTATAGATATCTCTTAATTCTACATAATCTTCATCTATGAATACTGCATATCTTCCACCTTCATATAGAGTAACAGGAATTTCAGTAATAATCTGACCATCCTCTATTTTACTATATAGATACCTCCAACCATTATATTTCCACTGATAAATGCCACCCCTATAGGGGCCAGCATATTCAAAGGAAAGACTTATGGGCTTTCTCAATTCTATAGCTTCTTTATCATTCATTATTTTTACTTCATAGGCCTTACTTACGGGAATATAGTTTCCATGATAATAAAGGGGGATTTCTTCCTTTTGTAATGCCATATAGCTTTCACCATAAATGGCAGCAGTCGGAATTGTCAGTTCTACCATTCTTCTGTTTTCTTCATTTCTGCTTCCGTGGAGAAAATGTACGATTGTCTCTTCAAAGGATAAGGAACCCCCCTGCATTGTAATCTTGCTATAATTTATATTTTTTTCTCCCGTAGCTTTGTTAAAATCCTGATAGGTGGCACTATATCCCACCTTAAACCCCTCTTTAAAACCACCAATAAATCCTAATCGATAGGGCTGATTTTCCCTAAACAATCCATAGCGACTAATTAGATTCTCTTGATTTTCGAATTCCCTCAAGGCCCTAGACCATTGGTTGACCTTTCCCTCTACATAATCCATCATGGCAGCAGCTGCTCCTGCTTTTTCTCCTATATCTCTTCCGTGGGTAACACCATTTTCCCTAGTAACTCTTTCACTATCATAGTTGCTGACTCGATAGGCAAAAACATAGGCCTCTTCATAGCCGGTTTTATACCCCCTTATAAAAGCATCAGCATACTCCTTTACATCATAGTTTAATTTAAACTCTCTACTTATGGCTCCATCGGAGGGCAAGGTTCTTCTCCAACTGCTTACAAGACCATTATAATAGTCGTTTTTCCCTTGTTCTTCCCCCATGAGTCCACCAAAAAACACTCCGTGCTGATTACCTATCTCACCCGCGGTTAGTTTGCTTTCAGTAGCAGCTCCATCATAGGCATCCTTATACCCATCCTCAAAACCTTCTTCAAAACCCTCTAAGAAACCTCTGCGATAATTTCTAGGGGCATCATCTAAATAATAGGTTTCCTCTATATCATCTCTTTCTTCTCTATAGGCTTTTCTCCAATCACTTTTTTTATTATTAATACGGTCCTTTTGTCCATAAATGGCACCGGTTACTTCTCCCCAATGGTAGCCATCCTCATAGCCTTTGTCCCTATCATTTTCCCATTGTGTATTCGCTTCTACATCTATAGGAAGAGCCACTGTAATAACAACAGCCAACATAAATACTATTAACCTCTTCAAGATAACACTCCTCTCTTCTCACCCCAAGTCTATCCAGTAGTTGCTATAGGAAAAACACCTAGAAAAGTCCTTCTATTGTATCCAATATTAATTGCCCCTTGGTTTTTTCATCCTGTTGATGACTTTCCATATAAATCCTTTGAATTCTAGCAGGATAGGTTATATTAATAGGCAGAGGGCTTTCTACCAATCTCCACCCAGTCCAATCTATTTCACCAGCCATCTTAAGATGAACCTCTCTTCCGGTGGCATCAATCAAGACCAGTCCCATGGTATGTGAACTTTGTTCAAAGGCATACACCCATAAACCTAAAGTCTCCGGCTGTTTATTTATGAAAACATCACCCTCCAACACTATATTGGCTATATTCTCATCTCTATTTCTAAAGAAATCATATTTTATCTCTATAGCGTGGGTTGTCGCTCTACTATTTTCCACCATAGTTATTTCTCCATGGATGCCTTTAGGATGACCTACAAAAAAAGTATCTAAATCCTTAAACCTATAGAGGGTCTCGGTTCTAGCTAGAGTTTCTTCTTCTCCTGAAACATTGCCTACAGGACTATCATTATAATAATAGGTTTCCTCTTCTAGACTAGAATCTTCCTCCTGGGGAATTCCATAACCATCCATGGCAATAAAGGGATTTTCTTTTAAATAATCGTTATAGCTTAAGATAGCCTCACCTTTACCTTCGTTAGATGGTAGTCCATAAAAATCAAGGTTCATATCACCCTTCAAGAGATCCCCCTCTTGCCTTGCCATACTGAGATTTGTAAGGACTATCTTTTTATTCTGCTGCCTTATGGCCCTTAAAAAATCCAATAAAGTAGTATAATTTCCCTCATAGGAGAGCCTAACACCTATAACCTCCATGGTTATATCCTCTAGTGGCTGGTAAACCACTGGAGAAAAGGAAATCTGTGGTATCTGTAGCTCTGTTTCTTCTAAAATACCTTCTAACAACAAAATGATTTGGGATTGATTTAAATTGTGAAAAAAAACCACTTCTTTTTCTTCTAATTTATCTGTAATGGATAGCAGTCTCTCCGCCACCTGAGCTTCAGAGGTTACAATGGTTTCCACCTTATAAAGCTCCTCTTGGTAATTTCTCTCCTGTTGTTTTAGCTCACTTATTGCCCCCAACTGTGGAGATAATAAAAAATTAAAATAACTCCAGCTTAATACAGCTACAACCAAAACAATCAATAGCTTCTTTTCTCTACTGGTTAGTTTCATCTGCAGTCACCTCCTTAATAGTAAAAGTCAAGGTGAAGCGATAAAAACCCTCTTCTATAGAGATACTTGGAATAAATATTTCTACGAAATCCGGTATGGTATGTAATCTTTGTTCTAATAAAGCGATTTTAGCTTTATCAACTGCATATCCTTGTATCTCCACTATGTTGTTTGTAAAGGTTAGTCTTTCAAAAAAGATTTCCTGTGGTATTGTTCCCGTAATGGTATACATTAGCTGGTCATCAATAAAGGATTGCTGCTTTAAGTTTTCTTCCATTTCCGTTAAGGTCGCCAACTTCGTTACTTTTCTATTGATACGCTGCTGTTTTTCTTCTATCCTTTGGATCTTTTCATAGGTTTCATCCGCCTCTAGTGACATCTGCATAGCAGTAATAGATCCCTTTATTCGGTGCTGTTGAAAGATATTGACTAAAGGATAAAAGAGAGCGGCTATTACGATTGCAGTTGTTGCAATATAAAGGATAAATTGTTTTCTAGTAACTTCTGTTTCTTTTTTATCTATGTAAGGCTCAAAAAAATTAAAGTCCCGCATCTATTTCCCCCCTACCTTCTGATGATGGCGCCGATGGCATTAACAAACTCTGCAACTTGAAATTCCTTCTCTATACCTTCACAGCACACATCGCTTACTTTATCAATTAAAGAAGTGGGAATATCAAAATAATTTTCCAAGTATTCACTAAGACCATTCAATTTTGCTCCTCCACCATAAAGCAGTATTCCTTCTATACGATTTCCTGCACTTCTACTGGTATAATACTTAAATACTCTATCAATTTCATTGATCCACTGATCAACTGTATTTCGTACCATTTCTATTACTATATTCATGGTTATATCTTCAGCTTCTTCATATATAGGGGCAATTCGGTGTTTCTTATCCTGTGCTTCCTGCAAAGTAAGGTTAAAGGAGTTTGCTATATTTAAGTCTATCTCTTTGCTCCCTATAGTTAGTAAGCGGTTAAATTCATGTTTTCCTTCCTCCATGAGGGTCAGTTGTATACTATCGTGTCCTATTCCCAATAACACCAAAGTCGAAGTATTTAATTGTCTTTTATCATTTATGCTACCCTTTAAGCCCAAGAACTTGTCCAAACAATTAAAATGCACATCTAATGCCTTTGGCTTTAAATAGAGGTTATTTGCTAATTGAATGTAATTTTCCACTATAATTTTAGGCATTGCTGTTACAAGTGTTTTTATCTTTTTTATCCCATCCACCTCTGTTTCTCCTATTATTTTCTTTTGAACTACATATTCTTTTAAGTCTACAGGCATATGCTGATGTAGTTCATACTCCAGCATACTCTCAAGTTCTTTGGGCTTTGCTGGCGGTAATAAGATCTCTCTATTAATAACAGATGTACTATCTAAGGTAAACACAACGTTTTTAGCCTTGATATTCTCCTTGCTAATATGGCTATAAATAACCTCTCTTAGCCTTTCTAAATTAATGATTTGACCATCTTGATAACTATCAGCAGGTGTATTCATCTGCCATGCCTGTTTCACTTTTATTTGTTGAAGTTGTTGCCTTCCTTCTATGATTTTGATTTGATAATTGCCTATATCTATAGATAGACTGTTTCCCTCCAATAAACTAAATAGCTGTTTTTGCAAAAGCTGTTCCCCCTTTTTCCTTAAACTCTACCACTGAATTTATCTATAAAACATTTGTAGATACCAAGTTAAAATTCTTTCTCCGTATAGTAGACTAGCCATCCCCCCTAAGCATATAAATGGTCCGAAGGGAATCGCATCTTTTTTACCTTTTAACTTGAGAAGAAGAAATAGCACCCCTACTATGCCTCCCATGACAAAGGACAAGAATAGAGTGAGTAAAGATAATCTCCAGCCTAGCCATAGACCAAACATTGCCATTAACTTAATATCCCCACCTCCCATGCCACCTTTAGAGGCTATAGCAAGCAATAGCAAGACTCCTCCTCCAACTAACCCACCTACAATGTGGTCTATTAATGTTATAGTCTGTGGTGTCATTAGTTTTAAATACCCTATATAGAAAACTCCAATAACCACCCCTATCAGCACCAAACCATCGGGAATAATTTGATGATGATAATCTATACCACTAATTGTAGTTAAGAGACTACTTAATATAGCAAAAAAAACAAAGTGTATAGTTAAATCAAATTGAAGATATAATAATAGATAAATAAGTCCATTTAAGCTTTCTATAATGGGATACTGGAGAGAAATCCTTTCTCTACAAGACTTACATTTTCCACCATAAGCTAAATAACTAAAAACAGGTATTAGGTCATAGGGTTTTAAACGAGTATTGCACTTCGTACAATGAGAAGAGGGAAAAACAATAGACTCTTCTCTTGGGATTCTATAGATGCATACATTTAGAAAAGAGCCTATGAAAAGGCCTATGATGAAAATAAATATAGCAGTCATTATAACATTCTCCTTTAAATTCCTTGTTATTATAATTTGCATTTTTATTTATTACCTAAGAAAATGTTATAGACTAGAATTCATGACTGTTAAGCATATAACTTTTTCTTAGGTAACAAAACTTAGGTATTACGCTGAAAAGAACTCCTTCTCTTCAGCATAATACTATAAAATACAGTATGGACAAATAACAGTATCATTTCTCACTTTATATAAGACCATTATCTATTAAACTTCACCATCAGTTCCATCAAGGTTAATTGCTGCTGGCTCTACTTCAACACTTCCGTCCTTATCTATTGTGACTTTATAAGAAGCACTATCATCAAGATCTTGAGCCCCTTTAGGCACATCTGGCCATTCTTGTAAATATTTTTTCCAGTCTTCATTATCACTTTCACCATCCCACGTTTCTTCTTCATTTGGATTGCCTTCATCTGCAAGATACATCATCGCCGCACTTTGAAGAGTTCTAACATTGGCATTATGCACAGTGTTAGCAGCATTAGTTCTCGAAGAACCTAACCTTGGCACCGCCACAGCCGCCAAAATACCCAAAATAGCAACAACCACAATCAATTCCACTAGAGTAAATCCTTTTTTGTTTTTTAATCTTTTTGTAAACATTTTAATCATCCCATTTTCCTCCTTGTTTTTAATGTATTATGAATGCATACTGCTCCTTTACTCTTTTTTGTTACCTCACCTCCCTTAATATGTTTTTTATTTATCTTACCCTTCTTTGCTCAATGATAGTCCAAGAGTCATTGGCTGGTTCTATAAAATGAGGTGGTGTATCGTTGGTCATGCGAGGGTCGTGGGCATAGTCTTTGGCAAAACCAGCGGTATTGTTTGCTAAAGCTACGGGACCTCTAATATTTTGTGTGATTGAGCCTCTCAGAATAATTGTTCCTCGTTTCTTTTCACGAAAAAATTCATAACCAAAGGATTCACCAGCGAAAATTCCAGCATGTATGGTTACATCATTATTTACGTTGTGGTGATCAATGTATACATGTTGGTTAGCAATTAGTCCTAGCATATTTCTCCTTGTTTCCAGTGCTTCCATCCTTACTAATTGGTTATTAGTAGGATTTTCTGGAACCTTTTTGAATTGAATGCTTGCATATTCTACACCATTTTCTTTGATATAAATGTTGTTGTCCGTTACTATTGTTAAAGTTGCATCTAGTTTACCAGAAATGAATGCATTGCCATAATAGTTGCTTTTCTTTATGTTTTGATACAGTTCTTTGATTTGATGGTTTGTGAAATTATTCCATTCTGCTTCAGCTTGACTTTTTAAAGTGTCATAGGCACTGGAAGGAATAAAACTAGGGAAAGCTACATTAGTCCACCACCATAGAACTCTTCGTGTATTCCTAGCATCGTGATAAAATTCTCCTAATCCTACTTCGTATACTTGACTTCCGCGAGTATATCTTATTTTTTTATCATAATTCCAAAAGTCTTCTTCCGTTACCTCTCTGCTACTTCCATAGTGGTTAATCACTGAAATATAGGGATTATAGACATTTCCTGGAGTCTCCCCTTGCTGCCCCTCTCCATTTTTTACATAGATAACTCCATTTGCAGGTAATGCTTTATTATAAGTCCAATTACCCCATTTATCATTTTCCCAAAATCGAATATCATAGCTAGTGCCTTTTAATTCAATCTCAACTGTTCCATAGTAGATATGCCATCCACTCTTGGTTTGTTGATCAACACTACTGAATTGTTCCTGTACATCTGGAAAAAGTAATGGCTCTATCCGCTGGGGAGGTAGACCGTCATGATATCGGTAAATGGATTTATGATTAGCTCCACTCGTGGTATCGTTTAATCCCCCCTCCCTACTATAGGTTACGGGACCATGAAACTGTGGTGTTCCTTGAATGTTTAAGCTTCCATTCGTATGAACTGGACCATACATCTCATCTTGGGATCCCCACCAAACATTTTCATCATCATTGGAGAGGTATAGGGTTTCAGTGAAGTTTCTCCGTCGAAAGATGGTTTGTAATCTATCCACTACTTCTTCATTTTCATAGTATGTGGTCTCTATTTCTATTAGGGGGTATTCATCCTTTAGAACCTCTACTGTATAATAGCCCTCACCGTATTCAACTACTTTCAATGTGCCATCAGCTTCTAAAAAGGTATTAGGTGTCTTCCTATAGAAAAAGGGATCTACTCCAAGAAAGAATAGAAATCGATTGGTTCCAGCCTCTAAGGATGCATAGGCCCCCTCATTTCTTCGTTGCATACCTATCAATTTATTTTGATTTACCATTGTTGTCATAGCTACTGTACCTAGCATAATGAGAACTGCTGTAATAATTAACACAAACACCATCATAAATCCTTTGGTTTCCTTTATTTTGTTTTTAATCACTATAGGTCTCCCTCCCTCGTACAGTATATCTTAATTCAATCTTAGAGGTATTTCCCCTATTGGAAAAACCCTCAAATCGAAGGATTAGCACTAACCTCCGCCCCTCTTCTATCACTGTAAAGGGGGCTTCCTCTGTTATAATATTATGAAATACTGTAGAAGTAGAAAAAGATGCTGTATATTGATAGGGATACTGGTGATTTTCGGCTAAATAAACTTTTCTATGTAGCTTTTGCTCTTCTGCCATATAATCATAGACTACTTTTTGTGGTGCCTCTTCCTGTTGAGAATAGGCATAGGTATAGATAATCAAACAATCACCTTGAACTTCTATAGCACTTTCTTCTTCTACTGCCTTAGTAGCTTCTCGAACCTCTTGACTTACATAGGTTTGTAGAAGCTGACCCGTAGCTATGGCTTCAGCTGTATCATTGCTGTTATGCCAAGAATTTAACCCAAAGAAGAACAATTGATATGCTAGTGCCATGACAATTCCCACTAGCCCTAAAGTCACAAGTAGCTCTATTAAAGTAAATCCTCTGTTGTTTTTATCGCTTTTTATTGACTTCACTTCCTCTATCCTTCCTTTTCTTATTCCCACCAAGTATTAGCAGGAGTTAGCTCTTTTAAGGAAATGTTTAAAACCTTGCTTTCCCTCGAATAAGAAAATCTACCATTCCAGACTTCCGAATTATTTTCCCCATCAACAATGTATTCCATTGTTTTTAATGCTTCTTCTTCTTCCTCTACCACAATATACTCCACTAAAATTCGAAGTCCATACCCACCATCTTCTGCTCCCCCCATAGGCCATATATTCTTTAGTGTAATTTCATTGCCATTGATGAGCTTACTTACATTAGGAAAGGTAAGTCGTGGTTCATGGCGGGTCACTAATTGTGCATCAATTCCAGATAGAAGAATTAGTGGTTCTTCCGCTTCTAGCCAATCCCTAAATGTTATCTTTAAAAGACTCGGAGGCTGTAACCTTAATTTGCTACCATCAGTGGGAAAAATAGAAGTTTTGTAATTTTCTATCGTCACATTCCAATTCATGCCATCTTGTTTTGGATCTAACATTAACCCATAGTTCTCTGGAAAAATCTTAACCCTATAACTTTCACTATCTTCATCTTCACTTATTGGTATTTCTGCAAATAAGATATTGCCGCTACGTCCATCAGTGTATTGGGTCATAATAAGCTTGTCCTCTTCATCTAATAAATCTACTTTTATGCCAGGAACGCTAAGGGGGGATAAATCCCATCCATCCTGAAATTCAACCAGCAAATTTCCACCTTCTAGTATTTCCCTTCTATTTTCATCAGCTATAAAGGTCTCTCTTTCTAAGCTTCTTCCAAAGGATGTATGGGTTACTATAGTTCTTACATTAAAGTAGCTATAAGTATGTCTGCTCCATGGATTATAGCCTGCACTATCTTCTACTGGTATCATATCATCCACTATAAAGGAAATATAGGTTTGTATCAGGTACTTTTCCATCGTTTCTTTAATAAGTACTCCATTTTCTATTCTATAGTTTTGTAAAAGACCACTATCTATAGAACCCGTTTGGTTATTGGATGTCTTTCTATATAGCTCAATAATATCATCGTATTTCATTCCTCGAAAGGTTTCAATCTCATTTGTAATTAACATATTTAGTTGGTGTTCTACTTTATTTATCGTTGTATTCTGAGAAATAAAGAGAAATAAAGAAAGAAAAGCAACTAAAATAGTCATTAAAAACCCCAAAGATACAACCAACTCTAAGAGTGTAAAACCTTCTTTAGATATCCTTTTGCCCATGTGTGTTTTAAACATTACCAGTCCCTTCTTTACTTGAGCTTTGTTATACTGTATTCATCATATCAAACATTGGTAATACCATAGAAATTACAATAAATCCGATTAACAAAGCCATCACAACAATCATAATAGGTTCTATCAAAGTGGTCATTTTTTGAATGGCTATCTCTACTTCTTCATCATAAAAATTGGCTGTTTTTTCTAGAATGGTATCTAAAACACCTGATTCCTCCCCCACCTGAATCATAGAGTACAGCATAGGAGGGAAAATTCCCATCTCTTGAATAGGCTTTGAAAGATTATAGCCTTTACTGATTTCTTCCTTTGCTTCATTTATACCCTTTTCAACCACTTTATTACCTACTATTTTTGCAACTATTTCTAAGGATTGTATAAGTGGCACCCCGCTGGAGATTAAGGTAGCCAACGTTCTAGCAAACCGCGAAGTGATTACTTTGATAGTAGTATCCTTAACAATTGGAATGTTAAGCTTAATTTTACTAACAGTCCATTTGCCAGCACTTGTTTTTAAATAATACTGTCCTCCAGCTATTATGGATACTAAGCCTAATAGAAAAATATACCAATAACGTTGTAACCCATCACTAATAGCTAGTAAAACTCTAGTTGGCATAGGTAATTCTACACCACTGCCAGTAAACATGCTCATAAAGGTTGGCATTACAAATGTTAATAAAAAAATAACCACCATAACTGAAACAACACTTAAAATAATTGGGTACACCATCGCCCCTTTTATTTTGTTATTTATTTTATGCTCCTTCTCATAGTGAGAAGCCATTCGATCCATAATGGTATCTAGGTTCCCACTAGCTTCTCCCGCCTCCGTCATATTAATCAAGAGTTCTGGAAAAACCTCTGTATGCTTTTTAAGGGCTTCAGAAAAGGTCATTCCTTTTTGAACATTCTCATAAACTTCTCCAAGAATTCTCTTAAGCTTTTTATTGTTTGTTTGTTGTCTTAAAATATCTAAACAAGTAATAATGGCGACACCAGCATTTAACATAGTATAAAATTGCCTGCAAAATATTGCTAAATCTTTTATACTAACTGGGTTAAATAATTCGATTTCAGTAATACTATTTTTTTCGATGACTTCCTTTATGGTAATGGGAATAGCTCTTTGCTGGCGAATCACTTGGAGAACTTCTTCTTCGCTTTTTCCTTCGTATTTTCCTTTTATCTTTTTACCCTGCTGAAGAACAGCTTCGTACTTATATATTGGCATCAGCCTCATCACCTTTTAAATTAATATGGAGAAATAACAACATTATAGTACCCCTATCAATCTTTTAACCGATTCTATATCTATAGCATGAGATAATAGGGTTTCTCTAGTTATAGTTCCTTGATGATAGAGATGTATTAAAGAATTATCCATCGTTTGCATGCCTATTTGAGTTCCTGTCTGAATGGAATTCTGAATCTGATGGGTTTTGCCTTCTCTAATAAGGTTTCTAATAGCTGCTGTTGCTATCATGACTTCAAAAGCAGCAGTTCTACCTTCTTGGTCTTTATTAGAGACTAACTGTTGCGACACGACACCCTCAATCACAGAAGCTAGCTGGACTTTAACTTGCTGTTGTTGATGTGATGGAAAAACATCAATAATTCGATCTATCGTTTTGGCAGCTCCTATTGTATGCAACGTAGATAAAACAAGATGCCCTGTCTCAGCCGCCGTTAGTGCTGTGCTAATGGTTTCAAGATCCCTCATCTCTCCAACCAGAATTACATCCGGATCTTGCCTTAATGCAGATTTTAAAGCATTGGGAAATCCTAGAGAATCATGGCCTATTTCTCTTTGATTTACAATACTTTTATTATGCTTATGCAGATACTCAATAGGATCTTCTAAAGTTAAAACATGACAATTCCGTTCCTGGTTTATTTGGTTCACCATAGCTGCTAATGTAGTAGACTTGCCACTACCTGTTGGTCCAGTCACTAAAACAAGTCCTCTTTGCTTTTTTGCTAATGTCTTTATAATAGGGGGTAATCCTAATTCTATCATTGAAGGTATCTTAGATGCCACTACTCTAATGGCCATACTATAGCTTCCTCTTTGTTTAAATATATTTACTCGAAATCTTCCCAGGCTAGCAGCCGATATAGAACAGTCTATCTCGCCTTTGTCCAGTAATAGTTTCATTTGATCCTCATCTAGCATTTGCTGTGTTAAAGATAAGATATCTTGAGATGATAGAGGAGTAGCTCCTGCTGGCTGTAAATTACCATTAATTCTTGCAGTGGGGGGAATACCTACTGTGAGGTGTAAGTCCGATGCCTTCATCTCCATTGTTTTTTTTGCTAATTCTGTAAAATCCATCTTTTACCTCCTATTCTAAGGTATAGCTTACTCTTAAGAGTTCCTCAATGGTTGTAGTTCCTTCCATAACCAGCTCTCTAGCATTGTCAAATAACGAGATCATATTTTGCTCTATAGCCACTTTTCTTATGTTATCAATACTAGCACCTTCATCTATAAGTCCACGAATCCTACTATTTACCGCCATGATTTCATGTATAGCTATTCTACCTTTGTAGCCAGAATGATTGCAGAGATGGCATCCGCTTCCTTTATAAAGGTTAATTGCTTGATTTTCATCTATTTTCAAAACTTTTTTTTCTGTTGGTTCTGCCTCATAAGCTACTTTGCAATTGGTACATACTCTTTTTACTAAACGTTGTGCAATAACTCCATTAACAGAGGAAGATACTAAATACGGCTCTATTTCCATATCCATTAGCCGTGTTACTGTTGAGGCTGTGTCATTTGTATGCATAGTACTTAATACTAAATGTCCAGTAATAGCAGCCCTAACAGCAATTTGAGCTGTTTCAGTATCTCTAATTTCACCTATCATGATAATATCAGGGTCTTGTCTTAGAATGGACCTTAGTCCACTGGCAAAGGTCAGGCCTGCTTTATTGTTAACCTGTACTTGATTAACGCCTTCTAATTGGTATTCTACAGGATCCTCTACCGTAATAATATTTTTATTAATTTTATTAAGTTCTCTTAAAATAGTATATAGTGTAGTACTTTTACCACTTCCTGTAGGACCAGTAACCAATAGGATACCATTTGGCACTTGAATAATTTTTTCGAAAATATTCAAATTATGATGTGTAAATCCTAATTGCTGTTTAGAAAATAGAAACCCGCTTCTGTCTAGTAACCTTATTACTATCTTCTCTCCATGGACAGTAGGAAGTACAGAAATTCGCAGATCGATATCACGTCCATCTATTAGTGTTTCAACTCTTCCATCCTGTGGTAACCTTTTTTCAGCAATATTCATTTTACTCATAATTTTAATTCTGGTAACAATAGCAGAGTGACTTGATTTTGCCGGTGTCATTACTTCTTGCAACTCTCCATCTACTCTAATTCTTACCCTTATAATTTTTTCCATGGGCTCTATGTGAATATCACTAGCCCTCATATGAATAGCTTGTTTAATAATAGAATTCACTAATTTAACTACAGGAGCATTATTTATTTCATTCAATGTATCTTCATCAAGTTCTTCTACATCTTCAATCTGGTAGTTCTCTCTAAATTCTTCAAGAGCCTTTTCAGCACTTTCAGTTTCATAGTGTTGCTCAATAGCATCTAAAACATCCTGCTTCGTGGCAATTACCGGCTCAATAGTAAGGCCTGTCGTAATTTTAAGGTCATCAACAGCAAATATATTTAAGGGATCTGTCATTGCTACAATGAGTTTACCTCTATCCTTTTTTACTGGTATTAATGTGTATCTTCTAGCAAGATTTTCGCTGATCATTCTAGGTATTTCAGGATCTATAAAATATTTTTGCAAGTCCATATGTGGTATGCCCAATTGAAATTCTAAAACCTCAATAATCTGACTTTCCTCTACAATGTTTTCCTCAATTAAAATTTCACCTAGTTTTTTACCAGTAGATTTTTGCAAATTAAGGACATGATTTAACTGCTCTTTCGTAATTATTCCAACTTCCAGTAGCAAATCTCCTAAACGCTTACTTTTAACTTTTTCCACTTTTCCATCACCATAATTTCTTTTTATTTGTAAGGGTATTAAATAAGGCTAATAATATTCTTAATATCATTAGCCGGTTACGCTACTACATCCCTACAGCTTAAAGCGTCCATCTATATCTGTAGTTCATCTGTTCTTTATTTAAAATTGTCATCATATGACTATAGTAGTATCATACGTTATTTATTCTCCTTAATTTGTCAATTTCCTTCTTATTTGTATATTTTTTTACATATTTTTTACCAACAAAAAACCTATAGGAAATATGTTTTCCTATAGGTCTGGAGATAAGTCAGGAAAGTATTACTCAAAAAAATTTCTTGCTTTTTATTCACCATAAATCCTTTCAACAAGCAATTCCTTTATCTCTTCAAAATCTAACTTTTCCCCTGTCCATATCTCAAAAGCCAATATACCTTGGTCTATTAACATGTCAATGCCATGATGTATAGTACAGTTTGCTAATTTAGCTTTTTTAAGCAGAGCTGTCTCAAAGGGTTGGTATATGATATCACTTACAATTAAATCCTTATGGAATATTATCTTATCTTCATATGGAATATTATCTATATTGGGAACCATACCTACGGGAGTACAGTTGATCAACACATCCATACTATAGGTATCTATTTCATCGGAGGTTATATAATGATGTTGACTAGAAGGAGTTTCCTGGATATTGTTGATGGTATCGATAATTTCCATGGCTTTTTCCATACTTCTATTACAGATAGTAATAATACAGTCAAAATGAATAGCCAGAGCCACTGCTATACTTTTAGCAGCACCTCCAGCACCTAATATACAGATTTTTTTTCCGTTTAAATTTATTCCTTTTCTCAATAACCCTGTAACAAAGCCTAAGCCATCTGTATTGTATCCAGTAAGCTTTCCATTATCATTTCTAATGGTGTTGACAGCACCTATCAATTTTGCCTCCTGGGATAAATCATCTAGAAATTTCATTACTTCTATTTTATGGGGATAGGTAACATTACAGCCCAAATATCCTAAAGCCTTTATACCCTCCATAGCAGACTTTAGATTTGAATTCTCTACCCTATGGTTGATATAAATTGCATTTATATTGAGATTTTTAAAACCATAGTTATGTATTATTGGTGAAAAGCTATGTTCTACTGGATCTCCTATCAGACAGACGGCTTTTGTCCCCCCATTAATGGCCTTCATTTTACTTCTCCCCTCCATGCTCTTTTAAAACTACTCTTAACACATGTCTTTCTACTCTTCTTACAAAGGTTGTCCACCAGAATTCTTTGCTTTCTATCGGAACAACTAGTACTGTGCATAGACCCATGCGATTCCCGCCTAGAACATCTGTGAAAATTTGGTCTCCTATAACAGCAGTGTTATTGATATTTGTTTTCATAGTTTTCATTGCCTTTTTAAAGGCACCTCTTCTTGGCTTGGTAGCACGGTGAATAGCTGGTAATTTCAGTTCTTCATTAAACTTTACTACTCTATCCTCAGTGTTATTGGATACAAGACATACTTCAAAGCCTTCTTTTTTTAGATTAAGTAACCATTCCTTGGTTTTCTCACTGGCATATTTTATGTCCCAAGCTACTAAAGTATTGTCGATATCAATAATTAATCCTTTAATTTTACGATCCTTTAATTTTTGTAAATCTAAATGTAGTACCGACTCTACATATATATCTGGAGTCAAAAGTTTCATTTTATCACCTCATATTATTTTCAATAGTTAAATATCTTCACGAAGTTATTATTTCCTATCAAGGCATATTTCATTGAAGATATTATAAATCTTTATTTATTTCTTTCATGAATTTTGAACCTCATTTTTCCTTTAGCATCTCCTTCATTACATTTGCTCATGTAATATTGTTTTGCATTTTCTAATTCTTTATGAATTTCCACCTCACATGCAGGGCAGTATTTATGATGAGCAGATAATAATAGGCACTTACATCTCATACATTCTACATTTAAATATTCATTAGGTATTTCCTCCAACCTACCATCTTTAACAAAATTATTAATTACATGGGCTGGTATTCCTAATCTTTCCTGCATTTCATAAGCGGTGGCACCTGGATACTCCTTTAGATATATTCTTATTTTTTCAAAGATTTCCTCTACCTTCCCATAACATTTGTTACAGTAATCGTACAGGCTATTTTCATGTATATATGTTTTGCATTTTTTACAGACCCTCATACCCACATGAGTGGATTTATTATTCTTCATCAAAATCCCTACCTTGTTTTATAAATTGGTACTTTTGAACTCTTGCTTCTAGTATGTATTATATCATAAATACTTTGGTAAATATTACATGATATTTAAACTTGAAGTTCATTTCCTTGGAAATAGCTTGATTTCAACATTTTCAGCAGTTTTTCCTTTTGTTTTTACAATATATTGAATTTTATGTTTTTTTCGACATGCTTTCGACAGTAAACTCTTTAATAAAAAAATATCTAGACAGTTAAGTCTAGATACTTTTAGCTCTTCTTATTTAATTATGATGATCAAAAGACTTAAATAGCTTTTTAATTGCCCTTTTTTCTATTCTAGAAACATAGGATCTAGAAATTCCTAACATTTTAGCTATTTCCCTTTGAGTTTTACTCCCACCATTACATATACCATACCTCAATTCTAAAACCATTAACTCTCTTTTCTTTAATACTGTAGCCATCTTTGCATACAGCTTTTTTATCTGCATTTTCAGTTCTACTTCATTAATTACCTCATCAGCTTCTGTTCCTAAAATATCAATAAGGGAAATTTCATTGCCTTCACGATCTACTCCTATTGGGTCTTGTAAAGATACTTCCGTTTTTATTTTTTTGCTCGCACGTATAGTCATTAAAATCTCGTTTTCTATGCATCGTGCTGCATAGGTGGCTAACCTTGTTCCTTTACTTCTATCAAATGTCGTTATACCTTTAATTAACCCTATAGTTCCTATGGATATGAGATCGTCCGCTTCACTTCCAATATTTCCATATTTTTTAACGATATGAGCAACCAAACGTAAATTTCTCTCCACTAGTATATTTCTTGCCTCTTCATCCCCCTGCTCATAAAGTTCCAAGTATTTTTTTTCTTCTTCAAGAGTCAATGGTTGTGGAAAAGATATGTTGTTAGAAACATAGGATACTCCAAATAACAAAGGTTTAGCCGCAACTGATAGTATCTCCATCAGTAATGCCCACATGTCTATCATCCCCCTTAAAAACCTATATAATAGGTCACTTTAAATACTATGTTGTTGAGAGGATATATGTGCATGTACGTTGAAGTTTTAAAATAGAAATTTGCAAAAAAATAAACGGTGATTCTATTTCTATTCACCGTCTAAATACTCTATACTTATCATTCTTTCTACTATTTCTTTAAATATAGGCACTGCTACTGTCCCAGCAGATCCGCCTTCCTGCACGAAAATAGTTATTGCGTATTGAGGTTGTTCTACAGGGTAGTAACCAGTAAACCAAGCATGTAGAATATGTTCTCCCCTCTTTGAAGCTTGTGCTGTCCCAGTCTTGCCAGCAGTAATAGCGCTAAGTTCTCCAACATTTCTTCCTGTCCCTTCAGTCATAACTTCTTGCATTATTTTTTGTAATTTTTTACTGTTTTCTTTAGACAATACTACACTAGAATCTTTTTTTTCAAATTCTTCCATTACTTCATATTCTTTTAATATATCTTTTAACAAATATAAAGGTTTTTTCACACCATTGTTCCCTATTATTTGTGTCATTTGATTTACTTGTATAGGTGTAACTTCTATAGGTCCTTGACCTATAGAGATATTTCCTATAACAGGTCCTAATAAGTGGTCGCCACTGGGTAGTACTCCCTTTTCTTCTTCTAATAATCCTATATTTACTTTTTCCTCCAGTCCCAGACTTTTAGCCATCTCTATGATATTTTGTGCACTTAACTTTTGTCCTAGCTGAATAAAAAACGAATTGCATGACTTTGCAAATGCTTCTTTTAGACTTATATATCCATATTCTTCCGGACTGTGGACATTACACTTTACTTCTATATTACCTACCTTTTGAGAGCCATCACAATAAAATTCTGACTCTAATGTAATAACTTCTTTTTCTAAGGCTTCAGCAGCTAAAACTATTTTAAATATTGATCCTGGCGGAAAAGTCATTTGTACTGCCTTATTATATAATTCATCTCCCTCGCTAGTTATATGCATAGTTATATTATTAGGGTCATAAGTAGGCCTGCTAACTATGGATAATATTTCTCCTGTCTCTATCTCCGAGATCACAATAGCCCCATCTCTATTATATTGATCCATAACTTCTTCGGCTATCTTTTGTATATGATAATCTATGGTAAGTCTAACATTTTGTTGAGTGTTTGGTGTATTCACTATGGAGATACCCTCTCCTGGTAATACACGTTTTCTTCCATCTAAAGTAATAGCTAGACTCCTAGTAGGGTTCCCCATCAAAATTGGATTTAATGATTTTTCGAGTCCAGCCATGCCTATATGCTCTATTTGGCTTATATATCCTAGTACATGTGTTAAGAGCTGTCTTTCTTCATACCTTTGTGTTTTTTCAATTATAAATAAACCTCTTGTATTTAGTATTCTTTCCTCCTGCCAATCTACATCTACTTTACTAGTTAATTCTATAGCATGATTGGAGGTGCTAAAAATGTGCATTAACTCCGAATAATTTTTATTAGTTATTTCCTGTAATAGTTTAATATTTTCTTCATTAATATTAAATAGTTTAGGAAATATTACTACAACACCTTCAGTACTTCTATCTGTTAAAGGTATTAAATTCCTATCTAAAATAATGCCTCTACCACTATTAATAGGTATACTAATCTCTCTTTGTTTGTTTATTTCCGCAGTATAAAAATCATGTTGTATTATTTGTATATAAAATAGTCTAACCACCAATAGTGATATAACAAAGGATGCGGTGCACCCCATAAACAACAGTCTCTTTTTGGAACTAGATCTATATTGAACTTGTGTCTTTTTAAGTTTTCGACTCATAAAAAACTCCTCTGTATATTTTTTGTTATTATCACCAAATATACAGAGGATTAAACTACTTACTTTTATTTCTTCCTTCAATGATAGATTGAATCTTGGCAGTCATAATATCTATAGCTACCTGGTTAAAGCCACCTTCCGGAATAATAATATCAGCATATTTTTTGTTAGGCTCTACAAATTGCAGATGAGCAGGTCTTACAGTAGTTAAGTATTGACTTATAACTGAATCTAGGGTTCTGCCCCGTTCTTTAATATCTCTCACTATTCTTCTTATAATTCTAACATCAGCATCTGTATCTACAAAGATTTTAATATCCAGCATTTTTCTTGTGTTTGGATCATCTAATATCATAATTCCCTCTAATATAATAATATCTCTAGGTTGTACTATTTCCGTTTCTTCTTTTCGTGTATGTCTTTCAAAGTCATAAATTGGTTTGTTTATGGCCTTGTTTTGTAAGAGCATGTCTAAATGTTTTATTAAAAGCTCCGTATCAAAAGCCAAAGGATGATCATAATTAGTGTTAATTCTCTCTTCTAAGGTTAGGTGAGATTGGTCTTTGTAGTAAGAGTCCTGTTGAATGATGGCTATGTTTTTTTCAGGTTGACTTTTAAATATAGCATTGGCAACGGTACTCTTTCCCGATCCCGTCCCCCCTGCAATTCCTATAAGAATCGGTCTATTCACTTTTTTCTTCATTCCCTTCTTTCCTAATTATATAATAAGGTGCTACTTTTTCTGGTATTTTAAATTTTACTACTTGCTTAGGGTGAGGTGCGACCTCTATTTCATTATTTTCCTCATCCCACATTTCATCAATGGTCATTTTTATCACCCTGCTATGGGGTCCGATAATTTCTATCTGATCTCCCTTAAAGAATCTATTTCTTTGCTGGATAGTAGCTATCTTGGTTTCTTCATTATAATCTTTAACAACACCTATAAAGCTGAATCCTCTTATGTAGGATGTGTCACCATAATGGTGTTCCTTATCATCTGGTTTGTCAAAATAAAATCCGGTGGTAAAATCACGATGACTAGCTTTTTTAATTTCTTCCAGCCATTCCGAGGAACACTTGGGTGTTTTAGGGTTGTCATAATAACTATCAATTGCCATACGATAAGCTCTTACTACAGTTGCTACATAGTAAGTTGTCTTCATTCTACCTTCGATTTTCAAACTAGTAATTCCTGACTCAATTACCTGTGGTATATGTTCAATCATACATAAATCTTTAGAGTTCATAAAATATGTACCATGTTCATCTTCTACAATGGGCATATATTCTCCTGGTCTTTTTTCCTCCACTAAGTGATATTTCCATCTACACGGCTGAGCACACTCTCCGCGATTAGCATCTCGTGCCGCCATATAATTACTTAATAAGCATCTACCTGAGTAGGAAATACACATAGCACCATGTATAAAGGCTTCTAAATCCACACTTTCAGGAACATTTTTTCTAATTTCTCTTATTTCACCAAAAGATAATTCTCTAGCTAAAACCACACGTTTTGCTCCTAGACTATGCCAAAAGTTAACAGTAGTATAATTAGTAGTATTTGCTTGAGTGCTTATGTGTATCTCCATATTAGGTAGTGTTTGTTTAACAATAGAAAATGTTCCTGGGTCTGCTACAATAAGTGCATCTATCCTTGTTTTTTCTATTTCCTTTAAATACTGAGGTAGATCTTTTAAATCATCGTTATGAGGTATGATATTAGCAGTTACGAATACTTTTGCTCCTCTTTCATGAGCAAATTCAACACCCTCCTTCAGTTCCTCCAATGTAAAGTTCTTTGCTGCAGCCCTTAAACCAAAAATTTGTCCCCCTACATAAACAGCATCAGCTCCATAGATTATAGCAACTTTTAATCGTTCTAAATCTCCTGCAGGAGCCAACAACTCAACTTTTTTCATTTTAATTCCTCCTGCCTTTTATAACTTATAGCTACCCCATCACCTATTGGGATAATAGTAGTATCTAATACAGAGTGATTACAAATATATTGTAAGTAGTCCCTCATTCTATTAACAATGGTTCGTTGCCTTCTATGTACTAAATCATCATTAGCCACCATACCTTTGAACAATATATTGTCTGATATTAAAACTCCACCATCTTTCAATAGGTCGATACAGTTCTTTAACATTTCTTTATAGTGACCTTTTGCACCATCTAAAAAAATCAAATCATATTTTCCTTGTAAGAAACCCAGAACTTCCTGTGCATCTCCTTGTATAACCTTTATACTATTAATTAACTTTGCTTTTTCAATATTAATTAATGCATTTTCTATCATTTTATCATTACGTTCTATCGTTGTAACATGTCCATCTTTTCCTGCTGCTGTGGCAAGTAGAATACTGGAATACCCTATAGCTGTTCCTATTTCTAATATTTTTTTGCTGTTAGAAGATTTTGTTATAACTTTCAATAGTGCTGCTACTTCTTTATGTATAATTGGTACATGATTTTCTACAGCAAAGTTTTCTAATTCTGCTAAGAGTCCTCCCTGTGGGGGCAATAATTCTCTTATATATTCTTCTACATATTTTTCTGTAATATTACTCACTTATTACAACCCCTTTATTCATAAATTAATACGTGGTGTCCTCCACGTATTAATAACTTTAAGTATATCTTATTTTTAGCTTTTTTCCTGTTTAATATGTCTCTTTTTCTGTAGCTTTTGAAAGAAGCTAAAGGCTTAATAGTACTTAGAAGATAAAATTACCTAAATTTTATTATATTATGTAGTAAAAGAATTTACAAGCATATAAAGAATCTCTCATAAAAAATACTGAATAAATAGTTTATATAGTCTATTTATTCAGTATCAAAAACTACTAATTGCTATTACTCTATACCTCCTAAATCTAAGTCTAAAGCTTCCCCTAATATTTTGTATATATCCGCCATCATTTGAGTTAGTTTGTATTCTGCACTCATAAATTCAGCAATGAGAGGATTCTGCATTAAAAGTTTATGTTGATTTTGAAGGTCACTTATTTTACTATTTTCAACCTGTTGTCCCGTCATTTGAAGTCCTTGAACTTCAAAATGCCTCTTTCTAAAATCTTCTAACATAACTTTTGCTTCTGGATTTTCCTTCACTTTTGCTTCAAGTCTTTTATATGCTTGATACTCACTACTGCCCTTTAAAGCACTGGCTAATTCATGTGCATAATTATATACACTCATTTAACCGCCTCCTGTTAAAATATATAATATGTCTCACTAATCTATCCTATGCAATTAAACATTTTAAGTTACACCTAATAATCTAAATAGTCACCACCCTTATATAAAAGGTGGTGACTATCTTATATCCTAATAATTAATTTTATACTTCCATAATTACTGGTAGAATCATTGGTCTTCTCTTTGTTTTTTCATATAAGAAGTCTTTAAGTACATCTCTTATAGCACTTTTCAAGACAGACCATTCTCTTATATTTTGATCTTCACATCTTTCTAGAGCAGATCTCACAACTTGTTTTGCTTCATCTATTAAATCTTCAGATTCTCTGACATAAACAAATCCTCTAGATATGATGTCGGGGCCAGCTGCAACTTTTCCATCTTCTTTTGTTATTGTTACAACAACCACCATCAAACCATCTTCCGCTAAATGCTTACGATCTCTTAAAACAATATTACCTACATCTCCTACACCTAATCCGTCAACCAGGACTGGACCTGTAGGAACATTCCCTGCTAATTTCCCATAATCCTTTGTAATTTCAACTATATTTCCATTCTGTATGGTGAAAATATTTTCTCTATCCATACCTAAAGTCTCTGCTAATTTAGCATGTTGTTTTAAATGTCTAAATTCCCCATGTACAGGAATAAAGTATTTAGGCTTAGCTAATTGGTGTATTAGCTTTAACTCCTCTTGACAAGCATGTCCCGAAACATGAACCTCAGCTAAGCTTTCATAAATAACATCGGCTCCCTTTTCAAATAGTTGATTGATCACTCTACTTACCAGTTTCTCATTACCCGGTATAGGTGTTGCTGATAACACAACTGTATCCCCAGCTTTAATATCAAGCTTTCTATGGTCAGAAGTTGCCATTCTTGATAATCCTGCCATCGTTTCGCCTTGGCTACCTGTAGTTATAATAACAAGTTCATCATCACTATATCTGTCCATATGATTAATATCGATAATAATATCATCTGGTATAAGCAGCACACCTAGCTCTTGGGCTACAGTAGCTACATTCACCATGCTTCTTCCTGATATTACTACTTTTCTATTGAACTTATGAGCTGCATTAATTATTTGCTGTACTCTGTGGACATTAGATGCAAAGGTGGCTACAATAATCCTACTTTTTGTATTGCTAAAAATATTGTCAAAAGTATTTCCTACATTTCTCTCTGACATGGTGGTACCAGGCCTCTCAACATTGGTACTATCCGCCATCATCAACAGTATACCTTTTTTTCCTAGCTCTGCTATTCTTTGTAGATCAATCATATTATCATCTATAGGTGTATAATCTATTTTAAAGTCTCCTGTATGCAGTATAGTTCCTAGTTCTGTATGGATTGCTAACAGGCATGCATCAGCAATACTATGACTACCCCTAATAAATTCAACTTTAAATTCCCCTTCAGTAACTGTATCTCCAGCCTCTACTCTTTGTAAATGAACATGTGATAATTTATGTTCCTTTAACTTTACCTCTATTAATCCTAATGTTAGTCTTGTTCCATATATAGGGGCATTGATTTTCTTCAATACATATGGTAATGCTCCGATATGATCCTCATGTCCATGGGTTATAAATATTGCTTTTATTTTGTCTTTATTTTTTATAAGGTAGGTTATGTCTGGAATAACTATATCTATTCCCAACATTTCATCCTCTGGGAAACTTAAGCCACAGTCTACAATAATCATTTCATCTTTATACTCTATGACTGTCATGTTTTTTCCTATTTCCTTTAGTCCTCCTAAAGGTATTATTCTTATTTTATCTGGTTTTCTTGCCAAAATAAATCACTCCTTTTTTTCTCCGTTCATATTTTTTGTTATATATAGGGATGTTGATCCGCACACTAATACATTTAACATATTGTAACATAATAGTCTTTTATCTGAAGTTCTAAATACTACTTAACTATTAGTTAATATGTAGTTTAACCTAAATATGCAAGTTTTAAAAGTTTAATATAACTTCTAAGATTACTCTTTTCTAGTATATATTGTTATGTATGAATTCAATGAATTTATCAATCTATTGGACATAGATAAAGTCTTGCAGAATATGCAAGACTATCTACATTTAGAACAAATTCCGAAAAACTTTACTTTATGATCTTTAATTTCAAAATCATGGTTTTTCTCAATCTCTTCTTCTAAATGTTCCAGCAGATCTAATTCAACTTCTATAATAGTACCACAGCTTTCGCATATCAAGTGGTGGTGCTGATGATCCTCGTCATGATCATTAAGCTCATACCTACTACATCCATCATCCAAGTTAATTTTTGAGATCATTTGCATTTCATCTAATAATTGTAATGTTCTATATACCGTTGCTAGTCCAATCTCTGGACACTTTTCTTTAACTAGTGCATATATTTCTTCTGTATTTAAATGTTGACCTTGGTTATCTATAATAATATCTAATGTAGCTCTTCTTTGAGGGGTCAGCTTATACCCTTTTTCTTTTAATTTTTCCTTCAACATATCCATTAGATTATCCACTTTGTCACCTTCATTTCTCAAATAATAACCTTTTTCAAACAATAGTATATTATATCCTCTGTTTTTTGTCAATCATTTCTAATTTTTATTAAGAATATTATACCATTAATTTAGGCTAAAAGCATTACAAATATACTTTAAAGGATTATCTTTAGCTCATCTTGTAGTTGTATATAATCCCTATCCACATGGCAATTATAAGCATATAATTCCACTCCTGCCTGTTTCGCCCTGAAACAAGCCTCATAAAAAGCTGTGTCCATATCCTTATTAGGTGTAAAGTTTACAGCATCATTCCTTTGAACAATAAAAAAAACCGCTGCTCTGAATCCTTGTTTTTTAGCTTCTATTAATTCTAATACATGTTTTCTGCCCCGTTCTGTCGGAGCATCAGGAAAAGATGCCAACTGATTTTCCTTTACTAAAGTTACACATTTAGCTTCAATAAGAGCTGCTGTTTCTTTATTAGTAATATGGAAATCAAATTTACTTTTTCCAAAGGTTACTTCTCTTTTTACATCTGTATAACCTTTGAAATAGTGGATTCTTTCCTTCAAAAATGCTTGTTGTAATATAGTATTCGGTAGCTTCGAATCAATAGATATTAATGTATCTTCTTTATATACCATCAATAGATCATATTGTGTTTTACGATGCTGCATATTTACTTTTCGAACAATTACTCTTGCACCCTCTGTCAACAGCTCCTTCATTCTACCAGTATTGGCAACATGAACAATTTCTATCTTGTTATCCACTAAAACTTCTGCAATAAACCTGTTAACTCTTCTTTTAAATATACCCTCTATTTTACTACCATCAATATTTATTTTCATAATTTCCACCTACTTTAGTTATACTAAAACTACGTACTTTTGTAATTAGAATTTAAATTATTTTTCACTATTATTACTATGGAGGGGGTACATGTTTTGAAAAGTAGTCAATATATCTTTTTAAATCTAATACATGGATGGTTCTTAGGTTTAGTCATTGGGATGACCTTATCTATACTGGCCCTTGAATTTTTGCCAGAAATAGAAAGTTTTATGCATCCCGCTTATATTTATTTAGTACTGTCTATTATAGGTGCTGTAATAGGATATTTAAAGGGATACAACAACTATACTCGTTTGTTATCCTTCTTGTTTTCAACTCTGGGCACCATACTAACGCCTATCATAGCAACAATTTTGTTATATTATTTTATAGGATTTAATAGATTACTATCTTTGCCTCCTATAATCTTTAAGTCTGGTATAGGTTTAAGAGGAATGGACACTATGTTGAGTGTTTATATATTTACCTCTATACTTACCTTAGGATTTGTTGGCGCCATTATTTCAAGCTTTAGTATTAATAAAAGAAATAGATGGACCTTATAAGCCCATCTATTTTTTATTGCATATCTTCTTCATTTGCAATAGCTTCATATGCAGCTGCAACATTTTCATACTCTTCATCATCTTCTACAGCTACTAAAGTATACTCTTCTTCACCATCTTTAATTATTTTAAAGATATAAGCATCTGCATCTTCACCTTCATCAAGAGCAGCAAGAATTGCATATTCTTGTCCTTCTACATCCATTGTCATAATTACCTCAAAATCCTGTTCTTGCCCTTCCTCATCTACTAACGTTATAATATTTTCATTTTCTTCCATTATCATAAACCTCCTAATTAATATTAACAGCATATAATTGTATTATATACCAAATTTATTTAAAAGAAACATTTTTTACTTATTTATTTATACTATCCAAATAGCCCTGTAAAATGTAAGTAGCTGCTACTTTATCGATTACAGTTTTTCTTTTTTTTCTACTTACGTCTGCTTTGATCAAAGATTTTTCCGCTGCTACGGTTGTAAGTCTTTCATCCCACAAGACAATTTCTATGTTTACCCTCTTTTTAAGTCTTTCAACAAAATCCATCACTTTTTCTCCCTGTGGGCCTACTGTTCCATTCATATTCTTGGGTAGTCCTACAACAATTTTTTCCACTTTATATTCCTCAGTGATTTCTACTATTCTAGTTATATCTTTTTTTATACTTACTCGTTCAATTGTTTCTAATCCTTGAGCTGTCCATCCCATTAAATCACTTAAAGCTACCCCGGTTCTTTTATCTCCTACATCTAAACCCATGATTCTGATCATAACTACATCCTCCTAGATCACCTTAATGCAAAACTCTGGGCAGCTCTTAGAGCAATAACCACAAAGAACACATTTTTTATGATTCACTACTAATTTGTCATTGACTATTTCTAGTGCTTTATGTCCACAGGATTCAATGCACTTGCCGCAGGATTCACACCAATAATCTATTTTAAGTTTTCTCTCTTTTTCTTTTATTTTGTTTAATGTTTTATCATCTATTTTCTTTCCTTGAAAAATAGCTATATTGCCATTGATTTCTTCTTTTGTTTGCATTCCTACGGCTATTGAGTGTAGACAATCTAAATTAAGAACATAATCAAAGCATGCTTCAAAGTTTTTTAATAGGTTGCCTCCACCCAAAGGTTTCATGCCGTAAATCCCTTTACCCACCTCATTTGCCTTGTTTAATAAACCTACCATTTCTTCAATAGTTCCATCCTGAATACCTAAACCCTCAATATTTACAATAGGATGTAGTACCTCTATCTCTTTAATTTCCAAGGCTGCTTTCACTGCTTTAATAGTATGGGTAGATATGCCAACTGCTTTAATATATCCTTTTTCCTTCATTTTTAAAAAATAGGTCAATGCTTCATAATGTCCCTTAATAGTATATTCACTTTCTTGTTCATGTAATAAAAAGATATCTATGTAATCTGTATCCATTTCCTTCAATGCTTTCGATAAACTTGCTTCGGCTGTTTCATTAGAGTAGGCATAGGACTTTGTTGCAATCACTACATCCTCCCTGGACCACTTATGTAAAGCATTTTTTATATGGGGATATGTTTCATAAATTTCAGCTGTATCAACAAAGTTAATTCCTCGTTCAAAGGCATGTAATAATAATTTACCACCTTCATCAGGAGACATATTACTTTGTAGAGGCCCCATCGTTAATCCACCAAAACAAAGTTTAGAAACCATTAACTCTGTGTTTCCCAATAAAACTTTTTCCAATTTCTTCACCTCAAATAAAATCCAGAGCCAAAAGATTTATTATTCATTTGACACATTTAAAAGATCCATAATTAGGTATAGAATCGTAGTAGTTAAAAACATTACAGTGGTAGCTGCAGAAACCACACCTGAATCATTAACAACAAAAGACACAATACAAGCTACAATGATTCCACTCCACCCTATAGCCATACTAGGATATTTAGTGGTTATTTTTTTTAAAATTCCTACTGGTCTATAGAATAGTACAGCTAGAACAACTATTGCACTCAGTAGTACTCTGCTCCAAACAGTTACACCCATCACCCTTAAATTCATGGTGACCTTTCTTACAATAATCTCATATATAACAATAGGACCACTAAAAAGGATTTGTTGTATTGCTGTTGCTAAATGACTTTTATTCTCCATTAATAATAAATCTATGGCAGCAATGGTGACAATTACCATTATAACAGAAATAACTATATATGTTAAACTCTTTAAGTTAATTCTTTTATTTGAGAGTCTAAAAAATGTAAATAGAAAAGCAAATACAGCAGTAATAGTGCCCCCTACATTGGCTCCTAAACTAGGTAATGCTATAGTAATTGTAGCAAATAAATAAATAACAGCTGCAAAATACTTGTTGATATCATACTTATCCATGACAGCACTGGTGAAAATTAATACTGAACCTATCAATACTCCCATATACTCATTTCCAATGCCATAGTAACGTGCACCTATGATTGGATCATAGCCTAAAATAGAATTTTTAATTAAATTTTGACCTAATAGGATATCTATTAATAAACTAAAAGATAACAAAAAACAACTATATGATATTATATTTAGAGGCTGTTTTTTCCCAACAATATATAGCATTAGCACAAGCATAGAAGTTATTGCTATCAATAATATATAGTTTTGTACAATAGTTAATGTGCCAAATAAAGGTAATATTAATAATGTAAATGGAGCTACAATAGTCCCCAGTAATATCAAAGATATGAGTCTGTACCATTTATCGTGTACTTTTTGTCTGAATATGATTGCCAACAGTGCTAAGACAGAAGCAATCATTTGAAAGACGGCAAATTTGTATAGAACTCTATATCTTTGAACAGAGGTATTAACTACTCTTTTATTAAGCTTATGTATAAACTCCATATTATTTGATGCACTGACAGTTTCAACAGGCTTTCCTACCATACCATCAGGAGGTAAATTAAAATAAGATAAAACAGTAGGTGCAATATCTATGTTGGCAACGATCCCCTGGCGTCTTGTTGTGGCAGACCACAATAATCCCTTATTTGCTCCTCCGTCATATACAACTATTGGTGTAAGCCTTTCTCCTTTGCTGGCTGCACTGTCTGATGGATAAGGGGTTACAATCATTAATGTTGTATCCTTAAAATTAATAGCATCTACAATTCTATGAATAAAATCATCTATATCCTTTAAGGTTTGTTGTTTATGTTGATAAAACATCTCATCAGTTAAATTGGCTTTATAGTGTTCTAACCGATTTATATCTCCTGTTTCAATAACAATGAAATTCCCTTTAAGATAAAATTTTAAAAAATCTTTGTATAATGAATTATAGTTAGTTCTTATACCAAAAGGCTTATGGGGGTTTTTTTCTAATAAATCCCCTCCCACATTTCCATAATTAATATAACCTTCACTATTCATAGCTATTAGCCCTGCTTCTCTAAACAAAGCAACATCAGTGTCACTATTACCTATAAGTACGGTTTTGTAGCCATGCTCCTTTAATGCATTACCTAATGCTCCTGGTATAGCGCCATATTCTCCTTTTATATTTTGTTTAGTTAATGGGCTTATATCTAGATTGATAAGACCTCTTACTTCACCAATATTACCTTGTCTTCTTTCATATATAGGTAGATTCTTATAATCTATAGGATAGAATATGGCTGTATCCTTTGTGGCCTCAGCTCTTATACCCCATCCTAGTGTGGCATAGGACTTAAAGTCATTATTACCACCTGATGCCCTGGTATTCATTAAGCCAATACTACTATTATTGATGAGATTATGAACATAAGGCATACTATATAAGTCATGAAAATCTATACGATTAATGATAATCATAATTACTTTATTTTTTGAATTACTAGCCCCGTATATTTCAGTATTTAAATTAAGAAGTAATAAAATAGGAAGCAACATAAGAGTTGCAAACCTCATTTTACATTTTATCAACCCAATTAACTCCTATTTTTCTCCAAATATGTCTTCAGTAGTTCTTCTAATAATTCATCCCTCTCTATATCTCTAATAGTACTTCTAGCATTATTATGATTTGTAATATATGTAGGATCGCCAGATAGTATATACCCAATAAATTGATTAATTGGATTATACCCTTTCTCTTCTAAAGACTCGTACACTTCCATTATAATCTCTTTAGCCTTTCTTTCTTTTTCTTTATCTAAATCAAACTTCATTGTAAGATTAAGCTTATCTCCCATTTGGTATTCCCCTTTCTAAATTTATTTAATACTATTTTACCATATTGTACCCTTACATCCAATTATTAAAACTAGAGCATGGAAATCCATGCTCTAATATTTTACCCATTTAATTGATTTTTTAATATTTCATAGGCTTTTTCTAGCGCTTCTTGAATTTTTTCAGGATTTTTACCTCCAGCTTGTGCCATGTCAGGTCGTCCTCCTCCGCCACCACCAGCAATTTTAGCAGCTTCTTTTACAATATTACCCGCATGTACACCTTTTGTAACGATATCCTTAGTAGATGTAGCTATAAAACTAACCTTTCCATCTACTTCACAAGCCAATACAATAGCACCAGACTGAATCTTTTCTTTTAATGCATCCCCTAATTTTCTTAAATCGTCTATATTTTGTACTTCTACCTTTTCAATAATCACTCTAACCCCGTTAATTAAGTGTGCATTTTTAAGAATTTCATCCGTAGCACCACTAGCTAATTGAGCTTTAAATTTATTTATTTCTCTATCTTTTTCTTTTCCTTCGGCAATCATAGCCTCTATTCGATTTATTATATTGTTGACAGGAGTTTTTAGAATTTCACCTGTTCTTTGTATAGTTCCCTGCTGCTGTTTTACATATTTATAGGCTTCATTACCAGTAACAGCTTCGATTCTCCTTACACCCGATGCAACCCCAGCCTCACTTATAATTAAAAACATACCTACCTCACTACTGTTTTTCAAGTGTGTACCACCACATAATTCTATGCTGTAATCCCCCACTTTTACCACTCTTACAACCTCTCCATACTTTTCACCAAATAAAGCTTCCGCACCCATTTTTTTAGCCTCAACTGGTGTGGTTTCTAAATAAGCAACTTCTGAACTCTTCATAATTTGGTGATTTACTTTTTCTTCTATTTCTTTTACTTGCTGAGAAGTTAAACCTTCAAAATGAGTAAAATCAAAACGTAATCTCTCTGAGGTTACAAGGGATCCTGCCTGCTGTACATGTTCACCTACTACTTCTTTTAAAGCCTTATGTAATAGATGGGTGGCGGTATGATTTCTAGCAGTGCTTTTTCTAGTGGTTTCATTTACCTCAGTTTTAACCATATCACCTATATTTAATGTTCCTTTATTGACTTTAATAGTCTGATGTATTCTATTGTTAATGCCAGGCTTTGTGTCCATAACAGTAGCCTCAAAGACTTCATTATATATTGAACCTAAGTCTCCTACTTGTCCACCGCCTTCCGCATAAAAAGGTGTTTCATCCAATATAACAATAGCTTCCTCATCTTTGTTAATTTCTGCTACAGAGGCATTGTTTAATACGAGGGCCAACACTTTTCCTTCTCCCCTTAGGTCCTCATATCCTTTGAATGTTGTTTGAATATCTTTATCAAGCTCTGAAAATGCATCTTCTTTCCACCCCTCCGCATTTTCACCTGATCTAGCTTGTCTAGCTCGTTGCCTTTGTTTGGTCATTTCAGCTTCGAAGCCATCATCATCAACCCGTAGTCCTTCTTCTTCTAAAATTTCTCTTGTTAAGTCTAAAGGAAAACCATAGGTGTCATATAATTTAAAAGCATATTCTCCCTTTAATATGTTTGTATTATCATTCTTTAATGCTTCTATATATCCATTTAAAATCTCTAATCCTTGATGTATTGTCTCTTGAAATCTTTCCTCTTCTACTTTTATAACCTTTTGAATATACTCTTTTTTCTCTGTTAACTCCATATAGGTTTCACCGTACATTTTAATGACATCATCCACCAACTGGTGTAGAAAGCTTTTAGAAATTCCCAGCATTTTTCCATGACGTGCTGCTCTTCTTAAAAGTCTTCTTAAAACATACCCTCTTCCTTCATTACTAGGAAGTATGCCATCCCCTACCATAAAGGTTATAGATCGTATATGATCTGTAATAATTCTAATAGAGGTATTCTTCTCTTCCGACACATTGTATTTTGTTTTTGTCGCTTCACATACTTTGTCTAATATATATCTCATAGTATCTATATCAAAAATAGAATCAACACCCTGCATAATACAGGCGACCCTCTCTAGACCCATTCCTGTATCGATATTAGGGTTCGGT
The DNA here is from genome assembly GCA_020832135.1 of Clostridiaceae bacterium. Lineage (GTDB taxonomy): Bacteria > Bacillota > Clostridia > Peptostreptococcales > Natronincolaceae > JAFIFG01. The sequence goes on from JAFIFG010000111.1 coordinate 34,611, forward strand.
AAAAGGTTGTAGTTGCCTTCCTCATCCTTATCAAACTGTGTGAAAACATGATTCCAAAACTCCACATACCTATCACATTCACACCCCGGTTTACAATCTGCTTCCCCACAACCGTATTTTTCGCCACGGTCAAAATATAGTTCTGAACATGGGCCACAAGGTCCCAATCCAATTTCCCAAAAATTATCTGATTTTCCTAATCTAACAATTCGCTCAGAAGAAATTCCTATTTTTTTACTCCAAATCTCATATGCCTCTTCATCTTCTTCATAGATAGAGGCCCATAATTTATCAACTGGCATCTTTAGATGTTCTGTAACAAACTCCCATCCCCAAACAATAGATTCTTCTTTAAAATAATCACCAAAGGAAAAATTACCCAACATTTCAAAAAAAGTAGCATGTCTTGCTGTCTTTCCTACATTTTCTATATCCCCAGTTCTAATACATTTTTGACAGGTAGCCATTCTTTCATTTGGAGGAACTTCCGTCCCAGAAAAATATGGCTTTAGGGGTGCCATGCCTGCATTAATTAATAACAAACTTTTATCATTTTGAGGAACTAGAGGATAACTCGGCTTTACTAAATGCCCTTTTTCCTGAAAGAAATCTAAAAATAATTTTCTTATTTCATTTAAACCCTTTTTCTCCATTGGTTAAATAAACCTCCTTATATTTATATATCATCAAAAAAAGCACTCCATCCATACAAAAAATATTGTAGGGACGAGAGTACTTCTCGCGGTACCACCCTAATTACCATATAACATGGTCGCTCATAGGAAAGCCTTAAGATAACGGATTATCCGATAACCTCTACTCTAAAGTAATTGTTTCAAGATTATAGCTCCAAGACTGCTTCATATACTCTATCTAGAGGTTTTCCAGCCTAGAACCTCATCTCTATTAGAATTAAGTTATATTACTATTTCCCTTCATAGCTGTTTAATTTTTATTTTATATTTTTATCTGCATTATATAGAATAACCTATATTTTGTCAATATATAACTAAATTTTTGCTAAGTAATTGATAATATACCTTCCCAACACTTTAATTACTGCAGCTGTAGGGACTGCTATAAGTAACCCTATTATACCAAAAAATCTTCCACCTATAATTAAAGAGAAAATAACCATTACAGGGTGTATTCCAACACTTTTCCCTACTATTTTAGGTGCAATAATGCCACTTTCCACCTGCTGTATAATTGTAAAGACAACAATTACCCAAAGAGCCTTTACTGGTCCATCCATCAAAGCAAATATTACACCCGGGACAATTCCTATTACAGGTCCAAAATAAGGAATGATATTGGCTGTACCTGCTATTAGTCCCACCAATGCTGCAAATTCTACCCTTAAAATTAATAAGGATACTGTAGTTAACATCCCCACAAAGGCAGCTACAGTTAATTGTCCTCTAATAAAACCTCCTAAAACTTCATCAATATCTGTTGCCATCTTTAAAGCACCTCTCCTGCAGGCTTTAGGAATCAGCAATATAATACTTCGTTTAAATACTTCTGCATCCTTTAAAAAATAGAAGGCTAGAATGGGTATTAGAACCAACCCTATAACTTTTGAAAACATCCCTATCAATGCATTAGCCATCGAAGTAAAGGCTCCAAATATAATTCCTTCAATTCTATCAATATTTAATCTCAAGAGCTCCTTTACACCCTCTAATTCTGTTGGCAAACTTTCTATGTTTCTATTGTATTTTATATATAGATCATATAAATAATCGTAGAATTCGTTGCTATACTTAGGCATTACCTCTATAAATCTCATTATTTCGTTAGTGATCCGAGGTATTAAAGTAAAGGATATAACAACTAAAACAATCACTATAGACAAATAAACCATCAGAACTCCCCAAATTCTCTTAATGCCTTTTCTGGTTAAGTACTCTACAATGGGATTTAATATGTAGGCTAATACAACAGCAAATATAAAAGGGGACAGTATATCAAACAATAAACCTCTTAAACGGAAAAGTATAAGAAATAATAAGCATCCAATAAATAATAGGACAAATTTATATATTTGTCTTTTTCCTATATTAAGCCTATGTCTATGCTCCACATATTTATTACCTATATGAATAAGGTAATAAATAACAAAGTAGATCAGCATTAAAAGTGCCAGTTGAGTCACAAAATTAAAAAAATCCGTAAACTCAGTGGCCTCCGCTAAGTTTCTCATGTTTTTAGAAATAACTTCTATAGCAGTATTTTCCATAGTGTACATCCCCCATTGTTATTGATCCATATATATATATTATATTCATATAAGAGGTCCTCAAAACATTTTTTTTAAATAATATAAAAGCAGCTAATAGCTGCTTTTATATTATTTAAAACATATTCATATTATTCATCATATGGGCTGCTGTAGAGACAGCTTTTTTACCACGTTTCATCATTCTTTTTTGTTCTCTTGGACTCATATTAGATACTGCATACATTCCAACAGTAGCTCCTATAAGACTGCCAGTAATCAATCCCATCATCATGTCCCTTCTCATTGTGATCACTCCTTTTGATGTTTAAAGAGACTAAAAAAAGCTATCAATAGCTTTTTCTCAATTATAGTTTTTGTCTTTTCTTTTTAATCTATGCCAAGTAATTTTTTCAATCCTCCACCTTGAGGAAGAATAGACGGAATATCTTTATCGCCTATGGTAATTTTTTCTCCTTGATAGTTTATATCATTAACTAAAGGTAAAATAGAATACCCTCTTATTAAATCATCAAAAACTCCCTCACTAATCACAAAGGCAATTATTTTTCCAGTTTTCTTTTGTATAAGGGTATCTTTTATAATACCTATTAAATCACCATGATAGTCGTAAATATGGAAACCTATAATTTTTATGGGTTTTAAAAATACTTTTTTAATTTCCGGCACTTGATGTGGCTGGAGTATGTCATTTTCCGAAGAAGCAATGACACCTTTTGTATTCATATCTTTTATTTTGTTATAGGGTAATATCAGTTCTTTTTTTTTATCCTACGGTCCTTTACTACAAATCCCATTGTTGTAAAGCAATCTGGAGAATAAATTGGTCTTCGTATATATAGACTTGATTCCTTCAAGTTCCCTGTTAAAACCGGTAAATCTATCAATTCACTTTCTCTTATCATTCTCATCCCTCATTTTGTCTATTTACTTAAATGCCTATCTTTATTTTTCCTCTAAACCTTTTAAAAATGCAGGTAATGGTTGTATGAAAAGTTATAGCCTTCTATTTTAAATTTTTTTAAAAACTTATGAATTATAAATTATATCTCCATATTATTTTTAAAGAAAAGAGAGCTGATAAAAAGCAACCATAAAGTCAAATGCTGACTTTATGGTTGCTTTATGGCTTTTTCTATAGTGCCTCCACCAACAATTAGCTCTCCATCATATAGGACAACGGCTTGTCCAGGAGTAATAGCTCTTTGAGGTTTGTCAAATACAACACTAATTTTTTTATCTTCTTCTAAATAAATACAAGCATCCTCTGCTTTAGCATTATACCTAATCTTAGCAGATATCCTTTTAGGTACCTCCAGTTCATCAAAAGGTATGAAATTAACTTCTGAAGCTATTAATGCCTTAGCAAGCACATCTTCGTTATCACCTAAAATTATTTGGTTTTTTTCAGGTATAATATCTGTTACATAAGCTGGTTTCCCTAAAGCAACTCCCAACCCTTTTCTCTGTCCTATCGTATAATATATAATCCCCTTATGCTTACCTACTACTTCTCCCTTAGGATTAATAAAATCCCCCTCGAGAATTGGCCCTGGCGTATTTTCCTTAACAAAATCACCATAATTATTATCCGGTACAAAGCATATTTCTTGACTATCTGGTTTTGTTGCCACAAGTAAATCAAGTTTTTCTGCAATTTTTCTTATTTCATCTTTATTGTAATATCCTAAAGGCATCAAAGTATGCTTTAATTGATGCTGACTCATATTGTATAATGCATAGGTTTGATCCTTTTCATCAGTAACGGATCTTTTAAGTAAGTACCTATCTATAGCCTCAGCATACTCTATTTTAGCATAATGACCTGTGGCTACATAATAGCAGTTTAATTGATGAGCTTTCTCTAAAAAAGCTTCGAATTTTATGTGTTTATTACAAGCTATACAGGGGTTCGGTGTCCGGCCTTTTGTATATTCGTCTATAAAGTAATCAATAACCTTTTCTTTAAAAACTTCCTTGAAATTCATTACATAAAAGGGGATCCCTAGCTTACTAGCCACTCTTCTCGCATCCTCCACAGCTGATAAAGAACAACAACCACCATCATCTGCTTTATCAGTATCCTCTTCATCCTGCCATATTTGCATTGTAACACCTATTACTTCGTAGCCCTCTTTCTTTAATAAGTAGGCAGCTACCGAACTATCTACTCCCCCACTCATTCCCAAAAGTACTCTGTTGTTTTTTTCCAAAATCCTCACCTCTTTATTTACAATAGCAAACCCGAGATAGGTCTCGGGTTTATTTTCAAAGTATTACTTCCTATTCTTCGTGGTGATCATCATGATGATCGTGATCTTCATCTGGATCGAAACCTTCTAGTTCTTCAAAGTATAGATCATTTTTTTGGGCATAATCATATACCGCTGATTTAACAGCTTGTTCCGCCAAAACAGAACAATGCATCTTTACAGCTGGCAAGCCATCTAAAGCTTCAGCTACAGCTCTGTTGGTTAGCTGTAAAGCTTCCTTAACAGTTTTGCCCTTTATCATTTCTGTTGCCATACTTGAAGTAGCTATAGCAGATCCACATCCAAAGGTTTTAAACTTTATATCTATAATAGTATCTCCTTCTATTTTCAAGTACATTTTCATTATATCTCCACACTTAGCATTTCCTACTTGCCCTACTGCATCAGCATTTTCTATTTCTCCTACATTCCTCGGGTTAGTAAAATGCTCCATTACTTTTTCACTATACATTTTTAGTGTCCCCCTTTACTTTTTCATACAATGGTGACATCTGTCTTAGCCTATCAACAATTGGTGGTAATTTTTCTATAACATAATCTATTTCTTCTTGGGTTGTAAAATCTCCTACTGTTAACCTTAAGGAGCCATGGGCGATCTCATGACTTAGACCTATAGACATCAAAACATGAGATGGATCTAGGGATCCTGATGTACAGGCTGAACCACTTGATCCGGCGATACCTACCATGTCTAAGCTTAGAAGTAATGACTCTCCTTCAATAAATTCAAAGGATAAATTTACATTCCCTGGCAATCTTTTAGTTGGATGTCCATTTAATTTTGTATAAGGTATTTTAACCATTAATTCACTTATTAATTGGTCCCTTAGCTTCATTAAATGCTTATTGTGCTGTTGCAAGTCTTCGTAGGCTATTTCTGCTGCCTTCCCGAATCCTACAATTGCTGGAATGTTTTCAGTTCCTGCTCTTCTTCTTCTTTCCTGTGCACCACCATGTACTAAAGGGTGGAGTTTTACAGCTTTTTTAACGTATAGTGCTCCTATACCTTTTGGTCCATAAACCTTATGAGCGGAAATAGATAATAAATCTACACCTAGCTCTTCTACATCCATTTCAATATTACCATAGGCTTGGACTGCATCTGTATGGGAAAGAACAGATCTTTCCTTGGCTATCTGAGCTATTTCTTTTATAGGTTGAATAGTACCTATCTCATTATTAGCATACATAATAGTAATCAATATTGTATTATCTTTAATAGCAGCTTTTAACTCCTGTAAATCAATCAATCCGTTATCATCTACGTCAAGATAAGTGACTTCAAAGCCCTCTTTTTCTAAATATTCACAGGTATGCAATACTGCATGATGTTCTATTTTAGAAGTAATAATATGATTGCCTTTATTTCTCAAAGCATAAGCAACACCTTTTATAGCCCAATTATCAGCTTCAGATCCACCACCTGTAAAATAAATTTCTTGCGATTTGGCATTTAATGATTTTGCTACTTTATCTCTAGCTACATCAATAGCTTTTTTGCTTTCCCTACCATATGAATGGATGCTTGATGGATTTCCAAATTTCTCACTAAAATATGGTATCATTTCTTCTAGCACTTCTTTTTTTACTGGTGTGGTAGCAGCATAATCCAGATACACCTTCATTTAATCCTCTCCTTAATGGTAAAAATTTTATATATAAAACATATAATTATCTTTATTTTGAATTTTATTGTAGTCTTCCAACATATCTTGTAATGTGATAGAATCTATAACATCATTAACACTGTCACGAATTTTTTCCCATACAACTTTTGTAACACAATAACTAGCTTTTTTACAGGCTTTTGATTCCTCTTCTGTAACACAGTCAGATGGAGCTAATGGTCCTTCAAGGGTTCTAATAATTATCCCTACAGTAATGGTCTTTGGAGCGGTAGCTAACATATACCCACCTTGAGCTCCTCTTACACTTTTTACTAGTCCTGCTTTCCTTAAAATAGCAATCAATTGTTCTAAGTAATGGTCAGAAATTTCTTGTCGCTCTGCGATATGCTTTAAGGCAATGGGTCCATCTCCATAATGTATAGCTAAATCAAACATAGCTTTTAAACCATATCTGCCCTTCGTTGATAGTTTCAATTTCTCCTACCTCCTTTAATCCCAAGTAAAATGATTGGAATTCAAATTCATTATAGTATACCCTAGTGTTTTTGTCAAGATTCATTGAAGAAAAATTTATATATTGTAACAAAATAACCATATTTTTCATAAAATATATAACTGATCTTTTAATTGAGGGGGTTAACTCATGATTGATATGATTTTATTTTTACTTATCATCACTTTGTCAGCTATTTTCATGTTTGTTATTGGACCTATATTAGGCAAGTTGATAAATAAAAATGATATAAATAAAATTAGAATGGTTATAAGAAGAGTGGTGTTTTTTGTTGAACAGACTTTACCCAATGGAGGTAGCGATGAAAAAAAACTCTTAGCTTTGAATTATGCATGTAAGATATTCGAGCATCTTGAAGTTCCTGTTAGCACTGAAATGTTAGAGGTATTTATAGAGTCAGAAATTTACTCTATGAACAATAACAATTCAATTAAGCAAACTAGGCTATAGCTTACTAAAAACTTTTATAAATATAAAGGATAGGTGATTGATATCAATCACCTATCCTTTATTAAGATAATCCCACAGTGCTTCTTTCCATGGTCTTAACTTTATATGGGAGTTATTATTTAAAGTTGAATTTTTAGGTCTTATGGCTTTTCTTTCTATTTCTTCCGAAAGAACCGGTATTATTTTAGCATGAATATTTTTCATTTTTAAAGTTTCCTGTGCCATTTCATACCAAGTAGCACCGCCTGTATTTACTAAGTGATAATTACCATAACTATCCTCTTCAATTAATTTAGTGATGGCCTCTGCTAAATCCCCTGTATAGGTAGGTGAGCATTTTTCATCATGAACCGCCTTTATTAGACTACTGTGATTACTTAAACTTAGAATAGACTTAATAAAATTTTTTCCTTTGCTTCCAAATAAGCATGATGTTCTAATTATAAAGTATTTATCTGTATTTTGTTTTACCTCTATCTCTCCTTTGTACTTTGACCTACCATAAATATTTAAAGGATTGGGATTATCTTTTTCATCATACCCTTTAGAGGATATACCATCAAAAACATAGTCACTACTAATGTAAACGAGCTTGGCACCTATCTCCTCAGAGATTTTTGCTACATTCGAGGTTCCCAAGGTGTTTACAGAAAAAGCAACCTCTTTGTTAACCTCACATTGATCCACATCAGTAAATCCAGCACAATGAATAATAATATCTGGATTTATACTTGTTAAATTTGTATGCAACATATCTAAATCAGTTATGTCTACATCATGTTTACCTAAAGATATTGGTTTTTTACACAAGAATACTTTATTTAATTCGTACCCTAATTGTCCAGTACCTCCTAAAATACATATCTTCACTACCTCACCTCCATTTTAATAATGTTTAAATTTTAAGTATAACTTTATAACTGTTGATTATATCTTGTGCGATTTTTTCCCACAGAAAGTTATTTAAAATATATTCTTTAAAACCTTGTTTTTGCTTTGTAGTAATAGCTCCTATGAGTTTTTCTTCAATATCTTTTAAGTTAAAAGGTTTGACATACTGTACATAGTTTTTAAAATATTCTTTTCCACTACCTTCTTCAGTAGTTATTACATTACATCCAGCCAATCCCGCTTCTAGATTCACTAATCCAGGAATTTCATACCAACTAACAAGTGCATGTGCTCTAGCAGCGGTATAGGCCGAAGCTAAATCGTGGTGCTTCATTTGAGGAATATAGACTATATCCTTATTAGCTCTTACACACTGGGTATAATAATTATAATCATTAATTGTACCGATTAGAACCAATGGTACTCCTAATTTTTTTGTAATTTTAGCAAGTGCCAATTGGTTTTTATGAGGACAAATCCTAGCTACCGATAAAACAAAATTATCTATATTATATTTATTGTAGAAGGTTTTTCTATCACTCTGAAGAAAAGCTCTATCAACTCCATTACGTATAATTCTATAAGGTTTACTAATGGTTAAATCCTTCTGAATTTCTTCCATTTCTATTTGAGCACTGGGCAAAATTATATCTGCACCTTCAAAAACTTCTTTTCTTAAACTATTCCATTTTTTCCATTGAGCTTTTTTAATAGAATGCTTGATATCATTAGGGAAGTATTTTGCATAGTTCCAATATATAGGTGTTAATACAATTTTTTTTCTATACTTTAAAGCATTTAAATAAAATTTATAGGTATCTGTAATTCTAATGGTATTAAATAAGTGAATTAAATCATAGCCCTCTAATACTTTATTTGCATCACTTGATATGTCTACCTTTACCCCTAGTTTTTTCAAGTGTTCTTGTGTCTTTATAAACTGAATACTATCTCCTGCCATGTTCTGCTTGTAATCTTCTCTTATATACATTAATACCTTCATATCTCTACACCTACTTTAAAAATAATTTACCTATCAGCATTTCACCTTTTTGATTTAGTACTTCATTTATTTTTTTGATTAGTTCTTGAATTATATGTTTCTTATAATTCCATATATTACATAGTCAAATTAGTTGAAATTTTGTAGTTTTTACTGTATTATAATTAACAAGGTCAATTTAGGTTGACATAATGTTCAAAAAAAACAAAAGGAGTGATCATTTATGAATAATAAATTTGTAAAGAAGTTAGTTATACCTGTAATGACTACAGCCTTATTAATTACAAGTATATCAACTGCTAGTGCCTATACTGTATATAGAGATTCTGCTAATAGAAGGTTTGTATATAATAAAAACATTACTACAAACACTACCTTCAATAATGCCTTTAGATTCAACTCAAGAATAATTATTAGAAATAGCGACGGTACCCCTGTAAATTTAAATTCAATTCTAAACAACAATCAAGCACAAGAGCCAATCCAAGAAACTCCTGAACAACCGGTTCAAGAGGCACCCCAAGAACAAGAAATAACTCCTCAACAACCAGTTCAAGAGATACCACAGGAAGTAACTCCAGTGGAAACTCCTGAGGTAAATGTGCCATCTCAAGAACCAACTACACCACAAGCACCTCAAGAAGTGGAAAATGTAAACTTAGCTCCTGGAAACACATCTAATGCTAGACATGCTTTAACTCAGGCAGAAATTCAAATGGTCGAATATGTAAACGAAGCTAGGGCTCAAGCAGGTCTTCAACCTTTAGCTATAGATGTAGATTTATCTTATGTAGCAAGAATTAAATCACAAGATATGCAAAACAACAACTATTTCTCTCATACATCACCAACTTATGGATCACCTTTTGACATGATGAGAAATTTCGGAATTCAATATAGAGCAGCGGCTGAAAACATTGCTATTAACTCAAATGTAAGGGCAGCACATAATGCTTTAATGAATTCTGAAGGTCATAGAAGAAATATCTTAAATCCTAATTTCACTCATATTGGAATCGGAATTCAAAACAGACATTATACACAAATGTTTATTCAAAAGTAATTAATTTTATGAAAAATAAAAAACTGCCTAGGCAGTTTTTTATTTTTTAAAATATACTTGGACTTGATTCATCATAATCATCTAGTTGCTCTGGGAAAAACTCAGGAAAGTCCTCCTCATCAAAATCATCACACACATCAGGTGGTAAAAACTCTTCACATGGTGGTGGCTCTGGACAGAATCCAAATTCAGGTATTAATAGTTGCACTCTGCCTACTACCTTAATAATCATAAATACTCCTGCTGCGAAAACTAAAGATCCACAACTTTCGTAAGGTTTCGTTAATTTTTTGGATGCCGTTTCCAGTACAATTTCAAAGGTAAACTCATCCCTTGCCTCAGGTATATATAAAACTATGTCTTTTGAAATATCAGGTAATCTTCCCGGTACATTAATAATAGCTCCTGTTTTCGTATTTCTTACCCTTGCGTTAAATGTAACTCGAACTCTAAATTTCACACGACTGAAGTTCGGTTTATCAGGTAATGGAGTAATAATTAGTGTTCCTTCAATGATTTCTCCTGGGTTAAAGATGATGTCTACAAACTCAAAGGGTCCTCCTTCAGGCAACCTCACTTGAATTTCTTCAAAACACTCCCGTTGTTGACAATGAGCATATACCTTATCCGCTATAATACACACCTGGTCAAATTCTGGAAAATATGGGTCCACATTATTTTTTTCAAAATTTTCCATATTATATCCCCCTTTCTAAAAATCTAATGATTTTCTATACAATATCAGTATATGTATTTGTGAAAATTGTGTTACAAATAAAAACCACCGAATTCGGTGGTTTTTATTAATTTTATTTACTTTCTAAAATAATCCTTATCATCCAGTTGCTCTGGGAAAAACTCAGGAAAGTCCTCTTCTTCAAATCCATCACACACAGGTGGTATTATAAACTCTTCACATGGTGGTGGATCCGGACAGAACCCAAATTCAGGTATTTGCAACTGTACTCTACCTACTACTTTAATAATTAAAAATACTCCTGCTGCAAAAATCAAGCATCCTTTCTCCTGTATCGGCTCATTCAGTTTTCGAGAAGCTGTTTCAACAACAATTTCAAAAGAAAACTCATCTCTAGCTTTTGGTATATACATGATGATGTCCTTATGAATTTCTGGAAGTTTGCCCGGAATCTTTATTACTGTGCCTGTCTTTGTATTTTTTACTCTTACTATAAATGTAACCACGACTTTAAACCGTACTCTACTAAAATTAGGATTGTTTTCTACAGGTGTAATCACTAAACTGTTCCTTATAATTCTACCTGGATTAAATTTAATGTCAAGGAACTCCATCTCTGTACACTTAGGTAATTCTATCTGTACTTCTTTAAAGCATTCTCTCTGTTGGCAATGGGCATATACTTTATCTGCTATTATACATACCGGTTGAAATTCTGGAAAATATGGATCTGTAGCATTATTAGGCATAAATATCCTCCCTCATGATTTTATAGTTAATATCAATAAATCTATTAATAAATCTATTGGTAGTAACATAATATGAATTAAGTGATTATTTGTGATATTGCATATTAAAATTTTAAAAGGAGGTGAACTATATGCAATTAATGTACTCTCCCCATTGCCTTGTTCGAAATAAAGAAGGTGAAGTTTATTATTTCTATCTAAATCAACATAAGGAAGTTTGTTATGATATTTATAAAGAGGACATCTTATTAAAAAAACAAATTTTAATTAGTGAAATGATAATAGACTTCTCTGCCGCTATTACAGTTAAAGATGAATTGCATCTAATTTGTATTACTCAATCGGGCAAATTAATGTATTATTTTGGTTCAGATCAAGGGTGGAATAATAAACTGATTTCAAATGTAGATATTAGATCAAATATATATAGCTATTTAATGTTATTTATTAAGGAAAATCACACACATATTTTTTGTATGAAAACAAATTTGCTTAATTCCACAGTTTCTTCCATAGAACATATATACTGGAATGAAAAACAGGTATATAAATCTACCCTCACCAGTTACATGCCCGGCAAATATCCAAGCCCTTATCAGGTTCAGATTGATAGTGTAGGCAATATACATATCGTTTATAAAGCGCTTTATAAAACAAATCATCAATTATACTATAATAAATTCAATATTTCTAGTAAAAAATGGCTGCCTGCAGAGATTATCAGTGATTTAGTAGAAAATCATTCACACCCACATATACTAATTGATAAGAAAGACAATTTGCACTTAGTTTGGTGTACTATAGAAAAAAATAATTTTATTCTTAAGTATAAAAGAAAATCAAATATAACCAATCAAAGAAACAAATGGAGCAATCCACAAACCTTATCTAGTGAGAATGCCAATTATCTTTCTCCTATACTAATACAAGAAGGCACCTCCATAAAGGTATTATGTCGCCAAAATAATCATATTGCTGAAATAGTCTCAGAAGAATATGGACATCGTTGGATACTATGTGATGAAAAAAAATTATATAAAGTTGGAGATCCTTTGCTTATAAGATATACAACGAATTATGAAAACGATAAAATACTGTACAATATAAATCATGCTTATGGAAAGATAGATAATAGTAATAAAGGTATTGAATTATTTGGTGTTAGACTCCTACAGCTTAATAAAAATCAAAACTTAGAGTTGAGAAATACCAATGTAGAGAAGAAATCATCACAAGTCTCCAATCATGCTATAGATGAAGTTAATATATCCCCTAAAGAAAATGATACAGAAGCAGGTTCTGATGATAATAATGAAGATTATAAATCTACAAGGAATATTGATTCTCAAGAGTTATTAGAAGAAATACAGAATCATATTAATACTCTCATATTAGAGCTTAAAAAATTAAACCAATTTAAAAATCTATTGCAAAAAAAACCCCTTAACAGTTCACAACTCAAAGAAGAAGATTGCTCTGAACTAAAGGAGCTTTATAATAACTTTAAAAATATGGAAAGTAACATCTCAAATATTGAAGAAGAAAAAGTTGTGTTACAAGAAGAATTTAATGAAATTCAATCCAAATTCACAACCCTAGATAACCGTATTACCCTATATAAAGAGGAATTTTTAATATTGCAACAACAAGTAGATACATTTACTAATAATAACCTGAACTTTATAGAACGCATTAAAGGTTTGTTTAAGTAAATTTTAATTCCTTTAGAACTCTCTTTTTATCTACCTTTTCAGCTTCATAAATACTGGCAATTTTTTTGTTAATATCTCCAACTTCTTTTAACAAAATATCATAATCCTCTAGTGTTAGAAATCTAATAGAATAGCTACACCCTGCTCTTATTCTGCATGGTGTTGATATTAACTGAAACTGCTGGTATTTCTTTTGTTTAAGATATTGATAGACTTGGACTGCATGGTTTTTTGAATCAAATACAGCAATATAATATTTGTCACTTAAGTGTACTTGTCTCATATTCTTTTCCTCCTATTAAGGATTTTTTATATAATAATATATGATTTTTTATCTTATATGTTACTAATTACTATTATGATATTTATTCTTATAGGAGACTTATAAAAAAACTCATGGTTTTACTCCCCATGAGTTTTTTTGCGTGAGCATATATATTTTTTGATTGTATTTTCATATCCATTTGTAGTAGGTTGATAATAGCATGTGTTTCCAAGTTCATCCGGCATATATTGTTGTTTAACATAATTTCTTTCATAATCATGGGGATATAAGTAATTAACACCATGTCCTAGGCTTTTTGCACCATCATAATGAGCATCCTTTAGATGATTAGGTATACTGGTTTGAAGGTTTGCTACGTCCTTTATGGCTGCATCAATTGCTATATAGGCAGCATTACTTTTTGGTGCGGTAGCTAAATATGTTGTTGCTTGTGCAAGTATAATTCTACCCTCTGGCATTCCTATGGTGCGTAATGCCTCATGGGCCGCTACTGCAACCTGTAGTGCATTTGGATCGGCATTACCGATATCCTCAGAGGCTGAAATGATTAAACGTCTAGCAACAAACTCTATATCTTCTCCCGCATAAATCATTTTAGCTAAATAATGTAATGCAGCATCTGGATTGCTACCCCTAATAGATTTAATGAATGCTGAAATCACATCATAATGTTGGTCTCCATTTTTGTCATAGTTAACAGTTCTTTTTTGAATAGATTCTTCTGCTGTTTCTAGGTCAACTACTATGTCCCCGTGACAATTTATCGGTGTACTTAACACTGCTATTTCCAGAGCATTTAATGCTCTTCTGGCATCTCCATTGGCGGTTTCGGCTATGTGCTTAAGTGCTTCATCTGTTACCTTGATCGACAATTTCCCTAAACCACGTTTATCATTTTTCATAGCAGTTCGTAAAATATATATAACCTCTTTTAATTCTAATAACTCTAATTTTAATACTGTTGTTCGTGATAAAAGCGAGTTATTTACCTGAAAATATGGATTTTCTGTTGTAGCACCGATCAATGTAACCAATCCGTTTTCTACATGAGGTAGCAAAGCATCCTGTTGACTTTTAGAAAAACGGTGTATTTCATCAATAAAAAGAATAGACTTTTTCTGATACATTCCTAAGAGATCATTTGCCTTATCTACAACTCCCCTTATCTCTTTTACTCCTGAGGTCACAGCATTTAATTGAAAGAACTCAGCATTAACTTCATTCGCTATTACTTTTGCAATAGTAGTTTTACCAGTTCCTGGTGGCCCATATAAAATAATGGATGGAATTCTTTGAGATTTTATACACCTGTATAAAAATCTCTTCTCTTCTAATATGTGTTGTTGTCCTACAATGTCATCTAAAGACTTAGGTCTCATTCTATCAGCTAATGGAGCTGAATCTACTAATGTATTTTCTTTTGCTAAATCAAATAAATTCATATGTCTCATCCTATTCTACTATATCTTTTATTAAGCTTATAACTGCTAAAACGTCTCCTTTATTTACATCTTTATGAGTAACAAATCTGATTACATGCTGATTACGAGGATTTACCAGTAAGCCCTTTTCTTTAAATTTATCCATCAATTCAGATGTATTAAATCTTGTTCCTGCAAAATTTACATTAATAATGTTAGTATGTATACTTTCCATGTCTACAGAAACACCAGCTATTTTATTCAATCCTTCAGCCAGTATCCTAGCATTTTCATGATCTTCCTTTAATCTTGAGGTCATTTCTTCAAGGGAGTGTATTGCAGCAGATGCAATAATACCTACCTGTCTCATACCTCCCCCTAGCATCTTTCTAAATTTCCTAGCCCTTCGAATAAAATCTTCTGTACCTATTAATACGCTACCTATAGGAGCACTTAATCCTTTAGAGAAACAAAACATCAGAGAGTCAGTATATTGGGCTATTTCCTTTACTTCCACATTTAAGTATGTTGCCGCATTAAAGATTCTAGCTCCATCTAAATGTAGCGGAATATTTTTTTCTTTTGCCACCTCATATATCCTCTTCATATTATCTAATGGTATAACTGCACCACCCGACATATTATGACTATTTTCCAAACAAATTAATCCCGTTTCAGGAAAATGTATATCATCTTTTCTAATTGCAACTTTTACATCTTCAGGATTCATTATTCCATTAGTACTCTTTATAGTTCTTGCTTGTACTCCAGCCACTCTGGCTATCCCCCCCACTTCATATAAGTAAATATGACAGTTTTCTTCCAAAATCACTTCTTGTCCTGGGGTAGTATGGGTCATCACAGCTAATAAATTCCCCATAGTTCCCGTGGGTACAAATAGTGCTGCTTCTTTCCCTAGCATTTCCGCAACCTGTGCTTCAAGCTTATTAACTGTTAGATCATCGCCATATACATCATCACCTAAATCAGCCTCTACAATTTTTTTCATCATTTCTTCTGTAGGTAAAGTAACAGTATCACTTCTAAAGTCAAATACTTTCATGTTTTTTACTCCTCTCCATTGCTTTTATTTCATTATAAATGATTTAAGTATTTTTTTCCAATTATACTACGAAATTCAACCATAGAAAAAGTCTGATGTATTAAACATCAGACTTTTTTATAGTTTAATTCTACTCTTCTTCTAGAGGCTCTACTTCCATCGTTTCGTAAGTTGTTCTTGGTCTTGGTTTTGGTTTAGGAGGACATGGATCTATAAATTGTTCTGTAATTTGTGGTGGGAACAATGGTGGGAATTCATCCACAATTGGTCTTATAGCTGGCTCTGGTTGACAGAACCCAGTACTTAATACACATAATTGTGCTGGAACTTTAATTTTCTTTTCACAGGTAACTGCTAATGCTATAAGCAGATTAGCTCTTACTTCGCCTGTTGCAGGGTTAAAAGTAATATCTCTCTGTAAGCTATGGGTAGCTAATCTAGCAACAAATGAAACATTACAAAACTCTGTAAATTGTGGTAAGAATGCGGAATCATGTACCGATGGCATGCATAATTCAAAGAAATTAGATAGAGTTTGATTTACTGGGGCTCTACTTTTCAACGTAGCTACTCGTGTCACTCCTCGTGCATCTATATACTCTACATCTACTGCTAGGAATACATTACCCGTAATTCGTATCTCCTGAGAACCAAAGATAGGAGTTCCTAGGCCTACTTCGTCACAATCAACAGTATCGGTGTAAATCAAGTACTGCAATAGTCCAGCAGGACCAGGTACAACAACTGGTTTCCCTCTTTCATCTAATACAAACTGTGCACCAGATAAGTGTGTTTTTGGTGTAATATCTAGGTTTCTAGGGTCATTAATATTGTTAGGATTGAAGAATTTTCTAGCGCGAATGTCTAATACTCTTGTAATTCTAGATTTTGGTCCGCACCTTTCTGCAGGAAGGGTTCCAAGCGGTACATTGGAAGCAGGTTGTAACCCCTGTAGATTAAAAAGTACTGAATCATACACCTTATCAATAAATATACACTCACCTACTACTTCATCAAGTCTGCCATTAAACACACAGCCTACATCTGCTATACAACAAGGCTCATCAAATTGTGTTGCTTCTACATTTGGATTAATCTTGTCTGTCATTATATTTCACTCCTTTTTATTATTAATAAAACTATTGAATTTCTTTACTTCTTACTTTTAACATATGATGTTGCTCCGTTATAGGTGCTACTTGCTTAATTAGTTTTTGCTGACAGTGCTGTTATTTAAGCCTTTTTATTTCTCTCTTACTGTAAAATATGATAGTTCAATATTTTAGGTGCTATTAATATGTAATTTTTATTTTCTGTTAGCATATATTTTAATAAAATTAGTTTTAATTTTTAAATAATAAGGATGTGGTGTTATGGGTTTAGTAAAGGGTTATGAATTTATTATTAGGAACTCTAAGGGACAAATCTATAATTTTTACTTAAATGAGAAAAATCAAATTGAATATATTGTAACCAATGAAAATAATCAGTGGGCAAAAAAAAATATTGTGTTTAATGAAGCAATTTATAGTTACTCGGTAGAAATAGATCTTCTTGATAAAATTCATATAGTGGCCTACAGTAAAACAGAAAAAATATACTATACTCTCTTAAAAAATAAAGAGTGGAATCATCACAAGTTACTTGATTACTCTAATAAGGGCTATCTAGTTTATTATCCAATTGTGAAACTTTTCAATAATCAAGTTCATATTTTTTATTATTTACATTCAAAGAAAGAAAAAAGCAAATGTAGTCTTCATCACTTAACCATAAAGGATGACAAATGGGTGAATGTGCATATCCTAGATGTCACCTATGATAAACTGATAAATCCATTCAAAATTATTGATTATAAAAAACAGCTTTATGTTTTGTTTACTTCTCTTCATAACGAATATAGCCAGATATTCTTAAGCAACTATGATGGTATATCTTCGCACTGGAATAAACCTATTAGATTAACAGACTCATCTATTGAGAAATTGTACCTAGATTGTTTATTAGAGGAGACTGGAGACCTGCATATTACATGGAGCTCCTATGATGAGACTGGATTAACAGTGCAACATATTAAGCATGCTTTAGGCTATAAAACAGAAATTACTCAGCCATTATCTATTTCACACAAATCAAATTGTTCCTTTCCTGTAATATTACAATGCGGAGATATTTTATGGAGTGTATGGCTTCAAATGAATAAACTCTTCTCCTGTTATTCAATTGACTATGGTATTACTTGGTCAACTCCTGTACTATGTAAGGAAAGTCAAAATATTAATTTTAAACGATATAGATTCAAAACCAACCATCCAAAAGATAAACAAGATATGGTATGTGATTATTTATATGGGACCTTATATCCAAAGATTCAATTTATAGGTTTTGGAGGTGATATGAATGATGAAATATCAAAAAATAAGTCATAATTTTATTCCTAAAGAAGAAACAAAAACAGCACCTAATATAGATACCTTAAAACAGAATAATGATTTTCTTATTAAGGAAAATGAAAAGTTATTATCTAGAGTAGAAGAATACAAAAAAATTATCGATGAGATAGAAGAACAGCTGAAGGATAAAGACCTTCAAACAAAAGCTTCAGAAGACAGAGCATTATCTTTAGAAGGCGACTTAAAAAAATATGAAAATTTAAGGGGGGATATAGATAAAGTAGATAATTTTAAGGGGGAGCTAGCTAGACTTAGCAGTCAAGTCCATACATTAACAGAAGAGAATAAAGAGTTGGCTAGTCAGTTAGAATCCTATAAAGATCATGTACAGAGCCTATATCTTATTTTACTTATATTAGCTCTTCTTTAGAGTATGAAAGACCTGCAGTTGTCTATAATAGAATTATGTTAACTATATAATCTAATCCCCTTGTTTTACAAGGGGATTTTTTATGAGATAACTTTTCTATACCAAAAAATTTTTTTGAAAGCAGTATGCTCCATATACTTCCCTAAGTATTCTTTTATCTCTACAGGAAATTCTAATGCGATGTTTGTGTTCTCTTCCTGCTTACTTATATATTTTATTAAATCACTGTATACCTCCTCCAATATCTCCTTATCATATATACTAATAGGTTCCATCAAGATTACATATCGATAGAGCTTTTTATCATTTAAATCAATGAGCTCTTTTAAAATAAATACTGTTCTTTGGGGCTCATTATAAATAAACTTTTCTATCTTAATTATCTTCTTTTTCCCTATAGCTCTATCATATAGATAGGTCATGGGAAAAATACGGGCAGCTGATATGTACTGATTTAGTGTTTTAATATCTAAATCCTCCATTTTAATATTTTGTATCTTATGTTCTTTTAATGAACTATCTTTTAATATGTTATTTTTGATCTTTACTTTCCCTTTATATACTTCAGATAATTCTAAAAAACCTAATTGTTTTAATTGTTCCTGAGACAAGTTACTACTATTAGAAGCAATGTCTAGATTGTAAACTCTTTTTTCTTTTAGAAGATTGTCTAAAAATCTTATTATGCCTGTTAGGACGTCTTTTTTATGATAGGATTTACTTAAGTTAAATACATAAATAAAACCATATACTCCATAGGGCATAGGTTCTTCATGAAAATCTATCCCAATATAACCTACCACCTTATTTTCATCGGTAAGTAGGTAAAAGCTCTCCTTATTAAAATCCTGTTGCTCTTTAAAAGCATCTACCACTTCACTTAATGTTTTAGATAAAGGATTTTTATAGGATACCAAAGAAGTTATTTTTACATTTTTATATGTTTTTTTATCGGGAGTTGTATCTATGGTTTTTAACTTATATAATAGATTTTGCAAACCATAAACAGCGGTTTTTTTAAGTGTATCTAGTTGGTATTTATAGTTTTCAGTTTCTTTAATTTTATATGCAATATACTCTTCTACAGTACTGTTTTCTTTTTTGCTCTGTTCTTTTAATTTAATATAAAGATCTTCACTTATCTCTATCTCTAACCTTCTTTTCATTTTCCTGCCTCCTTTCCTTATTAACATATTGAAACTAAATTTAATTTATAACTGTAAATAATACAAAAAATAAATAAAAAGGTTGCAATTTAAACTGCAACCTTTTTGTAACTACTTTATAATATTTTTATATACATATTCGCTTGTCATTAAAGACATAAGTGCACCATAGCCCAGAGCAAACTGTAATTCATCTCCCACCTTCAATGGTTCGCTACTATCAGTAATGTCTACAATTAAATGATCACTACTACTACCTAATATGCTAATATTCTTGTCCATAGGTGTAATTTCATGCATACCAAAATCCTGCTTCCCTACTGCTAAAATTGCTCTTTGACGTACTCCTCTATCATTGAATGTAGGAACATTTCCAAAAGCATCTCTGCCAATTTCTCCTATGGGAACAGATGGTTTTTCTTTTATTTCTACGATTTCTGCTACTAATTTAAATACATCTTGATATTGATCCTCTAGAATTTTTCCATATGCACTTTCTGTACCTAGTAAAATAGCTTCGCCTAAACGTAATTGGTTAATTCCTTGTACCATCCTACTTTCTTCTACTAGGTAGATACTACTGGAATTTCCTCCACTAATAATTTCTAATTTTACATCAAAGTTTTCTTCTATATACTTTCCTAGGTTAACCAACCTGCCTAGGTTTTTTTCATCTGGTATAACACCACCAAAACAGGTAAGATTAGTACCAATTCCAATGGGCTGAATATGCTTTAAAGTCTTTAATTCATCAAATATTGCATCAATTTGCTTTTCGTCAAAGATACCTTCCCTCAAGTCGCCAAGGTCTATCATTAATATTATTTTATGAAGTTTGTTTTGTGCTGCAGCATATTTATTTAAAGCTTTCATTGTTTCCATTTCCGAATTTAAGCTTATATCTGCATATTGCACTACTTTTTCAGCTTGACTGATCATAGGAAGTCTTAATAGTATTTTTTCTAATGGAAATTCCTTAAGCTTTATTAAGTTCTCTACTCTAGAATCAGCTAAATATTTCACTCCAGCTTCCACTATTGCTTTAGCTATTTCCGGTACGGCACAGAAACCTTTTGTAACTGCAGCAATATGAACACCATGCTGTTGGTACTTATTTACCATATTATTAGCATTATGCTTTAATTTATCATAATTAATGTCTATTCTCGGATTCATCCTGTCACCCCTTAGTCTATTTCCATACTTTGCTTCATCAAGCTCAAAGCAGCTTCTGGATACCTTTTTGATAGTACACCTAAGGAAGCCATAATATAATCATTATCAATTAAAACCTTTGCTCCTTCTGTTGGTAATAACATATTATCACTATTCTTACCAACCACAGATTTTAGTATTTCTACCCTTTTAGGTAACCTTGTTAAAGCTCCCCCTGTACCTACTACATATTTTATATTAGACAAATCTTTACCTTCTGCTATAGTGGTCTTTCCACCAGGTCCATAAAGATGCCTTAATTTTCCTACATGTCGCTCTAAAGCCACCGATACAGCTTCTTGAGTCAATCTTTCTACAAACTTGATTTCATCCTTAGTTTCAGGGATTGGCTTATGGGTTTCAATCATTTCCTCTATATTTATATCTAGCTGTTGCAGCAATTTATCTCTGCCTATTTTTTCTACAATATTTAGCATATTTACATAAACACCAAGGTCACCTTCAACTGTTCGCTTAGCTAGAGGTTCTGGACTAATTAAAATTCGATTTATTTCTTCACTGCCCTCTGTTACGGAATGTAAATCTGTTGTAGCACCACCTACGTCAAAGGTAATTAAGTCCCCTAACTCTTCCTTCAACAGCTTAGAAGCCTCCATAACAGCTCCAGGGGTTGGAATGATTGGTCCGTTTACCATTTCCTTTACCTTTTGCATTCCAGGTGCATGAATAATATGCTCTTCAAATACATCCTGTATTACTTCTCTTGTAGGTTCTATATTTAGTTGATCTATCTTTGGATAAACATTTTCTACAATATATAATTTGTTTTCTTTATCTTTAAAAATCTCTTTGATTTCTTCTTGGTTTTCAATATTACCGGCATAGATTATAGGTGTTTGAAGATTCAATTCCGCTATCCTTTCAGCATTGTATATAGCAGTATCGCATTCTCCATAATCTACTCCACCAGCGATTAATATAATATTTGGTTTTACTTCTGTTAGTTGTTTTATATCTGTTCTCTTTAGCTTGCCAGCTGTTATTTTATGAATAATTGCCCCCGCTCCTAAGGCTGCTTCCTTTGCAGCTCGGACGGTCATGTCATAAACTAATCCATGGACTGTCATTTTCAAACCTCCGGCAGCACTACTGGTGGCTAGCATCTCATCATATTCAATTTTATCTACACCTAAATTTGTCCTTAAACTTTCTATGGCTCCTTGGAGACCGATATTTACATCTCCCTCAAAAACGGTGGTTGGAAATTGACCCTGCCCAATAAATTTTGGGCAAGGTGTATGAATGTCCTGAAAAGCATTGACAACTGTAGTAGTACTACCGATCTCAGCTACAAGAACATTAATTTTCATTTTTCATTTCCTTTCTTCTATTAACTAAAAATGTCGCTACATGAACACCTTTGGTTCCTCTACCAAATCCAGCATCAACACCTTGTTTAACAGCCGTCTCAGGAGTAACTTGAGTACCACCTGCTAGGATCATGATATTGTCACGAATTCCCTTTTCTACACAAAGCTCATGGATTCGTTTCATGTTTTTGTAGTGAATATCATCATGACTAATAATAGTTGAAGCCATAATAGCATCAGCATTCATTTCTATAGCTGCATCTACTAGCTTTTCTATCGATACAGAAGTTCCTAAATAATGACATTCTATACCATATTTTTCTATTCCACCATGTTTAATATCAATAATTTCTCTAAGACCTACGGAATGTTCGTCTTCTCCAACGGTTCCAGCAACAATCTTCATAGGCTCTTTTTCAATGCCTTCTCTAATCTCATCATCCGACATAATTTCTGGCTCTGGAGGAATAACTAGATCATTTGTATCAATACTAAATCCTACTCGGCCCTTTAATTCAATTCTAGTACCTTCAGATGGGTGCATTTCTTCTTTGTGGATGACTTCTACATCTTCTAGACCCATTTTTTTAGCCATTTCAAGTGCTGTAAATTCAGCTACTCTCTTTGGTAACGGTAGGAAAAGGTTAAACATAATATAGCCATCTCCTGCCCACTCTACCTCCGGCTTAAATCTACTGGACTCTCTTAATTCCTTTGTTTCTTCTAATCTTACATTTACATTATCATTTTCATCTAATTCATCTATATAAATGATTTTTTCTGGTTTTTCTAAAGTCGTACCATCAATTACTTTAGCAGGACTTTCTTCTGAAGCTAATTCATATTGTTCTACATTGTTATATCCAAAGTGAGCAGTTACAGGAGCAAAATAATCCTCATCTCTTTCATAAACTGTACCGACTCCTACACCGCCATCCATTTTACGTGCTATACCATCACCATTTCTTTCAGGATAGTATCCAGAATCTACAAAAAATCCTTGTTCTACAGCATTAAAGTAACCACCTACTTCTAACACTTCCTCCATGAAAAGCACAGCTCTTTCTTTTAACTCTCTAGCTTTTTCTCGTAGCACACCTTCATTTTTTAATTCAATCATATCCATTAAGCCGTCCATACCTACGAGGGCTTGTTTTGCTGTATCACAAGCTTCAATGTTGTATATATGCCACGGAACATTTCTACCTTCATCAGGAGTAATTGTTGATTGTATTTCGGCTCTTGTCAATCTTGAGATTAATAGATTTAGTACGTGTGTTACAGTAGCTTCTCTAGTGGAAGACTCCATATACTTGGTATTCATTTGAGCTCTCATTTTGTACTCTATAAATAATTCTCTAAGTGCTAAAGCATAAGGTAAATCTAAAGTCATACAAGGTGCAGGTGGTGCTGTCGGTGGTACAGTAGATAGACATATATTTTCCTTCTTCATACCAACCTTTACAGAGTAGATAGAGTTAAGGGCATGTTGAACCATTAGCTCCGGCATAACTTTCCATGCTTCTCTAGCGGTAGCATTGGCATTATGAGCACCATCTATTTGTGCAATATCTGCCCATACCATAATACCTTTAGCTTCAGCAGCATCTACAAAAGATCTGATCATATTGATATTTCTATATAGTACATTATATTGTGGGTCCTGATGTGCACCATTAACTCCTTCTTCAGCAAACATAACAGCGATTTCAGGACCTGCAACACCACTGATATAGGAGTGATAGTTGATTGGTCTACCAACTTCTTCCTCAATATAATCTAGTGCTTTTCTTTGTGCTCTAACTTGCTTTCTTGTTATTGGAATACCACCGATTCCTTGAGGAGTACCTTCGATCAAACCATCAAAGTGACTTTGTCCAGCAGTTCTAATAACCATAATATGATCAGCACCATGCCAAGCAGCCATTCTCATACGACGAATATCATCTTCAAATCTACCAGAAGCTATTTCTGTAGTTATGGAAGACATAGGCTGTGGATCAATATCATTAAAATATTTTGCAGATGGAAGAGGTGTGCTATTTTTTAATGGTGTTGAACAATCTTTGAAGGTAAAAGGCCCCATTTGTAAGTTTTCTTCTTTTTTTCTCCAAACCCAACCTCTACGCTTAGGTGTATATTTGTCTAAATCTTTCAAAATATTTTTTATGTTTAATTTTTCATTTGGCTTTAATTCCATTACTTAGCACCTCCTTTGAACATAGCTGTAGCTTCATCCCATAATTGACCTTCTGCCAACTTAAGTCCAGCTTCACGAACATCTAACCCTTTTTCCTTAGCTAGTTTATACACTACATGTCCAGCACCTTTACCCATTAGACCTCTGTCCATAACACCCTCAACGATAGCTTTTGCTTCCATACTTGAAAATCCCATACGTAAGAGGACAGATCTTTCGATAGAAGGTGTTGTATTCTTTTTAGCTAAGTCAATCATTGGATCTACTAATTTCTCTGCTAACCCCCAAAATCTTTGCTCTAATTGTTCATCACTTAAATCCTTTAAGTGTTGTCGTCTTTGTTGAAAATCATCTGCTCTTTTCATTTTTACACCTCCGAAATTAATGTTTATATAATATTAACTCCTAATTCCTTCAGCACACCTTCTACAAATTCTACAGTGGCTTTACAATCAACAGCTAAGAATTCTATATCTTCTTTACTTACAGATTTAACTTCATTAAATGTCACACAGTTTTTAATATAAGAAGTACGAAGTTTTTCCATTTCTACTTCCCTTGCTTTTATTAAGGATGGGTGTGATGGTAAAATGATATTTTCACCTTGTATTTCCTCATCTGGATTACCGAACAATATTTTAATACCATTTTCTCTGGCAAAGGTTAACTGTGGCTGTATATGCTTTCCTGCACCAGTATACTCAGTCTCTTGCACTACGATAATCTCATCTTCATTCATTTCTTGAGCCAATGCCAACGCTGCAGCCAAAGCTGTATTACCGGCAGGTCCTCTTTCTAATCCTTCTATTTGAGCTAATGCTTCTGTCATATAGAATACTTCACCTTGGTTAACAATTACATATCTATCCATATAGCGTAACGGTCTTGCAGCAGATCTAGGAACATCTGAACGATCTGGCCATGTGGCAAAAGGTATACCAAATCCAGTGTGTCCTGTAGTAAAAGATTTCTTATTGAATTGACTATCACTGGCCATATGAAGTCCTTTTAAATTTACACTTGCACCCACTATTTGTGTATTCTTAGCTCCGGCCTTCTCAAGCCCTCTAGCAGTTCCAGTTAGATTGCCTCCACCTGCATTCGTACATATTACTACTTCTGGGTCTTTTCCTTCTCTTTCTCTAAACTCCATTGCTAATTCATATCCTAACGTTTCTACACCTGCAATACCAAAAGGAGTATAAAGAGAAGCATTAAAATATCCAGTTTCCTCTAATAGTTTTAAGAATGTGTAGAATAATTCTGGTCCTACAGTAAGCTGAATTACTTCCGCTCCAAAGGCTTCACATTTTCTAGCTTTTTCAATAATTTCTGGTTGGCCCTTACCAGTACTATCATAGCATTCTTGAACAATAATACATTTTAATCCATGCATAGCAGCTTGACTGGCTACAGCTGCACCATAGTTCCCGCTTGTGGCAGCTATAACACCTTTATAACCTAATTTCTTAGCATGGTATACAGCATTAGCTGCTCTTCTAGCTTTAAAGCTTCCTGATGGATTTGCCGCTTCATCTTTAATAAAGATTCTAGCACCTTTTCCTTCAGGAGCCAATTTTCTAGCTAAAGCAGTTAAGTTTTTCATCTCTAATAAAGGTGTATTCCCTACCCCTGTTTGTCCTTGGATTTTTTGCATTTCCTGCAGAGTATAACCGGTTTTCTCCATCATTTTCTCATAATCAAAGGCAATTCCCTTAGACTCGAAAATGGAATAATCAATTCCAACTGCCTTTTTCATGGTTTCACTACGTCTACCCATGACAGCACTATAACTGTAATCTTTATTCATGGTCTTCACCTCCCCATAAAATTCCTCTTAATTGAAGACCTATTTGTAATAATTCAGGAACAAACTTTCCATAATCATGATCATAATGAGGATTAACTTCTATTAATTCTCCAGTAACTTTTCTGTCGGTAAGAGTTCTTATCTCTACTCTATCTCCTATAGTAGCATCCTGCAGTAAGAAACCCTTGTTCCATAATTCTAATGGTACTTTTTTAGTATCCTCTGGCAAATGTGTGGCTCTTTCACTGGGTTCTAAAATAATATCATGTATTCTTACCCATGCTCCTTTTTCAACTTTCATTATATATCCCTACCTTTGTATTAAATTTCTCATATCCCCCATAATTGCTCTTGGTACTGGTAAATCTAACATAGTTTTTAATCCCGGTAATGCATTAATAACATGTGGAATCATATTTACACACATAGCTATTGTTCCGATTCCTCCTGGTATTTCTGGTTTGATCTGCATATTAATATCTGGTGTTCCTTTGATCCATATATAATCTCCAGTATCAACCCCTTCAGTTTCTGGAAGAATTTGTTGTGGATGCTCCATATCTATTTTCATTTCTCCATCTACATAACCAAATCCACATTGACGGCATCCAGCTACGTTCCCAGCTTCTACCTTTGCATATTTTGATTCTCTTTCAAACTTAGTTGTAATAGGCTCTCTTGTCTCTTCTATCTTGTCAATATTCCATCCTATACCATCTGCTACCATACGAATAGACTCAGGGAAACCTACATGTCCTGCTACTTTACCATTTTTAACACCTTCTTCAAACTCTTCCACGGTTAAACCTACACCTTGCTCTACCATAACAGCTTTTCCGAATGGTGATAAGTCATTGATTCTAGCAGCCTTTATGTAATCTACTTCTTCACATGTTCCTGTTAAAGCTAAGATTAATAAGTCAAGCACAAATCCTGGATTAATACCAGTTCCTAATATACTAATGCCATTTTCTTTAGCTATTTTATCCATTTCTTCAGCTAGTTCTGGCTCTTGTGCTTGTGGATACGCCATCTCTTCTGCTGTTGAAATAATATTTATTTTATGCTCTGCTATAAACTTAATTTTATCAAAAGCACCTTTTGTAAAAGAATCCGTTGCTAATAAAGCTACATCGATACCTTCTTGAGCTACAACTTCTTCTATTTTATTAGAAATAATTACAGGTTTACGGTCTCCTCTTTCCATTCCTAATACTTCATACATATCTTTTCCAGCTCTTGCTGCATTTCTGTCACAAATTCCTACTATCTCAACACCCTTTTTCTTCAATAGCATCTCTGCCATCCCACTTCCCATTGCACCAAATCCCCATATAATTACTTTAATATTTTCCATGTAAATCCCTCCATATTTTTATATTTATTTTATATTTGAAAATAATTTATTTCACACTAGTATTCTTATGCAAGATTATTGCCATCTTGTTATTTTATCTTCATGATTTGTTGATTTTTATTTTTTAATATTCATGCACTTTTTAGAAATTTATGCATGTATCAGTGGTCCTCAACCTTTCTTTATCGAATAATGTCTAAAAACTTCAGTTTATATAAAAGTTATATATATGCACCATTTTACAATATTGCTTATACCCTAAATATATTATTCTAAAATTATTTTGAATAAAAAGCGAAAACAGCAAATTTAATTGCATGTTAGTGCAAAAAAAATTGCTGTTTTGCTTTTTTAATATATTCTAAAGTTATGGCTAACCTCTTTTACCATGGATGAAGCTTCTGTATTTTTTAGAGGATCATTGATAATGGTTGCTATAATTTCTGCAATTTTTACCATTTCTTCTTCCTTCATTCCCTTCGTTGTCACAGCAGCAGTTCCTATTCTAATACCACTTGTTACAAAGGGTCCTTCAGGATCATAAGGAATAGTATTTTTATTTACGGTTACACCAATTTCATCTAGTAATTTCTCTGCATCTTTACCTGTAATATTTTTATTCCTTAGGTCTATCAATAATAAATGATTATCTGTTCCTCCTGAAACTAAATTAAAACCTCTATTTTGTAATTCTTCTCCTAACTTTTTAGCATTTTTTATAACTTGCTTTTGATATTCTTTGAATTCAGGACTTAGGGCCTCTTTAAATGCAACTGCTTTAGCTGCAATAACATGCATCAATGGTCCACCTTGTATTCCTGGGAAAATAGATTTATCTATGATCTTTGCATACTTTTCCTTGCAAAGAATTGCTCCGCCCCTTGGTCCACGTAAAGTTTTATGCGTTGTAGTTGTAACAAAATCTGCATATTCACATGGGTTTTGATGAAGACCAGCAGCTATTAATCCTGCTATATGTGCCATATCCACCATTAAATAGGCTCCAATTTCGTCAGCAATTTCTTTAAACTTTTTAAAGTCTATTTTTCTCGGATAAGCACTGGCTCCAGCTACAATAAGCTTAGGTTTTTCTGCCACTGCAATTTTTCTAACTTCTTCATAATCAATTAGTTGTGTATCTTTATCTACACCATACTCTACAAAGTTGTAGTACACACCAGATATATTCACAGGACTACCATGTGTTAAATGGCCCCCATGGGACAAATTCATACCTAATACTTTATCTCCAGGTTGTAGAATAGCAAAGTATACTCCAATATTAGCATTAGCCCCTGAATGGGGTTGTACATTTACATGATCTGCATTAAATAATTTTTTCAATCTATCTCTTGCTAAGTCCTCAGCTATATCAACTTCCTCGCATCCACCATAATATCTTTTCCCTGGATATCCTTCTGCATATTTGTTAGTTAAGTAACTTCCCATTGCCTCCATAACCGACTTAGTAACGAAATTTTCAGAAGCGATCAGTTCTATTTTTGTCTCCTGTCTTTCTTTTTCTTTTTGAATAACCTCATATATTTCTGAATCAGCTGTCTTTAATGTTCTAAACTCCATGTAATGTTCTCCTTTCATTGAATATAAATTTGCCTACAGGTTTATTATAGATATAATGTGAATATTTAACAAGCATATAAGATAATAAAATAACTAAATTTATATCTTTACTTCTTGTATCATTTTGTCTTCAATTATGATTTTTAGTGCAGTAGAACTTTCTGTGAATAAAGTCTTATATTTATATAGTATTTTATTATAATAAATTTTCATGTATCTTTTCAAAATCTCATTACTATTTTTATATATATTTGGTATAATAGTATTATTTTGGAGGTGTTAGGATGTTTAATGGTAATAAGAAAAAAATATTGATTTTAGCTCTTTATGCTGGAGAAATAATTTTGAAAAACGGTGGAGAAACCTATAGAGTTGAAGATACAATAATAAGATTATGTAAATCTAGGGGCCTTTCTTATGTAGAATCTTTCGTTACACCTACAGGTATTTTTGTATCTGTTGATAATAAAAGTGAAGATGAAAATGAAATGATCTCCTTTATTAAAAGGATTAAGTCTAGAAAGATTGATTTAAGTAAGGTTGCTAAAGTTAATGACTTTTCACGGAGATTTGTTGAAAGCGATATGTCTACTGATGAAGCTATGAAGCTTCTAAAAATAATTGATATCACTCCTCCTTACCCTTCCTATATTAAAGCAGGCTTTGGAGGGTTAGCCAGTGCCTTTTTTTCACTGATGTTAGGAGCTAATGCATTAGAATTTTTTAGTGCATTTATAACAAGCATTTTTGTAACATATACACTAAAAGCTTTAATTGATGTTGATTTCCCACCTTTTCTCACTCATATTTCTGGTGGTGCTGTAGCAGTTATTATGGCTATTATTTTTTCTAGTTTTCATCCCTCTATCAATATGGACTTAATTATAATAGGTGCTATTATGGTAATGGTACCAGGTGTAGCAATCACAAATGCTGTTAGAGATTCTATAGCTGGAGATTTGATATCAGGCTTAGCACGGGCAGGAGAAGCATTAATCGTCGCTACTTCCATTGCCTTTGGTGTAGGTTTTGTCTTAAAAATCTGGACATTTATTTCTGGAGGAACATTAATATGATGTATCTATATAATTTTATTTATGCTTTCATATCTACTATAGGATTTGCTATCATCTTCAATGTTCCAAAGGCTTCTTTAGTAAAATCAGGTTTTGGAGGAGCACTAGGTTGGACTGTTTTTGTCTTGATTAACAATCATTTTGATACAGTAATAGTATCTACTTTTATTGCTTCATTAATTATAGCCTTTATCGGGGAGATATTCGCCATATTAGACAGACAGCCTATCACAGTATATATCATCCCAGGAATCGTACCCCTAGTTCCAGGATTTGGACTATATTATACAATGCTTTATATACTGGAAGAAAATTATCCACTAGCAGCTCAATATGGAAGTGAATCTATTTTAATTGCTGTTTCTATTTCTGGTGCTCTAACCATCGTCTTATCTTTAAACTCTTATAGAAAACAAAGGCAAAAAAAGAAGATCTAAATATTTAGATCTTCTCTTCTTTATCAATTATTGCGGTAATAACAGGTGTGAAATTTTTATTTGATTTAATATTTTTTTCCTTCATTTTAATCCCTACAAATGCTAATGTCATAAATATAAATCCTATAACAGCTGCATATATCTCTATATGATCTCCTTCTAGAAAAATAGATAGGATAGCATTACCTAAAACAAGTCCAATAACCAACATGATTAATGGTATAACATAGACAATGAACGCAGCTTTTAATACATGTTGTCCCTCCATATCTAGTTCCACTCGATCTCCTACCTTAGCATTTATTTGATTAAGTGCATCTACTTCCATCTTCATGTCTTCGTGGCCCATTTTACATGCCGTACAACTACCGCAGCTAGAATTTCTTTCTATTATTACTTTCCCAAAATTTTTATTGATTTTGGTTACTGTACCACATTGTCTCACTTTATCTCACCCCTACAATTATATTATTGATAGTTAATTATATCCCTTACAACTACAGATGCAATAATTAAACCTACAACTGATGGGACAAAAGCTACACTTCCAGGAATTTGGTGTCTTACGGTGCATGTGCGATCTTTATTGGGACATATACAATCAGTTTTGCAATCACTATCAATTTTTAAAGGTGTCATAGGTTCTTCTTTAGAATACACTACCTTTAAATCTTCCACTCCTCTTTTTCTTAACTCTTTACGAATCACCTTCGCTAAAGGACAAATAGAGGTTTTATAAATATCAGTAACTTCAAATTTAGTAGGGTCCAATTTATTTCCTGCCCCCATACTACTAATAATGGGTATGTTTTTTTCTTTACATCTTACAGCTAAATCTATTTTTGAACTCACCATATCAATAGCATCAACAACATAATCATAATCTTCTGCTAATAACCTCTCGGCACTTTCACTATTATACAACTCTTTAAAAACAGTTACTTCAGCCTTTGGATTAATGTCTTTAATTCTATCCTTCATCACTTCTACCTTTGATTTTCCTACAGTAGAACGGGTAGCATGAATCTGCCTATTAATATTAGTTAAACATATATCATCGTCATCCACCAATATAAACTTACCCACTCCTGTTCGAGCCAAAGCCTCCACTGCAAAGGTTCCTACTCCACCTATGCCAAAAATGGCTACTGTACTTTCTTTTAATTTGTTTAACCCTTCTGTTCCAATTAATAATTCCGATCTAGAAAAAGGATGTAGTGCCATTTTTCTCCTCCTAATGCTGTATTTTTCATATTCTTGTATTATAAGCTAAAGTTATATGATATCTAAAAAGTTTTTTTCTGTCAACCTAATGAATTTCTTCATAAAAAAATCCTAATTATTGAAATATTAGGAAGTGTACATTAAGATATTTAAATTTAACCCGCCATGCCGTTATCCGATTGTTTTGAAACCTGCTAAGCAGGTGGGTGTCTTGTTATTTACTTCATAAGTCCTTAATCTAACAAGGCATTTATTACATAAATAAACTTCAAACTCCCAATGTAATTGTGTTGGCTCAAAACGTTTCGAATTGACGAACACAGCAGGTGATTAATATTATAATACCATAGTTTACAACATATTTCAATTAATTGTTTGACTTTTCACATAAATTACAGTCTATACATTGTAGAAGATTTCTATGAAGGTCACTACAAGCCCTTTTAGAAAATACACAGGGAACTTTGTTTTGTTTAGCCTTTTCCTTTATAATCTTAGTTATATTATGCTCAATAAAGTCGTAAAATATGATAATAGTGTATATATTCCTTCACACCATGATTTTCTAGAGTTGTAGGTATATTGCCTAATCTGTCGGCACCAACTAATAATGCTTTCATCCTTTCATCCTCCCTGCTAATTGAAAATCGTTATCATTATTAATAATTTTAATCTATTTTCTTTATGAAGTCAAGAAGAAAGAGAATCCTTAGGACTCTCTTTCTTCTGTAACTTGTATATTTAATTCATTTAATTGTTTTTCATCAGCGATTGCAGGTGCATTTGTCATAGGACAGGTGGCATTTTGTGTTTTAGGGAATGCTATAACCTGACGAATATTCTCTTCTTTCGTTAAAAGCATTACTAGTCGGTCTAATCCATAGGCTATTCCACCATGTGGAGGTGTACCATATTTAAATGCTTCTAGTAGGAAGCCAAATTTTTCCCATGCCTCTTCTTCACTAAATCCTAAAGTTGTGAACATTTTTTGTTGAAGGTCAGAGGAGTAAATTCTCATACTACCTCCTCCAATTTCATGACCATTTAATACAATATCATAGGCCTTTGCTCTAACTTTTTCAGGAGCTGTATCTAATAGATCTATATCTTCATCCATAGGCGCTGTAAAGGGATGGTGTTTAGCTACATATCTATTTTCTTCTTCAGCATATTCTAATAATGGGAATTCAGTTACCCACAATAGTTTATATTGGTCATTACTCACTAGTTGTAGTCGTTTTGCTATTTCCAGTCTTAAATGACCTAGGGCATCATGAACAACATTTGTTTTATCCGCTACAAATAATAATAGGTCTCCAGCTGTAGCATCGCCTAGTTTAATAATAGTATTAACTTCTTCTTCAGTGAAAAACTTTGCAATAGGTGATGTAACACCCTCTTCAGTGATTTTCATCCATGCGAGTCCTTTAGCACCATAGGTCTTGACATATTCCTCAAGATTAGTAATATCTTTTCTACTAAACTTTTCTCCATGACCCTTTACATTAATGGCCTGTACAGAACCTCCATTTTCTACGGCAGACGAGAATACTTTAAAGCCACTTTCTTTTACTACCTGGGACATGTCGATAAGCTCTAAACCAAATCTAGTGTCGGGTTTATCAGAACCATACCTTGCCATAGCTTCCTTGTAAGTAATTCTTTCTATCGGTAGTTGTAAGTTAATATTTAGTGTTTCTTTAAAAACTTTCTCTAGTAATCTCTCGTTTATCTTCATTACATCTTCAATATCAACAAAGGACATTTCACAATCTACCTGAGTAAATTCCGGTTGCCTATCAGCTCTTAGATCTTCATCTCTAAAGCATTTTACTATTTGGAAGTACCTTTCCATCCCTGACACCATTAACAATTGTTTAAACAACTGTGGTGACTGCGGTAAGGCGAAAAACTTTCCATGATTCACTCTACTGGGAACTAAATAATCTCTAGCTCCTTCTGGAGTTGGTTTTGTTAACATTGGTGTTTCCACCTCTATAAAATCTTCTTCAGATAAGAAATTCCTTATAATATTAGCCACCTGAGATCTAAAGATTAAGTTTTTCTGCATTGAAGGTTTTCTTAAATCTAAGTAGCGATATTTCAGTCTTAAATTCTCTGATACATCGTCATCATCTTTAATATAAATTGGTGTAGTTTCTGCAGTATTTAGGATCTCAAGTTCCTCAGCGAAAATTTCTATTTCTCCAGTAGGCATATTAGGATTAATAGAATGTCTCTTATAAACCTTTCCACTTACTGAAATAACATATTCTGAACCTAGTGACTCAGCTTTAGTAAATGCATCTACGGATATATCTTTATCAAAAACAATTTGAACTAATCCTGATCTGTCCCTCAAATCCACAAAAATAAGTCCACCTAAATCTCTTCTTTTTTGTACCCATCCAGTTAGGATAACTTCGTCCTTTATATTTACAGAAGTTAATGTTCCACACATATGACTTCTTTTCAAAGTTGATGTCATTCTCCCATCTCCTCATTGAAAGTATTCTTTAGCATTTTTCCTTTAGTACTTGGATAATATTTTCTATGGAAATTTCCTCCTGCTCTCCCATCTCCATATTTTTCAAAGTAACCATTCCTTTGTTAAGTTCATCATCACCAATTACAATAGTATAAGTGGCTTTCTTTTTATTGGCATATTTAAATTGTGCCTTTATACTTCTAGATATGTGATCTTGATCTGCTTTTATGCCAAGCTCTCGTAATTCATTTAACAATCTAAAGCCCCGTAACTTAGCTTTGTCCCCCATGGTTACAATAAATACGTCAAACCCTTCAGGTTCAGGGATGTCTATCCCTTGGGTTTCTAAAGATAATATAGCTCTCTCTAACCCCATACCGAAGCCCACACCAGGGGTTGAAGGTCCACCACAATCTTCTACTAATTTGTCGTATCTTCCACCACCACACAGGGTTCCTTTTTTGCCAGCTTCATCCGTAATAATTTCAAAGGCAGTTTTTGTATAATAATCTAGCCCTCTAACGATTCTTGGATCTATAATATATGGAATTTTAGCAGCTTCTAAGTGACTTTTAAGTCCTTCAAAATGTTCATCACATTCTTCACAAATATAGTCTATCATTAATGGTACTTCCTGTAATTGTTCTTGGCAACTGTCAGATTTACAGTCAATAATCCTCATTGGATTTCTATCAAACCTACTTTGGCAGGTTGTACATAAGTTTCCTAATCTTGCACTGAGATATTTCTTTAAGGCTTCATGATAAGTTTTTCTGCAGGTGGGGCATCCAATGTTATTGATTCGCAACTCAAGTTTTTTGATCCCCATTGTTTTATATATCATCATAGCCATATGTATAACCTCTGCATCGACTGACGGGTTTGATGCACCAAACACCTCGACCCCAAATTGGTGATGCTCTCTATATCTTCCTGCTTGTGGCTTTTCATATCGAAATACAGGAATAAGATAATATAGTTTTGTAGGTTGTGGTTCTGCATATAGTTTATGCTCTATAACAGATCTTACTACTGGGGCAGTCCCTTCTGGTTTTAAGGTGATACTTCTGCCACTACGATCCTCAAAAGTGTACATTTCCTTCTCTACAACATCTGTTGTATCTCCTATTCCCCTTATAAAGAGTTCAGTATGTTCAAATACCGGTGTTCTTATTTCCTGAAATCCATAATTATCAGCAACTTCTCTTACTATGTTCTCAATATAATGCCATTTATAGACATCTATAGGTAAAACATCCTGCGTTCCTCGAGGAGTTTTGATCGACATATTTATCCTCCCTTTCCTCTTTTAAAAATTTAAAAAACCCCTATACCCAAAAGGAGATCTCAAAAGAATATACCTTCTAGTTTTTGGAACATTATAAAACTATTAAAGCCCCTTTGTCAACTGTTTTATAGAAGTTTTTCTTTTCTTTCTATCATTTCTTCCGCTCGTGTTAAGTATTGTTGTAGATCTTTTACATTGGGAATTCGTTCTAATCTATTTTCTTCAGGGTATACAAATTTAGAGACAGCCCCAGCCCCTAGGCCAATAATAGTTTGCTTTTCCTCCATAATTTGTATATTATATATACATTCATATCCAGGTTTTGCATAACCTACATTTTCTAAATTCCCAACCATATGTTTTTGTCTGTACATATAATAAGGTCTTAAACCCATTCTAGATGCATATTCTGCCGCAACCCTCAACATGTCCATAACTTCGAAATCCTTTGCATTTCCATCATATTGTTGTCCTTTTAATCCAGATGCATTTTTTATAGCTAGTGTATGTACGGTTAAATTACTGGGAGCTAGTTTTTCAATTTCCTTCATTGTATGTAATACCATTTGTAAATTCTCACCAGGCAATCCAATAATAATGTCCAAATTAATATTACTAAACCCTGCTTCTGTAGCTAATTGATAGGCTTCTATCGTTTCTTTTACTGTATGATTTCTTCCGATCTCCATCAATGTACAATCGTTCATAGTTTGAGGATTAATACTTATTCGTGTTACCCCTCGATTTTTTAGATTCTTTAATTTTTCTATATCAATAGTGTCAGGTCGGCCTGCTTCAACTGTAAATTCTTTCAAGTTGGAAACATCAAAATAAGTATAAATAATATCAAACAATCTATTGAATTCCTCCACATTTAATGTAGTTGGTGTTCCTCCGCCAATATAGATGCTTTCTATAACCTTTCCCTTTTCTTGCAACAATTGTCCTATTCCTTTAATCTCACTGCTTAAGCAATCAATATATTCATTTATATATTTCCCCCATTTTTTTAAGGGATTTGATGGAAAAGAACAATAGACACATCTTGTAGGACAAAATGGAATACTTATATAGACACTGACTTTATTTTTATCTATTGGATAAATGTATTTATGCTCTGTTTTAGCTACTTCTAAAAGTAATAGAGCCTTTTCTTTAGAAATATAATACTTTTCTACTAAATGATTAATAATAGTATCGTCCTGAAGGTCTTTTGCTATTAATTCATGTGCAATTTTAGTAGGGCGAATACCTGTTAACATACCCCAGGGTATGTTAACAGGTATGTATTGCTTTAGTAATTTAAAAATATTTGCCTTTACATGATATTTACTTTTCTTTTTAATTTCTTGACGACTTCCACTTATACTGTAGTAATTTTCAGTGCTATTTTTTGCACCCTTGATGGAACTATTTGTGGTAACTATCACTTGGCTCTTTTCTACCTGCAACTTACTTATTATATAGTCCTGATTTTTAAAATCAAAATTTAAGTGAAGATCTTCATCTTCACAGTAGATTTCAATATCCTGTGCATTTAAAAAAAGCTTCAATAGCTCCTTTATTTCATATTCATAGTTATGACCTATTAATATTACTTTTATCATATAAATAACTCCTGTTAGTAATCTTTATGGAATTGATTCTTTATGTTTTTCACATATCTATAATCAACACCTAATTCCTTTGCTATTTCTTGGTCTGATAGACCCCTATAGTTCATTTCTAGGAAATCTTCTGCTTCAATATCAGTGGATTGTGTATCGTTAAAGTTGAATTTATAATCTTTTTCTTTTTTCATAAAATAACCTCCCAGAAAATTATTTTGAAATAGTATTCCCTTAATTTTCTAGGAGTATACTTTATTATTTAATATAGGGGTTGGTGGTCTTTTCTATACCTATTTTACTAGCGGGGCCATGTCCAGGAAATACAGTAGTATCATCACGTAATCCCATTAGTTTTTCCTTTATAGATTGAATGATTTGTTGGTAATCACCGCCGTCCAGGTCAGTTCTACCTATAGAATTAGCAAACAAAGTATCTCCTGTAAACAACATATTTTCTACATGAATACAAATTCCACCCTGACTATGGCCGGGAGTGTGAATAATCTTAAGTTCAATATCCCCTAGTTGTAGTACATCTCCATCTTCTAAAAAATGCTCTGTTGTCATCTCTATAACTGGACCACCCATTCGGGAGGAAAAGTTTTTGTCTTTATCTTCTAATAAATATAAGTCATTTTTATGGATATATATAAGAGCATCTGTTTCATCCTTTAATTCCTGTAATCCTCCAATATGATCTCCATGTCCATGAGTTAATAGGATATACTTTAACTGCATTTCATTGTTTCTCAATACCTTCAGTATTTCGCCGGCATCTCCACCAGGATCAATTACCATTGCTTCATTTGTATTTTCATCACCTATTATATAGCAATTGGCTCCATACACTCCTACCGCCATTCTTTCTAAAAACATAATTACCCTCCTCTTTAAAAAACCTTCTTACTATCTATTAACATTGTAACGGGACCGTCGTTAACTGCATCCACCATCATATGGGCTTGGAATACTCCAGTAGCTACATTTATACCCAAGCCTCTACAGTGACTTACAAATACTTCATATAATGATTCAGCATACTGTGGCTTGGCAGCCTCTGTGAAATTAGGTCTTCTTCCTTTTCTACAGTCCCCCATAAGGGTAAACTGTGATACCACCAGCATTTCACCGTCAATATCTAGTAAAGATAAGTTCATTTTTTCCTCTTCATCTTCAAAAATTCTTAAATTACTTATTTTTTGTACCATATACTTAATATCTTCTACAGTGTCTTCATGTCCTACTCCTAGATAAACTAAAAGTCCCTTTTTGATTTCTCCGGTAGTCTCCTGGTCTACGACCACCTTGCCTTCTTTTATTCTTTGTATTAT
This sequence comes from Clostridiaceae bacterium, assembly GCA_020832135.1. Taxonomy (GTDB): domain Bacteria; phylum Bacillota; class Clostridia; order Peptostreptococcales; family Natronincolaceae; genus JAFIFG01. The sequence goes on from JAFIFG010000111.1 coordinate 73,540, forward strand.
TGCCCTCATAACTTCCTCCTTCTATTAGGTAGTTACTCTAAAGACATCCATTACACCCTTAACATGCTTTAGTCTGTCCTTTAATTTGTTCAAATCATCTATACTACTTATTTCTAGCACAAGATTAAGTACTGCTAATTTCTCTTTATTGGTTCTAGCATTCAAAGCACTTACAGTAACCTTTGATTCCGCCAATATTTGAGTTAATTCCGTCAGTAAACCTTTACGGTCTGTGGCCTTCACTTGAATCTCTGCTTTAAAGGAAATAGGTTTACCAATATCCCATTCCACATCTATAAATCTTTCTGTAATTTCACTATTATCTATTATATTAGGGCAATCTTCTCTATGAATAGACACACCTCTGCCTCTAGTGATATATCCTATGATATCATCCCCCGGGACAGGATTACAGCATCGTGAGAAACGAACCATAATATTATCTATACCTTTTACCTTCACTCCTTGACTAGGCTTAGAAGATGCCTTGTTGTCTAGTTTTTTATTTACAATAGGTAATTCCTTCTCTATCACTTCATGAGTTTGAGGGATTTCCTTTTTTATAAACTCTTTTATTTTAGGTATTACTTGAGTAAGTGTTATACCTCCGTAGCCAACAGTTGCATATAAATCTTCCTCACTGCTTAAACTTAGTTTTTTAGCTACATTCGTTAATACTTTTGCTTGTAATGCTTCTGAAGGATTTAAGCCTTGACGCTTCACTTCTCTTTCTAAAACATCTTTTCCTCTACTTATGTTTTCTTCTCTTCTTTCTTTTTTAAACCATTGTTTAATTTTGGTTTTGGCTTGGGAACTTTTTACAGCTTTGAGCCAATCCCTACTAGGGCCATTGCTATTACTTGATGTTAATATCTCCACAATATTACCATTCTTAAGTTTATAGTCAATAGGCACAATACGTCCATCTACCTTTGCTCCTACACATTTATTCCCAATGTCTGAATGAATTTTATATGCAAAATCAACAGGTGTAGCTCCAGTAGGTAAGCTTATTACCTTTCCCTTGGGAGTAAAAACGAAAACTTCATTGGTAAAAAGATCTATTTTTAGCGACTCCATAAATTCCTTAGGATCCTTTGTCTCTTTTTCCCATTCTAGCATTTGTCTTAACCAAGATAGTTTGTCGTCCATATCATATTGTTTTATAGAGGTATCATTTTCTTTGTATTTCCAGTGGGCAGCGATACCGTATTCAGCAATTTGATGCATTTCCCATGTTCTAATTTGTATTTCGAAGGGTTCTCCCTTTGGACCAATTACCGTCGTATGTAGCGACTGGTACATATTAGGTTTTGGCATAGCGATATAATCTTTGAATCTACCAGGTATTGGTTTCCACATTGTATGTACCACACCTAATACACCATAGCAATCCTTTACGGTGTCCACCAATACCCTTACAGCAAGAAAATCAAATATTTCATCAAAAGATTTTCCTTGATAGGTCATTTTTCTATAAATGCTATAAAAGTGTTTTGGCCTTCCAAAAATTTCACTTTCAATATTAAAATTAATCAATTTATCCTTTAGTTGTTCAATAACCGCATTAATAAAGTCTTCACGTTCATTCCTTTTCTTAGCTACCTTTTCTACTAAGTCATAATATCCATCTGGATCAATATGTCTTAGACATAAATCTTCTAGCTCCCATTTCATCCTTGAGATACCTAACCGATGAGCTACAGGAGCAAAAATTTCCAAGGTTTCCAAAGCCTTCTCTTTCTTTTTTTCGTCACTTTGGTATTTTAATGTACGCATATTGTGAAGCCTGTCCGCCAGTTTTATAAGAATAACTCTGATATCCTTGGCCATGGCTATAAACATTTTCCTTAGATTTTCCGCCTGTCTTTCTTCCTTAGATTCAAAAGTAAGACGACTTAGCTTTGTGACTCCCTCTACTAGTTCTGCTATTTCCTCACCAAATTCACTTTTAATTTTGTCATAACTATGTTGAGTATCTTCGATTACATCATGCAGTAAGCCAGCAGCAATGGTTTTGCTATCCATTTGCAACTCTACTAAGATTTTAGCTACTTCTACAGGATGAATAAAGTACCTTTCACCAGATTTCCTATATTGTCCCACATGGGAATTTTCAGCAAAGTTATATGCCCTAATGATAAGTTCAACATCACATTGAGGGTTATATTCTTCTATCATAGTTATTAAGTTTTCTAACACTTTTCATCACCCTCTTCAGTAACATAACATCAACTTTTTGAAATTTCTATTTATTCATATGTGATTAATGCTTTGGAATTATAATTTTTTAGTACATCTCTACCATTTAGAAAAGCTAACTCTATTAAAAAGTTCATAGATACAACTTCTCCACCTAATGCTTCTATTAATTTTGCAGTAGCCAACATCGTACCTCCAGTAGCTAATAGATCATCTAAAATAGCCACTCTTTGTCCTGGTTGAATAGCATCTTTGTGGATCTCTAAAGCATCGGTACCATACTCTAACTCATATTCGTGTCTTATAAACTCTGCAGGCAGTTTCCCTGGTTTTCTTACAGGAACAAATCCTGCACCTATTTTATATGCAACCGGAGCTCCAACCAAAAATCCCCTTGATTCTGGACCTACTACAATATCTATATCAAGGTCAAATAATTGCTCAGCTAATTGATCAACCATATATTTAAATGCTTCTTTATCCTTCAGTAGAGTTGTAATGTCCTTGAAGTTTATTCCTTCCTTTGGGAAATTCTCTACTTCTCTTATTTTTTTAGTTAAATCCATCATTATTTCCTCCTCTTATATAACTTACTAATTCTTTTTTTAAATTAGTAAATTGGTGATATATATTCATACATTTTTTATATGTATTAACACATTCTATATCTACTTTTTCTTTTGTTGGTAAAATTTCCAATAAATAGCTGTTGTCTTCTACGGTGCATTTCATTATATTTGCTTCTTCAAATATAGAAATTGCACTTTTTAAAAGTTTTCCATTGGTATTTATTTTAAAATCTTTATTTATAGAATCAACAAGATCCTCCAATGATGTTGATTTCTTATGATAATTAACTTTTAGGATTTTGTAAAGAACAACTAATAATTTCCTTGTAGGGATTATAGTTTTGAGGATCTTTTCATTTAAGTTCTCTTCGCCACTAGAATATAATATTAAGCTGTTAACATCATTATTAGCATCTAAAAAACTATTATAATCTCTTCTGGTGAAAAACATATCATATAGAATAATATTATTATATAGTTTAAACTTAATTTTATCAATATTAGGATTAATAACAATATGTACCTCTTGATCTAAACACAGTGTGGGCCCTTCTTTAAAAAAGCTCTTAAAATAAGTGTTGGAATGTTTTTCTTGAATTTCTAAGGCCTTTAATAGGTTGTAGACATTAAATAAGTTGTTTATTAAAATGATTGATTTGTTTTGTAATTTTAATTCTTTGACTATATAATCCTCTTTATTTTCTATGCAAACTACTGGTATCTTCTTAAACTTTTCACTGTCTATAGGACATAATTCTTCTGAATCATCTTGTAAATCTAAGGTGTTATAATAATCTTTAGCTAAAGAATTTCGTAACATATCGTTGTGCTTCATAATCTTAATATCTTTTATGTTTAATTGAATTTTTTTAGTACCATTAAATTCATTAAACTCTGGTGAAAATACAATACCTACTTCATCATTATTGGTCATTGAATTTGCATATTGACCTAAATTAAATCCAATAGTATCGAATGTTTTTTTTCTTTCTTGAATAGTCATTTTAAGATGCTTACCTTCATTACCAACAGGTTTTAAATTCCCAGGCATTAACTTTAAACCTATAAATTTAGGCGACATATTTCCTAAGCCATGGGGTTCTAAGTTTTGCAATTCATATAAAAGATCACTATCGATTTCCTCTAAAGATAGTTTCCCATCACATGCTATTTGTGGTACTAAATCGTCCTCAGTTAGTACCTTATCTGCAATACTATTTATTTTTTTACGGAAGGCTTCTATATTGTCCGCACCTAAAGATAATCCTGCTGCCTGTTCATGTCCACCAAACTTCTGAAACATAATTTTACAGGAACTCATAGCTTCAAATAAATTGAATTTAGGTATACTTCTAGCGGATCCTTTTGCCATTGTGTCGTCTATAGCTAATACAATAGTAGGTTTATAATATTTTTCTACAATTCTGGAGGCTACTATTCCAATTACTCCATGATGCCAATTCTCTCCATATACTACCAAAATCTTTTCCTCTTTATATCGAGGATCTAGTTCTATCTTAGCAATAGCTTCCTTAAGGATTTCCATTTCTATCTCTTGTCTATTTTGATTTTCTTCATTTAATAATTTGGCTAATTTTTTTGCTTCATCATTATTTTCTGTTGTTAATAGCTTAACCCCTAGATCAGCAGAACTAATCCGTCCAGCTGCATTAATTCTAGGAGCAATTCCAAAACCTATATGCCCAGCATTTAATTTCTTGCCTTTAAGGTTACATACATCCAGCAAAGCATCAATGCCTATATTGTTGGTTTCCATCATATATTCTAACCCATTTTTAACGAAAATTCTATTTTCATCTACCAAAGGTACGATATCAGCCACAGTTGCAATGGCAACAATATCTAAATAATCATATACACTTGTTTTAAATTTCTCCTCAGGAGTTAGAGCTTGAATAAGCTTTAGTGCCAATCCACAACCACAAATCATATCAAAAGGGTAATTACAGTCTTCTTGCTTAGGATTGATAATGGCACGAGCCTTTGGCAGTTCCTCTTGACAATGATGGTGATCGGTAATAATCATGGTAATACCTAGATCATTAGCATAATCTACTTCTTCTATAGAGGTTATACCACAGTCAACAGTAATAATTAAATTGCCGCCATCTTCTGTAATTTTTTTTATGGCATTTTTATTTAAACCATAGCCTTCTTCCATTCTATCTGGAATATAGTAGTTTACAGGATAGTTTATGGATTTAAAATATTTCAACATGATGGAAACGCTAGAAACTCCATCAACGTCGTAATCACCATATATCCAAATAGATTGATTTTCTTTTATAGTATTTTTTATGCACTCTACTCCTTCATCCATATTCTTTAATAAAAAAGGATCATAGAGGTCTTCTAGTGTTGCATCTAAAAATTTCCTTGCACTTGTATCTTTACTTATTCCCCTATTCAGCAATAACTGTGCTGTTGTTTTTTTTATATCTAAAGCATCGGCTAAAAGTTTAACTTTATTTTCATCCTGGTTAGTATAGATCCAGTTTCTTTTTTGAATTGTCATGCTGTTTCACCTACTAAATTAATTTTTAAACTATAGAATAAACATAGTGTACTGACATTATTCAACAAATATTTTAATAACCCTCTTTACTTGAACTATTTTTTTCTCCAATAGCTTAATAATATTGAAATAATTAGACCTAGGCCTAATATACTTGCCGCTAAGTACCCAACAATAGCAAATATCGAAATACCTCCCATCATTGGCCCACTGGTGTTCTGTAAAATTAAAGAAGACCCTACAATTAATGCGGAACTAATTAAGCTTAAGGATAGTTTATTTGTCATGCGATTTAATTCATCCTGTAACTTTTCAAACCCTATTTGCTCTAGTTGAATTTTTACATTGTTACTTTCTATTCTTTTTAATAAATTCCTTATTTGCTTAGGTAAATACCTTATATCATATAAAATCTCTTCAGAATACTCCCTAGTTGCTTCAAATATGTTTTTGGGGCTATATTTATGTAAATATAGTTTAGCAGCAAAATCTTTGGCAATATTAGATAGACTTACTTCTGGATTTAAAAACTTCATACTCCCTTCAAAGGTTACAATAGCCTTCAATAGGACTGTAAACTGAGAGGGAAGTTTTACTTTATTAGTATAAGCAGTTTCCATTAATTTCTTTAAAGCCTCTCCCAAGTTAAGTTTATTCAATGGTACATTGTAATATAAATTAATTAAAAAAGATATATCTTCCTTTAATCTCCTAACATTAGTTTCCATACTTATGGCATCTATTTCTATTAAAATGTCAATTATCTTATCTACATCACGTCTAGTGGCTGCTGTAAATAAATCCGTAATAAATTTCATGGTTCCTTTATCTAAATACCCTACAACACCAAAATCTACAAAAGCGATCTTTGAAGGTCCTACTATAAAGATGTTACCAGGGTGAGGGTCTCCATGAAAAAAGCCATAGAGAAGTACTTGTTTCATAAAACATTCCGTACTTAATCCAGCGATATGTTTTAAATCCCATTTCTTTCTAACTAGATTTTTATGGTCTACTACCTTTAAACCATATATTCTTTCCATCGTCAGTACTTTCTTGGTGGTATAGTCCCAGTAAACCTGAGGAGTATGTATATTAGCATCCTTCTTAAAATGTGCATGGAACCGTTCTAAATTTTTCCCTTCTAAAGAATAGTCTAGTTCCCTAGTAATTACGTGGCTAAACTCTTCAACAATTTCAATCAATTTATAGGGTTTTTCTTTATCTAGATGATCGTCTAAAAGCTTAGCTAAATTAAATAATATATCTAAATCAGTAGCAATTATTTTTTTAATATAGGGTCTTTGTACCTTTACAACAACCTTTTGGCCATTATTTAAAGTAGCCTTATATACTTGGCCTATTGAAGCAGAAGCAATAGGGATAGGATCAAAATTTTTAAAGCTATCTTCAAGGTTGGTATTCAGCTCAGCTTCAACTAATTCCTTTGCCACTTCAAAATGAAAGGGTTTAACATCATCCTGAAGCTTAGATAATTCACTTACTATCTCTTCAGGAAAAATATCTCTCCTGGTACTCATAATCTGTCCTAATTTAATAAAGGTGGGGCCCAATTCTTCGCATGCCATCCTTACCCTTTCACCGTGAGTTAGTTGTTGTCGCTGCTTTATTTTTAGTACAAATTTAGGTATATATCCTTTTTCATTTAACTTTTCTGCAGCTAAAGTAAATCCATACTTCATTAATACTTCCCCTATTTTTTTATACCTCTTTAAGTTTTTATACCTTGTTCCTATTCCACCCATTCCATCAACTCCGATTTTTTATTACATTTTACATTTGTACATAGTAAAAAAAGGGTAATAATACCTGTTAACTGTATTATTACCACAATAAATGCTAAACTTAATCTATTTGTTATGAATATTTATAATTAATTCTTTAAAAATAATTTTATCTGTGTGCAAACTTTTTGTTTTGTTTTTCCTTAAGCATTACCCAAACTGGTGATGCAATAAAGATGGAAGAATATGTCCCACTTAACACCCCTGCAATTAACGGTAATGCAAATACTTGAATCTGTTCTACACCTAAAACATATAAAGCTACTATTGTTATTAGTGTTGTCACAGACGTATTAATAGAACGTACTATGGTTTGTGCAATACTATCATTAGCTACCTGTTCAAAATTAGACTTTTTCATAAACTTTAGGTTTTCTCTAATTCTATCAAATACAACAATAGTATCATTAATGGAATACCCTAGTATCGTAAGCATAGCAGCAACAAATGGACTATTTACAGGTATCCTCAAAATAGAATACACCGCTAGTACGATTAATATATCATGTATCAATGCTGCAATTGCTGCTAGTCCAAATCTAAATTCAAATCTAAAGGTAATATAAATCAACATACCTATTGCTGAAATAATAATAGCAATCAAGGCTCTATTTTGAATTTCTTGTCCAATTGCTGGGCCAAATTGTTCTACTCTTAAAGGTTGATTTTCTGGTAGGTCATACTTATCTTTAAATTGATTAAATATCTCTCTACGTACTTCACTATTAAAATCTTCTGTGGTCCTCATTTGGAAAACAGTTCTATCTTCACCTAATAGGTTGATACTTGCATTAGAGTCATATTGATCGGTAATTTCTCTTATAGCTGCAGTTTCTACATATTGGTGCAGCTCAATTTCCATTAAAGTTCCACCAGTAAAATCAATTCCTGTATTGTAACCTCTTGTCATACCTAATAACAGACCTATAATTATAATTATGCCTGATATTGAAAACCATATTTTCCTTTTCTCTACAATATTCATTATATTCCCCCCCTTTATGCTCCAAATAACTTACTGTTTTTAGTTAAATTCATTCCTACAATTAGCTTTAGTAATAGTTTAGTAACAACTATGGCAGTAAACATACTTACTACGATACCTATAATTAAGGTTATAGCAAATCCTCTAATTGGACCTGTACCAAACTGATACAATACAACACCTGCAATAAGGGTAGTAATATTTGAATCTAAAATAGTTCTAGTAGCTCTTCTAAAAGCAGAGTCTATAGCTGCTCTTACTGTTTTGCCTACTCTTAATTCTTCTTTTAATCTTTCAAAAATAATTACATTGGCATCAACCGCCATACCTACAGATAAGATTAAAGCAGCAATTCCAGGTAATGTTAAGGTGGCATTTAGAACCACTAATATTGCTAATACTAATAAAATATATATAGTTAAAGCTATATTTGCCACAAAACCAGGTATCCTATAACTAATTAGCATGAATAAAAGTACAATGGCTATACCAATTTGAGCTGCTCTTACACTTCTTTGTAATGCATTTTCACCCAAAGTAGCGGTTATGGTTGATGTTTGAACTTCTCTTAAGTCAACTGGTAGTGCACCTGCACGAATTAAGTTTGCTAAATTAGCTGCTTCTTCCACTGTAAATTCTCCAGTAATAGTAGCTACTCCATTAGGTATTACACCTTTTACTAGCGGACTAGAAATTACTTCATCATCTAAAATAATATAAATAGGTTGTCCTATAAATTTTCTTGTGGCCTCTGCAAATCTTGTAGTTCCCTCTCCATCAAGTTCTAACCTTACCATGGGATTTGCTTCTCCAGCTTCATATACTACTCCTGTATCCCTTACATTATTTCCTGTTAGTATTACTTCCTCATCCGGTGTCACAAATCTTAATTGAGCAGTTTGTCCAATTACATCTAATGCCTCTTGAGTATTTTCGACTCCCGGTAGTTCTACACGGATTCTATTATCACCTTCTCTAACAATAGAAGGCTCTGTAAGTCCCATAGCATCTACCCTACGTCTAAATACTTGTATCGTTTGATTCATAAGTCGATCTAGTTCTGCACCAGTTACATCTGTTTCGGCTTCATATACAACGTATACTCCGCCTCTTAAATCTAAACCTTGGTTAATAGATTCTCCGATCGATCTTACAGAAAAACCACCTACTTCAATGCCGTTAAAGGCAGTAAAAGTAGACAAAGCTACAATTGCTATTATTACAATAAATAATAATATGCTTTTCATCTTCATTTTATCTTCCCCCTTACTTAATAACTTCACCTATTATATAGCTTTACTAGCTACAGGTCAATAGTTTCCGATTTAAATAGGCACATAGCTTTATTATACTATCTTCATGTTTAATATGCTTCAAGTAAAATTATGCTATTTACCTATTTTTTGTGTTCATTTGCATATTTTACATATGATTTTGCAGAGGATAGAAGTCCTTCTTTCTCTTCTTCCGTTAACTCCCTTATAACTTTAGCCGGTGACCCTACTGCTAAAACCCCTGCTGGTATTTTCTTTCCTGGGGGGACTAAGCTACCAGCTCCAATGATAGTATTATCCCCAACTTCGGCACCGTCAAGTATAATAGCAGCCATGCCAATTAATGTGTTATTTCCAATAGTACAGGCATGTACTACTGCATTATGTCCTACTGTTACATTGTTTCCAATAATAGTAGGGTACTTCTCACTTATATGCACTACTGAATTATCTTGAATATTAGTATTCTTACCTATTTTTATATAGTTTCCATCTCCCCTAACTACAGCCTTGTACCAAATATTAGCATTTTCTTCAAGGGTAACATCTCCTATTATGTCAGCAGTTTCAGCTATGAAGCAACTTTCATGTGCTTTTACAATTTTATCTTGTAAATTTTTAATCATAGGTTATTCCTCCTCCATAAGCTTAGCTTGAATCATTAATGCACACTCGATTCGCTTTTTCTCCATTTCACACCCAATTTTATAAGGTTCATAGATATTATTATTAAAGTTATAAGCATTAGCATGACATCCCCCACTACAATAGAATTTCGCCCAACACTCATTACAACTTTCCTTATTATAGACATGAGCATTAGCAAATTCATTATGCATAGACATATCAAGAGAACCTTCTATAACGCTACCCAACTTGAACTTATCATTCCCTACAAATTGATGACAAGGATAAAGCTCTCCTTCTGGTGTAACGGCTAAATATTCAGCCCCGGCTCCACAACCTAATAACCTTTTAATGACACATGGCCCTTGATTTAGATCAATCATAAAATGGAAGAAGTTAAACTCTTTTCCTTCTTTCTTTCTACTAATACATTGTTCTGCTAAATACTCGTATTGTCTAGCTACGATTTGCAGGTCTTCTTCTTTTATGGCATAATCGTGTTCATCAGTGGCTACCACAGGCTCTACTGATATCTGTTTAAACCCTAAATCGGCTAAATGTAGTACATCTTCTGCAAAATCTAAATTATGTTTTGTAAAGGTTCCCCTTACATAATAATTTTCATGATTTCTTAATTCTGCCATCTTAAAAAGCTTAGGCAGAATAACATCATAGGTTCCTTCTCCATTTACTGTATAACGCATATAATCATTTATTTCTTTTCTACCATCTATACTTAATACCACATTGTGCATATTTTCATTAATATATTTCATATTGTCATCATTTAATGCAACCCCATTAGTGGTCATGGTAAACCTTATGTTTTTCCCATATTCTTTTTCTTTTTCTCTACCATATGCAACTATTTCTTTTACAACATCAAAATTCATTAAAGGTTCTCCACCAAAAAAATCTACCTCTAGGTTCCTTCTGTTTCCTGATTTATTTAATAAAAAGTCAATAGCCTTTTTACCTACATCTGCCGACATCATGGTTCTTTCTCCTTTGAAATCCCCTTGAGAAGCAAAACAATATCTACATCTAATATTGCAGTCATGAGCTATATGTAAACATAGTGCCTTCACTACGGTTTCTTTGTTTTTAAATGCTTCATGCTCTAAATATTTTTCTTTAGAATATAGCAAGCCTTGTCCTATTAATTGATCTATTTCCCCTATGACTTCCATAATTTCTTCGGATTTATACTTCCCTTGCAACAAGCTGGCAGTTTGGTGTTTATCCTTTTCAGGATAAAAATCCAACACATCATAAACCAACTGATCTACCGTATGTACTGCACCACTATTTACATCTAAAACCATATTGATATTTCCCTGTGAAAATTTATGAATCATTATAATAAAATGCCCCTCTCTCTTATAACCTAATCATACATATGTTTATTCTACAGAATTTATTAAAAGCATTCAAGAAAAAACAGCAGTTAATATACTGCTGCTTCCTTTATGTATTTTAGTTTAGTTTTATTTATTTTCACATTGTTGGTTAGCAACTGTACAAGACGTCTTACAGGCAGATTGACAAGATGTTTGACATTCACCACAACCACCCTTTACTGCACTATTAGCTAAATTAGCACCAGTTAATGTTTTGATATGCTTCATGTTGAAGGCTCCTTTCCCATATAATGTCTATAAATATACCTTAAAATTATAACACAACCTAACTAAAAAAAAAAGGAATTATTTGATATTAATACCTATCATACCACCTATAACCCCCGTTACAACACTGGTTATGATTCTATAATATACAGCGGCAGTTATTGTGTAGTCAGTAATAAATAGTTTGCTTAAAATAATTAAAATAACTATATAAATCATCCCAATAAAAGCCCCATGGAGCCATCCTCTTTTTTTAGTATGGATTGCCGCATATATAGAAGCATATGCTATGCTCAGTACCATGATTCCTGATGTTATTATAGGCAAAATAGTCTCACTTAACCCTGTATAGGTAATTAACAATGCCCCTATTAAAAATAACACTAAAGACAATAGATACCCCCTCATTAAACCTTTACCATAAATCCATATATTAAAACCTCCACCACTTCTCTTGTTTATTAAGTTACCCTTCATACCCACACCTCCATATCTATTTTTAATTAATAAATATGCATATATTAGGTAAATATTCCCCTGCTTCTTTAAAATATATAAAAATACACAAAGTAGCGATGTTTATTTACCACTACTTTGTGTATTTAATAGAAAACTATTTTTATTTACTTTCATTTACAACATTACCAATAGCCCATTTTGCTATGGATAATTTTACCTTGTCAGCACCTACTTCAATAGTTATCATATCATCTTTTATCTTCATGATACTACCATGTATGCCTCCTATAGTAACAACTTCATCCCCTACTTTAAGGTTATTTCGCATTTCCTTTGTTTTCTTTTCCCTTTTCTGTTGGGGACGAATAATTAAAAAGTAGAAAATTGCTAAAAACCCTATGGGTATAATTAAACCACCTAGATTTTCATACATTGTCTTTCCCCCTCTCATCTTACTACCTAATAAAGTATTCAACATTTATACTTGATTTCCTTTTTTTTTACTAAATTAATTTGTTTTTATACTATTAATTTAAACAAAGTTTATTTTCTTATGCATCATATCCATATTTTGTAAAGAAGTTCTTTTTATAGTCTAATAATCTATCTTCTCTTATAGCTTCTCTTACCTCTTCCATTAGCTTTAGTAGAAAATATAAATTATGATAACTCAACAGCCTTAGCCCCAACACTTCATTTGCTTTGAATAAATGTCTTAAATAGGCCCTAGAATAATTTTTACAGGTATAGCAATCACATTCAGGATCTAAAGCTTCAAAGCTTTCAGTATGCTTTGCATTTTTGATAACTACTTTACCATGGCTTGTCATAGCTGTTCCATTTCTGGCTATTCTTGTAGGTAAGACACAGTCAAACATATCTATGCCTCTTATAACACCCTCTATTAAACAATCAGGGCTTCCTACACCCATCAAATATCTAGGCTTATCTTTAGGCATTAATGGTGTTGTATGCTCTAGCACTTCATACATAAGTGGTTTAGGCTCCCCTACACTTAAACCTCCAACAGCATACCCAGGGAAGTCTAACTCCAATAGTTCTTCTGCACTTTGCTTTCTAAGATCAGCATACATTCCACCCTGTATAATACCAAAAAGACTTTGTTTTTCTATATTCACATGAGCCTCTTTACATCTTTTTGCCCATCTCGTAGTACGTTCTAAGGATTTTTTTACATAGTCTCTATCAGCTGGGTAAGGTGCACATTCATCGAATACCATCATAATATCAGATCCAAGTGACGTTTGGATTTCAACTGCTTTTTCTGGACTAATAAAATGCTTAGAACCATCTAAATGAGACCTAAACTCCACCCCTTCCTCTGTGATTTTTCTAAGATCTCCTAAACTAAAGACCTGAAATCCTCCACTGTCAGTTAGGATTGGCTTATCCCAGTTCATGAATTTATGCAGCCCCCCAGCCTTTTCAATCAACTTATGTCCGGGACGTAGATATAAGTGATAGGTGTTACTTAATATAATCTGAGATTTTATTTCCTTTAACTCCTCTGGTGTCATGGTTTTCACTGTGGCTTGAGTACCAACTGGCATGAAAATAGGAGTTTCTATTTCTCCATGAGGAGTATGTACTTTACCTAATCTAGCTCCACTTTGTTTACATTCCTTGATTAATTCATATTTTACAGCCATTAAATGTTACCTACCTTTCTTTTTACTTTATAAGCATTGCATCTCCAAAACTAAAGAACCTATATTTTTCTTTTACTGCTATTTCATAGGCATTCATAATTATCTCTTTGCTACTTAAAGCACTTACTAACATAATCAATGTTGACTCTGGCAAATGAAAATTTGTTATCAATGCATCTACTATTTTAAAACTATACCCTGGATAGATAAAAATGTCTGTCCAGCCATTAGATGCTTTAACCTTTCCATCCACCAATGCAGCTGACTCCAATGTTCTGCAACTCGTAGTTCCAACCGCAATTACCTTTCCACCTCGAGATTTGGTTTCATTAATAGTTTTTGCTGTATCTTCATCCATCATAAAATACTCTGCATGCATTTTATGATTTGTGACATCATCCACCTTTACTGGTCTAAAGGTACCTAAACCTACATGTAGGGTTATATATGCAATGTTTATACCCTTATCAGCAATATCCTGTAATAATTTTTCAGTAAAGTGTAAACCTGCAGTAGGTGCAGCTGCTGAACCTTCATGTTTCGAATAAACAGTTTGGTATCTTTCTCTATCCTGTAGCTCTTCAGTAATATAGGGGGGCAGAGGCATTTTCCCTAGTTGATCTAGAACATCTTCAAAAACTCCTCTATATTCAAATCTTATAATTCTAGAGCCTTCGTCCCCAATATCTATTACTTCTGCCCTCAGTAATCCTCCCCCAAACTGAAATTTGCTACCTATTTTAGCCTTTTTTCCAGGCTTCACTAGAGTTTCCCAAGTGTTTAATTCTATTCTTTTAAGTAGTAAAAACTCTACTTTCCCTCCAGTGCCTTCTTTTTCTCCTATTAGTCTAGCAGGTAAAACTCTAGTATTATTTAAAACAAGACAATCTCCTGGTTCTAAAAGATCTACTATATTATAAAAATAATTGTGATCTATTTTTCCAGTATCTTTGTCAACAACCATTAAACGGGATTCATCTCTGTTAGCCAGTGGTGTTTGTGCTATTAACTCCTCTGGTAAATCAAAATAAAAATCTTTTGTCTTCATGTATTTTATTCCACCTTTACTCCAGTATAATAGTGCTCTAATATTTCTTTAAAGCTAAAACCATCTTCCGCCATTTTTTTTGCACCATATTGACTCATGCCTAGTCCATGGCCAAAACCCTTTCCATTAAATATAAAATAATCTACATCTTGTCTATCTATACCTTTATAGTTTTTTCCATTATACATTTTTATATTAGAAAGATTTGTAATTTTACTTATACCCGTTGAAGAAATAACAGCTTTATTTTGTAAACTAGTGCTATCAAAGCTGCCATTGCTACTTCTTAAAACAATACTCTTTTCTCCGCCTCCATCTACTGTAAACCACGTGCTTCTTAATCCAAAAATCCATCTACTTCTTTCCTTTGCTAGAGTTTCTTTGCCTTCAGTACCATAGATAGTTAAGTTTAAAACTCTTCCAAATTCCGAAGTGGCTTCAACCCTTATATCTATGATTTCTCCAATAGATATATTGTTTTTTTGTAATAAGCTCTTTACTTCTTGCTTAGTAAATGCTTCGCTCCAAGTAGAGTTAGGCGCATTTATAGAATATTTATCCTCTACACCTTTAATATAAGGAATTGGTTGTGACCATATGTTCTCACTGTTTTCTGTATGCCCACCACTGTTAGAGTGATAAAAGGCACTAATTAACTTTCCATCATGGGTTACTACTGTGGACTTTGTTTCTTCAACAGCACGATTACTATTGGCATGCTCTCGATCATAACCACTGTACACCTGTGATGTTGTAGTATTACAAATATCGAACCCTGATTTTCTAAATCTATTCATATTAGCTAATGCATAGCTCCTTGCCACCACGGCTTGTGCTTTTAAAGCCTCTACAGGCCACAAGGCAGGCATTTCTCTAGGTACTACACCATATAAGTATTCTTCTAGTGGTAATTTATTTACAATAGACATATCACTGTTCTGCAGTCGTTTTGCAGTAATAGCACCTCTATAACGATTACCCTCAACTTCTATTAAGGATGGAAGTCCTTTGTCTTCTATTCCTTTGAAGTAAATATTATCACTAGAATCAAAAAAAAGCATAGGATTCCCTTCAAAGTCAAGAGCTTGCACTCTCGTGGGGGAAGGTTGTACTATTTTTGTTTCATCTTGTGTCTTCTCTTTAATAGATTTAGCTTTTAAGCTAGCCTCTTCCTCACTAATATATTGTCCCATGAAAACCTTCCACTTACCTTCATAGGCTAAATGTAAATGATCATGGACCACATTAAGAGACTGCATATATTCATAAGCGGTTCTATGG
Source organism: Clostridiaceae bacterium (assembly GCA_020832135.1). GTDB lineage: Bacteria > Bacillota > Clostridia > Peptostreptococcales > Natronincolaceae > JAFIFG01. The sequence goes on from JAFIFG010000111.1 coordinate 89,624, forward strand.
CTATCAAATGCCTCTCCTACCTGTACATGATAGGGACCTTGTATATTTAATTGGTTGTCTATGTTCTTAACATCCCCTGTATATTCAACAAAATTTCCCCTCTGTCCAATATAGTAAGCATCCTTTCTTAAGATAATCTCCTGGTAATCTAATAAATCTACAAGAGCAACAAACTCATTGTCATAAAATACACCTACTTCAAATCCATTTATAGATTTTAAATGCAGTGTAGATTTGGCAGTATTACTGTGAAAAAGTCCAATTTCAATATAGCTAGGAATTTGTGCCTTGTTAAAGGCAAAACTAGTATGAAAGTTAGTAACTATAAATGTTAAGATGAAGATTATCATTAGAATAGACTTAGTTTTTTTCATTCTTCATTCGTCCCCCTATATTTCTTTAGTATAAATTTTAAAATTCGACATTTTTCCTATATTCCCTTTTAGTAATTTAATTGTAAATCAATTGTAATAATTTATAGCAAAAAATAAAGACTTCAAAAGAAGCCTTATCTTCTAAATAAAACATTAAGTATTACTGTGAGAAGAATACTTAATATTATACTGGTTACCAACGGAAAGTAAAAGGTAAAATTACCTCTTTGTAAGAAAATATCACCAGGTAATTTACCTAACCCAAATCTACTTCCAATTAGCAGAATTCCTCCTAATACTACTATTATAATTCCAATAGTAATGAGCATTCTTGCAAAGGACTCCATTTTATCACTACTCCTTATTATAGGGTATATTAAAATGCTTATATGCCTTTGGTGATATTACACGTCCTCTAGGTGTACGATTGATAAATCCTATTTGCAGCAAATAGGGCTCATATACATCTTCAATGGTGTTTTTTTCTTCTCCCGTAGAGGCGGCTAAAGTATCAATGCCAACAGGTCCACCGTTGAAGTTTTCAATAACAGTTTTAATTACTTTTTTATCTACAGCATCTAGACCTAGGGCATCAACTTCTAACAAATCCAAAGCCTCATCTGCCACAGCTTCGGTAATTTTTCCAGAAGCCCTTACTTGGGCATAATCCCTAACTCTTTTCAATAGTCTATTTGCAATACGTGGTGTCCCCCTTGACCTAGAGGCTATCTCTGTAGCACCTTTCTCATCAATCTCTACATTTAATATATTTGCAGATCTTTTGATTATATCCGTTAATTGATGGTTATTATATAATTCTAATTTGCAGATGACACCAAAACGGTCTCTCAATGGGGAGGTTAATAATCCAGCTCTTGTGGTTGCTCCTATTAAGGTAAATTTATTTAGATCCAACCTAATGGATCTAGCACTCGGCCCTTTACCAATAATAATATCTAAAGCAAAATCCTCCATAGCTGGGTATAGTATTTCTTCAACACTTCTATTTAATCTATGTATTTCATCAATAAATAACACGTCATTTTCAGAAAGATTAGTAAGTATAGCAGCTAAATCCCCTGGCTTTTCTATGGCAGGTCCTGAAGTCACCCTTAAATTCACATTCATTTCATTTGCAATAATATTAGATAGAGTGGTTTTACCCAATCCAGGCGGTCCATAGAGAAGAACATGGTCTAATGCTTCTTGTCTAGCAGTTGCAGCCTCTATGAAAATTTTTAGTTTTTCTTTTACTTTGTCTTGACCTATATAATTATTTAAGGTTTTAGGCCTTAATCCACTTTCTATCTGTTGATCTTCTTCTGTTGTATTATTTGTTATGATTCTTTCAGCATCTTCTGTCAACATCAGACTACCCCCCTCCTTATTTCATAAGTAGCTTCAATGCCTCTTTAATAATTTCCTCAGTAGATTTTCCAGCAGGTTTGATTAAATTTACTGACCCTTCTGCTTCTACTCTAGTATAACCTAAGGCCATTAATGCATCTATCACCTCACTGCTAGGCATATGTACAACAATCTCGTCCTCAATGACATCTATTTCATAACCCTTAACTTTATCCTTTAATTCTAAAACTATCCTTTCAGCAGTCTTCTTGCCGACTCCAGGGGCTTTGGAAATACTTGTTGTATCTTTATTTAGAATATGCCCCGCTAATTTCCTAGGGGTATAGGTGGATAATATGGCCCCCCCTACCTTAGGCCCCACCTTAGATACAGATATTAGATGTTTAAACATAGTTAACTCATCCCTTGTGATAAATCCATATAAACTTACTTCATCTTCTCTTACTACGAAGTGTGTAAATACAGTTACTGTATCACCTACTTCAACATTTGCTGCACTATTGATGCTACTATTAATTCTATAACCTATGCCTCCTACTTCAACAATTATTTTATCTATCAATATCTCACTTACAGTACCTTTGATGTATTCAAACAAAAAAATCCCTCCATTTATTTAGAAGTTATTTAACCTTAAATAGATCTTGTAAGTTTCCAGAGTGAGCATGGCAAACAGCGACAGCTAAAGCATCTGCAACGTCATCTGGTTTAGGAACCTTATCTAAGTTTAGTATCATTTTAATCATCTGTTGAACCTGATTTTTTTCAGCCCTACCATATCCAACTACTCCTTGTTTGACTTGTAGTGGTGTGTATTCATATATAGATTTATTATTATTAGCACCGGCCAACACCGCTACACCTCTAGCATGTCCAACCAGTAGAGCTGTTTTAACATTGGTGTTAAAGAAAAGTTCTTCAATGACTACAGCTTCAGGATCATATTTCTCTATAATTGTAGTTAACTCATCATAAATTATTTTTAGTCTTTGTGGTGTAGGTGTTTTACTATCTGTGGTTATAGCACCATAATCTAATACTTCAAACCTATTTCCTTTATAGCTTATAACACCATAGCCCATTATAGCAATTCCTGGATCAATACCTAGTATAATCATTTATGTTCCTCCAATAGCTTTATCAAATTGCTTTATTAGCTATTTCATAGTTTATCATAATTTCATTTAAAAAACGATATGATTTATATATAAATCATATCGTTGCTTTTTATTAATCTATAATTTCATTATATTGTTTAACTACTATAATCTTCAAGCAAACGATTAACATCGTCTTTTGTCCTTCTTAGTATACCTTTTTTTAGCTTTTGTTGATCTACTATAGGTAACATAGCCATTGATATAGAGGTTCTTTCTATAAGTATTTTTTGTCCTCTTTCATTAAATTGATAGATAACAATATGTCCATCTTCTTCTGTCAACCAATAGTAATTGTAATGTTCTGGGCATACGGTGGTTTTATTTTGTAGTAATATAACTTCTTCTGTAGAAAAATTTTCAATATCAAATAAAAGGCTATTGAATCTTAAGTATTCCTTAAGTCCATCTTTCGTTAAACCAATCATATCATTAGATGGTGTATCTATTTCTTCTATGCTACTTTCACATATTGTATAAAGAGTTTTGTATTTAATTACTGTGCTATCACGAATACCTTCTTCCTGATAAGTTACTTCCGCTCCATGATCCTGGGTATACATATCTTCTTCATCTTCTTCTAAGTGCTGTTTCCTCACCTGATTTTCTTCTATCTCTACATTGTCTTTATGTGTATAAGGAATTTCCTCTCTTTGAGATGGTGAATAAGTGTTATATCCTATAATGAAGCTAATAATAGCAAAACTAAATAAAATTATTCCAAGTACTATTTTAAAAGGAAACCTTTTTCTTTTTCTAAACATAAAATAACCTCCTTATTTCTATCTAGGGGGTTATTTTATCCATATTTTAGAAAATTATACATTGTTCAAATTTAAAATTGCCTTTAATAGGTCCTAAAAATATTTTATCAAATAGTATTTATTTAGGAACTCTACAAAAATTATTACAATGTATTATTATCTATTAAAAGATGCATAATAGTATTGAAATAAATTTATTTACTTAAGGAGTTGATTTAGTGGATAGATTGGCTTTAATCTTAGTAATCATAGGTGCATTGAACTGGGGATTAATAGGGTTATTTCAGTTTGATTTAGTTGCATCTCTATTTGGTGGCCAAGCAGCTCTATTGAGCCGTGCAGTCTACACTTTAGTTGGAATTGCAGGTGCTTATTGTATTAGTCTATTATTTAGAGAAAGAACTACTACTAGAGAATAGTACAGAATTAGTTTTAAAAATGGACATTGCTTGTATACTGCAATGTCCATTTATTTATCTAAAGTAAATTTATTTTGAGTGGTATCTTTACAACTACCACAATACCCATAAATCTCTATTTTATGTTCAATAGGTGTGAATTGAGATATTTTCCTAATATTTTTATTAATTTCTTCCATAGGACAATAGGAGATTGTTTCAGTTTCTCCACATTTTTTACATATTAAATGATGATGGTGCTTATTGTCTATATTTAATTCATAACTATTAACACCATTATCTAAGTTGATCCGCTTTACAATACCTATTTGAGATAAAATTTCTAAATTTCTATATACAGTAGAAAAGTTAACTGTATTATCATCCTCACTTATTATATGATGTACCTCTTGTGCTGTCAGTAAGTGTTTATGAGAATTTAAAAAAGCCGTTAAAATTAATTTTCTTTGCTTAGTTATTTTATATCCTTTGTTTTTCAATAATTCTTCTAATAGTTCCTTCAAGTATATCCTCTCCCAAATATAAAATGAAAGTTTTCATTATACAATTAGAGATGGATTTTAATATTATCTTATTAATTTTCATCTCTAGTATTTTATTTAGCTATAAAAATAACAGGGTGGTAGTGAAGTATCATTAACTTCGGTCTACTGTCCCTGTCCTATAGATATATGTAATGGCGGGAGTACGTGGGAATCGAACCCACCCAAGAGGCTACTAACCCCTCGAACTGGTTTTGAAGACCAGAGGACACACCAGCACCCATCTACTCCCATATGTTATTGATTGTTGCCACTAGTGTATTATAGCATACATGTTTTTTATATTCAACATAAACTTTCTTATTTTTATCGGCATGTGTTTCCATCTTTATGTCATAGTAGAAATAACAAATTGAAACTATTCAAATCAAAATTTATATAATTTGCTTAGTTCCTTAATGCAAATTCCAATTTCAAAGTTATTGTTATTCATATCAAGGTTGAGTGAAATCTAGAAAATAAAAGAATAGAAAAAGTATCCCTTTGTAAAATTATAGGTTCTACAACTGGATACTTTTATATTAGTTATAGGAGACATAAATTCCTTTGATTATAAACAAGATTAGAATTGATTTCAATTCAAACTCACATAATTGTTTAAACTTTTTACTATGATGCTTTATCTTGAACTACTGTTTTACCCTTAGCATTTTTTGTTTTTTCCCACTCCTTATACTGATTTAGTAGGGCTAGGGATCTCTTAATTGTTTTATCCTGTACTTCCGAACTATTTTTAAGGATATTTGACATTTGTACTAATTGGACGTTTAAATATTTAGGATTGTTAAGCTTGGTAGCCAAAGAATTTCCATCCCTTTTGTTTTTTGATGCTGAAAGAGATTCCTTAAAAATCAGCAGCAGAAAACTATTTTTCTTTTGTTTCGGAACTTGTTTTGCCATCTCATACGTATGATAGAATAATTTCTCTACATTTCGTTTCTTATAATAGTAGAATATAATACTCGCTCCAGCCACAACACTAATAAGTATTGCTCCAACAGTAAAGATACTTGAAAAATCCATTGATTTCACCCCTTTAATAAAATATACTTTTTATTTTACCATGAATCCTTCTCCAGTACATTACTTTTACTGACATAACCAAAAAATAACTATTAATAAAGGCTGCTGTATATAAACCAGAATAACAGATATTTAAAATAAAACCCGCTTATCCTCCGTCCTCTTTGTAACCCTATTATTATCGAAATACTCCAAAATTGCTACTGCATACTTTCTACTTGTATTCAATAGATCTCTAAATTCTCCTAATGTAATAGTACCATTTTCCTTTAGAAAGTCTAATAGTCTATCCTTTATTTCTAAATAAGCATCTTTATAAAGAATAATATCAGGATTGATTTTTATCAGAGTTTTACCTAGTATAGCCTCTAGGACCGCTTGTACTTCCTTTTCATTATAAGGAATATCCTTTAAAACATCCTCTGTCTTAGGCGGTGCAAAGCCATAGTCTAAGTATTTTTTCTCTATGAGATTTTTAATTTCATCTTGAAGGGTATTAAATCTAATTTCAAAATCATATAATGCAACATATTTTTCTAGTATTTTAATCATTTTTTCTTCTTCCAGAAACTCCAGTATAATATCCCCTAACTTGCCGCTATTATGAGGTAATAATCTGCTTTTAAATTCTTCTTTTGATATACCTACTTTCAAAGAATTTTTTTCATGATATTTTTTTAATATCTCAATCCCTTTATCTTTGATGCTTTCATAATAGTTTCTATGTATTATTGTAGAATCATTGAGCATTAATATCTTTTGTTTTTCATCTAATTGTTTTATTAAAACTCTAATGTTCTCAATATGTTCTCCAGATATCTTAGCTAAGAAGGAAATATTAGGGAATTCGCTACTGTATTTGTCAATGTGCTTTTCTAGTAAATCCTGTGGATTTCCCTTCTCCTTTGTCAGCAACTCCTCTATAGTTGTTTTATCAAATCTTTTATGTTTCTCAGGGTTGCCATCAATTACCACTGCCCCACCAATAGTTTCCATAGGAGAATAGGATCTCACTACGATTCTATCTCCTTTTTTTACTGCAATAGATTCTTCTAGCCTTAATTGTACTAATGCTAAGTCACCGGCCTGTAGTTTATCTTTTTCTAATATCACAACTCTAGCGAATACTTCAGTTGAACCATGATATAGTCGGACTCTGGTTCTATTTTCTATTTCTTTTGCCATATCACCTAATACTTTTAACTTTGCGTCAATCATCATAGTAGTTTCCATGGCTCCTGTTGCAGTTAATACATAACCTCTTTCAATATCCTCTTTTTTAGTATTCGCTAAATTGATAGCCACCCTTTGCCCTGCAAAAGCTCTATCAACAGACTTTCCGTGAACCTGTATATTTCTAATTCTTACTTTTATTTTTTCAGGCAAAATTTCCAGTGTATCTTCTATAGCTATTTGTCCCTCCATCAAAGTTCCTGTAACAACAGTACCAAACCCTGTTACCGTAAACACTCTATCAATAGGCATTCTAGCAGGGGAACTCACATCTCTACTTTCTGTTTCATCTGTCAACCTGTCTATAGTTTTAATTAAGTCGTCTATACCAATCCCTTCAACTGAATCCACAGTAAGCAATTCCGCATTTTCAAAAAAGGTACCTTTCACTTTTTCTCTTATATCCTCTTTTATTAATTCTAACCATTCTCGGTCTACTAAATTGGATTTTGTGATAACAATAACACCTTTTTCTATTTTAAGTAAAGATAGTATATCTAAGTGTTCTTTAGTTTGTGGCATAACACCTTCATCAGCAGCAATCACCAACATAACAATGTCCATCCCACCAGCACCTGCCAACATATGTCTAATAAATTTTTCGTGTCCTGGCACATCTATAATGCCTGCCCTTCTACCACTTGGTAAATCGAAATACGTGAAACCTAATTCTATGGAGATACCCCTTTTCTTTTCTTCTTTCAATCTATCAGTTTCTCTTCCTGTTAATGCCTTTATTAGGGTAGTTTTACCATGATCAATATGTCCTGCTGTTCCTATAACTATGTTTTTCAATATAAGCACCCCTTTATACTCAACTAATGTCTGTTAAAGCCTCTTTTATCTCATTAAACTGCTGATTTTTTATCGTTCTTAAATCCAATATTAGTTGTTCATCTTGGATTCTTGCTATTATTGGTACTCTGTTATACCTTAACTTTTGTTCTAATTTTGCTGCCGACATACATTTAGCTTGTATTGCTATAACCTTTGTAGGTAATTTTTCTAAAGGTAAAGACCCGCCTCCTACCTGTGAAAAATCATCTTTAATTTTACAATTTATATCTATATTAGCATCTAGTAGTAAATTATAAAGTTCCTTCGCTCTTTCTTCAATAGATTCAAGTGTTTCTGTTAGCATCCTTAAGGTTGGTATCTTGTTTATCATTTCATCTTCATCTAAGTATAACTTTAAGGTAGCTTCTAAGGCTGCCATAGTTAGTTTGTCTATTCTAAAGGCTCTCGTAAGAGGATTTTTCTTCATTTTGTCAATCCACTCTTTATTTCCAACAATTATTCCAGCTTGCGGTCCTCCTAAGAGCTTGTCTCCACTGAAGGTAACAATATCTGTTCCTAATGCAACACTTTCTTGTACCGTAGGCTCATGGATCAATCCATATTTTTTAAAATCTATTAAAACACCACTTCCTAAATCTTCAATAACAGGTATATTATTCCTTTTCCCAACATTGATCAAATCTTTTAGATCCACTTCTTCTGTAAAGCCTAAAATTTTATAATTACTTGTATGTACTTTGAGTAGTGCAGCTGTATTCTCCCCTATGGCTTCTTCATAGTCCCACAAATGAGTCTTATTAGTGGTCCCTACATCCACTAATTTTGCACCACTTTGTTCCATAACATCTGGCACTCTAAAAGAACCACCGATTTCCACCAACTGGCCTCTAGAAACGATTATTTCCTTATCCTTAGCAACAGTGCTCAATACTAGCATTACAGCAGCAGCATTGTTATTGACAACCAAGGCATCCTCTGCACCTGTTAAAAATTTTATAATGTCTACTACATGGCTATATCTACTTCCCCTTTTTCCTGTATGAATATTTAATTCTAAATTAGAATATCCAGAAGCTACTGACCAAATTTCTTCCTTTATTGAATCACTTAAAAGTGCTCTCCCTAAATTCGTATGTAAAACAACACCAGTGGCATTAATAACTTCTTTTAAATTCATTTCTAGGAAACTTTTGCTTTTTTTAATAATTTCTTGTATTAACAACTCATGTTCTATTACATAAGACTCTACCTGTTTTTCTTTCATTGTTAAAATTTTAGTTCTATGATTTTGAATACAGTGCCTTATATTTTCTATAACAACTTTTCGCGGTACTTCTTTCATTAAATTTTTAATTAGACTATTGTTTAAAAATTCATCTACTGATGGCAATGAGCTTAATATCATTTTTTTATTCATAATAAATTAACCACTCCCAAATTTCATCTTTATTTAATTATAGCTTTATCATTATTATAATATACTCCTAGAGAAACTCCAACATTGTTAAATAATGCACAATATTTTAAATTGTTTAAAAATTTATTCCATTTTCCCATAAGTTATGTTACAATTAATTTATATTGAGATTTAATTAAAAACTTCATACTGGTGGATGAAGATAATAGGATGTATTTAGACTGTTATCGGACCAGCCTCTCGAGAGACTCAAATGAGCGCCGAAGGGGAAAGCCAATCTTATTGGTGAAACTCTCAGGTAAAAGGATAGAGGATTTTATATAAAGAAAATATTCATACCTATATTATTTTTTTCTTTTGTATAGATAGTATATTTTCTTTGAAATAAAATCTTGTGTAGTTAAGAGGCTAAATTTTTATTTAGCCTCTTTCTTGTGTCTAAGTGACTTATCCTTCCTAAAGCTTTATTGTATTTTAATCAAATTTAAATGAATCTATCTATTTAATTAAATCTTAATAAGAAAGCTTGTTCTATTTTTACATTTTTATATGAAAAATTTATTAAATAAAAAAGGAGGATAGAAGCTTTAAACCGGTTTAAGTACTATTAAAATTTTACTATTATAAAGGGGGTTTGTTTATGTTTGCTTTTGTAAACACTATTGAAAGCATTAATAATACTATTAATGGTCTTGTTTGGGGTCCTTATATGTTGATACTCCTAGTAGGTACTGGTGCCTACTTCTCCTTCAAAACTAATTTCCTACAGGTTAGAGAATTTGTTTTTACTATGAAGGAAACTTTAATGAAAATTTTTGATAAACCAGAAGCAACTGAAGAGGGAGATATCACTCCTTTCCAGGCACTCTCTACTGCCTTAGCAGCAACCATAGGTACAGGTAATATTGCAGGGGTTGCTACAGCTATTGCTATTGGAGGACCTGGTGCAATATTTTGGATGTGGGTATCTGCATTCTTTGGTATGATGACCAAATTTGCTGAAGTTGTACTTGCTATTCAATATCGTGAGAAAAATGCCGAAGGTAGTTGGGTAGGAGGTCCTATGTACTACCTAGAAAAAGGTCTAGGTTTAAAATGGTTAGCGGTATTATTTTCAATTTTCGGTGCATTTGCTGCCTTTGGTATAGGTAATATGGTGCAGTCAAACTCTGTTGCAGCTGCTATGTCTACTTATGGTATTCCTCCTGTTTTTACAGGCATCGCTTTAGCTGTTGGTGCTGCTCTAGTTATCCTAGGTGGTATAAAGAGAATTGCGTCTGTTACTGAAAGAGTTGTTCCAATTATGGCAGTGTTTTATATTATAGGTGCAGTTATTATTTTAATTACTCATATTACTCATATCCCGGCTGCTTTTGGTTTAATCTTTAAGCATGCATTTACTCCTACTTCTGCAGTTGGTGGCTTTGCCGGAGCTGTAGTAATGCAATCTATTCGTTTTGGTGTAGCACGTGGTGTATTCTCTAATGAGGCTGGTTTAGGTAGTGCTCCTATCGCCCATGCTGCTGCTAAAACAGATCATCCAGTTAGACAAGGTCTTTGGGGTATTTTTGAAGTATTTGCTGATACCTTAGTAATATGTACATTAACCGCAGTAACTATTATTTCAACAGGTGTTTGGAATAGTGGTTTAACAGGAGCGGAACTAACAACACAAGCCTTTAATAAAGGATTACCAGGACCTGGAGGAATTATCATCGCTATTGGTATTTTATTCTTTGCCTTCTCTACTATATTAAGTTGGTCTTATTATGGAGAGAAATGTGCTGAGTATTTATTTGGATCTGGAATAAATAAATTTTATAGAATTGTATGGTTACCGCTAATCTTTGTAGGTGCGGTGGGTAACTTAGACCTTATTTGGAATATTGCTGATACCTTAAATGGTCTAATGGCAATACCAAACTTAGTTGGTATGCTAGGCTTAGCTGCTGTTGTTATTAAACTAACCAAAGAATTCTTCACAGAGAAACTAGAGAGATAATAAACAATATATTATAACACATAAAATAAGACGGGTTCATTCCCGTCTTATTTTATGTGTATAGCATAATTATCTTTTTTAATTACTCTACCTACTACAGCATAGTCATTTTGTCCCTTTACTTGTAACCTTTCTAATGCACTTTCAATATCATCTGGGTCAATGGCCAACAGAAGACCTCCCGAGGTTTGTGGATCATATAATGTATCTTCTAAAGCAACTTTAATTGGAGTGATGATTTTAACTCTATCTTCAATATACTTCTTATTTGCGTACATACCTGCAGGAATAATACCCATCTCAGCAAATTCTAATGCCCCCTTGATTAAAGGTACTTTATCACTAAATATTTCTAAAGTAATATTACTAGCTTTTGCCATTTCATAACTGTGGCCTAAAAATCCAAATCCTGTAATGTCAGTGCATGCAGAAATCCTTAAATCCTCTACAGCTTCAAAGGCATATTTATTTAAAGTTACCATGGTTTTAATTGCTGCATTATATTGTTCCTCAGATGTTAAATCAGCTTTAATCGCTGTATTTAATATTCCAGTCCCTAAAGGTTTTGTTAAAAGTAAATAATCCCCTTCTTTGGCCCCACTATTAGCTAAGACTTTCTGAGGATGGATAATACCCGTGACGGATAATCCATATTTAGGTTCATTGTCCTCTACGGTATGTCCTCCTACTAATAATGCACCTGCCTCAATAACTTTATCTGCACCACCTTTTAATATTTCTTTCAACACATCAATTTCTAGGCAATTGGGGAAACACACAATATTCATAGCAGTTAAAGGTTTTCCTCCCATGGCATAGACATCACTTAGAGAATTAGCAGCAGCTATTTGACCATAGATATAAGGGTCATCAACCACTGGTGTAAAAAAATCTAAGGTTTGTATTAAAGCAGTTTTATCATTTAATTTATATACAGCAGCATCATCAGCAGTGTCTAAAGAAACTAACAAATTGTCATTTTCTACTTTCGGCAAATGGCACAGTACCTGTGCCAGGACATCAGGTCCTATTTTAGCCGCTCAGCCACCACTTTGTGTCAGTTCAGTAAGTCTTTTGAAAGTTGTCAAATTCAACTCCTCCTATCTTTATTCGAGCCTCTTATTTATCTAGCTACAATTTTATCTTTTATATCATTAAATTTAGCTTCTCCTATTCCACTGACCCTCTGTATTTCTTCAATAGATTTAAATGGTCCTTCTGTATTTCTATAGTCTACAATCCTATTGGCCAATGTGCTACCAATTCCTGTCAAAGTCTCTAATTCGCTTTGACTTGCTTTATTGATGTTTATTTTAGTATAATTTTGATTCATAGCATCTGCAGTATAAATGACTGGCATATTTTCATCCTCTTTAGAAGGGATATAGATAAATTCTTCATCAAAAATTTTTTTTGCTAGATTTACTTTGCTTCTATCTGCAGTGTTTTTCAAACCTCCTGCAACTTCAACTGCATCAAAAATCCTTGCATCTTTTTGTAATTTATAAATGCCTGGGTGTATTATTTCTCCTTCTATATGAATTATTATCTTATTATCCAATACAGCTGTTTCTGCTTGCACTTGCACTTTTTTAATTTCTTTCTCTTGTGTATCACTTAAAATATATATCTCTTTTTTATCATTTATATAGCTTCTGAAAGAAATGGCTATCATCACTGTGATTGCAAAAACCACTAAAATAAGCTTTTGTTTTAAAGTAATTCTCATGTTTTATATCCTCCCTTTATAACATATAATTCATATCTTTGCAATAAAAGTGTTTCAATTAAACTAGTTCTATTATTTTGTTATTTTTTCCTCTAATTTTATAAATTTTCTCTTAAAATTTATAAAATTATCTGTTATACTAATAAAGTGACGAAATGTACTAATCTTAAGGCTGGTGATGATAATGTCAAGGAAGGTAATTATTGTAAGTTTTTTATTTATTCTGCTTTTTTCCTATGTAAATCTACTTATAACTAATGCCGAACCTACTGTTACTGCTCCAAATGCAGTTTTAATTGATTATAAAACCGGTGAGGTGCTTTATGAAAAAAATGCCCATGAAATAACCTTTCCTGCCAGTACTACAAAGGTTATGACGGCGATTTTAGCTTTAGAAAATGCTGATTTGAATGATGTTATAGAAATTGACTATGATATACATGTAGGCGGAGCTGGAATGTATTTATTAAAGGGAGAAACCTTTACTGTTGAAGAATTTTTAAATGCTTTAATGATTAGATCTGCCAATGATGTTGCTGAAGCCTTAGCCATTCATATTTCTGGTTCTGTTGAGGAGTTTGCTAGCTTAATGAATAAAAGGGCCAAAGAATTGGGGGCTTTTAATACTAATTTCACTAATCCCCATGGTATGCCTGACGAGGACCATGTGACCACTGCCTACGATTTAGCTATGATAGGCCGTCATGCAATGACCTTTGATTTATTAAGGGAAATTGCCGCTAACGGTGATACTATAACATTTGAACCTACAGAGTTCACACCGGAGACAAGGTATTACAGAAATACTAATAGGTTTTTGTGGGGCACAGGTGCTGGTAACCAAATGTTATACAATGGAAGTTACACAAATATTAAATACGACATTATTGATGGCTTAAAAACTGGCTATACTAGAGCCGCAGGAAATTGTCTTATCTCCTCTGCCTATAAAGATGGTCATAGGCTTATTGGAGTTGTGTTAGGAGCACAAGGTGTAAATGTATATTCTGATACTAGAAGTATTATAGATTATGGTTATGACAACTATCAATTACTTGATATCATAACTGAAGGAAGTTTTAAATTAGATGCTAATGTCAAAAATGGCATAGCAAATACCGTACCTCTTCATACAGCCACGGACCTTTCTGCCGCCTTACCTGCTTCTATGAATACTGCCGGGATAAATAAAGAAATTATACTCTCAGAAGATATTACAGCCCCTGTTTTACAAGGGGATGCTTTAGGAAAAGTTGTTTATTCTATCGGTGATGAAGTCCTAGGAGAAATAGATTTAATAGCGGGAGTTTCAATAGGGTCTATGTCACTAGTAAGAAGGGCTATGCAGCCTAGTATTATTATAGTTACCTTCATCATTTTATTTTTATTGTGGCAGTTATTAGTAATTTGTTTACGATTAAAAAAGAAAAAAATCAGAAGCTTTAGTATGAGGACACGTAACCGCTCTTATAGATTTAGTAACAGTCTTCTAAAAAGTGAATCCATCTATAAAAAAAGAAAGTAGATTATCTACTTTCTTTTTTGTTACCAAAAATTTCTTCCTTTAATCTTCTACCTGTAGGTGTATCTGCCAATCCTCCTAAAGCTGTCTCTCTAAGCTCCATTGGCAAGCTTCGTCCTACTTTGTACATGGTGTCTACTACTTCATCAAAAGGAATTAAACTCGTTACTCCTGCTAAAGCTATTTCAGCAGATATTAATGCATTTGCAGCACCAAGTGCATTTCTATTTTCACAAGGAGATTCCACCAGGCCTGCTATAGGATCACACACCAAACCTAATATATTTTTTATACACATAGCTGCTGCATGTAAAGATGCCTCTGGTGACCCACCCATTAATTCCACTGTTACCGCCGCTGCCATAGCAGCAGCAGAGCCAGTTTCCGCTTGACATCCACCTTCTGCACCAGCTACTGTAGCATTTTTTGAAATAATCATTCCTACTGCACTGGCGGTTATAAGACCTTCAATTAATCTTTCATCATCAATATTAAATTCCTCTGCCAATGTAATCAATGTACCGGGGATGATACCAGAGGACCCTGCTGTAGGTGCTGCTACAATTTTCCCCATAGCGGCATTTACCTCCAATACTGCCATAGATCTACTTATAGCTTTACTCATGATAGATCCACAAACAGGTTGTCTTACTTTTTCTCTTCTATCCTCTAGTTTTTTAGCAGCTCCCCCGATTAATCCACTAACTGATTTTATATTTTCTGTTAGACCTTTATTAACAGAAGCCTTCATAATTTCTAAGCTTTCCCTCATTGCTGCCTTTATCTCTTCTTCCGTAGTGCCTGATATAATTTTCTCTCTTTCTATCATTATTTCATATATTTTTTTATTATGCTCTTTACATAAATCTAATAATTCATGCCCTTTAGAAAAATTCATTCCTTAGCACCAACCTTATCGTTATTTAATACTTACTAAGTAAGCATTAGCTATATTCTCTGTATTTATTACACTTTTTACTGCTTCATCACTAATCATATCATCTGTCTCGATAATCATAAAGGCATTTTGTCCTCTATTATGCCTATATACCCGCATAAAGGCTATATTAATAGCATACTCAGCTAAAATAGCAGAAACTTTTGCTATAACTCCTGGTCTATCAGTATGGGCTATAATTAAGGTAACATACTCACCAGTAAACTCTAATTCTAAACCATTTATTTCTGTCACTACTATACTGCCTCCACCAATAGAGGAGCCTAAAATTTCAATTTTACTTCCATCGAACTTTTCTATAAGAACCTTTGCTGTATTAGGGTGAACATCTCCCAAATCTTCCTCTATAAATTCGAAATCCAACCCCTGTTTTTTAGCTAAGTCGAAGGAAAATTTTATCTTCTCATCATCAGGATCAAAACCTAAAATACCACCAAGTATAGCTTTGTCTGTGCCATGTCCTTTATAGGTTTTCCCAAAGGAACCATGAAGTAAAAATGTTACTTTCTTTATATCTCCTCCCGAAATTTTATAAGCCACCTTTCCAATTCTACAAGCACCTGCTGTATGGGAACTAGATGGTCCAATCATATTGGGTCCTACAATGTCAAACATACTAAAATCCTTCATTATAACATACTCCTTTAAAATATATTTAGAGGTATTGCAAAAACTTAAATAAAGTGGTCATTTTACATGGCCACTTTATTTAGTATTCCACTTTATTTACTATTCTACTACAGCTATAGCTTCAATTTCAACCCCTACATCTTTGGGTAACCTTGCTACTTCTACACAAGCTCTAGCAGGTTTATTTTCATTAAAATACTCACTATAAACTTCATTTATAAGGGAGAACTCATCCATATTTTTTATGAACACCGTTGTCTTTGCAACATTTTTAAAGGTAAGTCCTTCTTCTTGCAATATAGCCTTCAAGTTTTCTAAAGCTTGCTTTGTTTGTTCTTTAATATCCTGAGAAACAATTTCCATACTCTTTGGATCCATAGGTAACTGACCCGATATAAACATTAGATTTCCAACCTTCACAGCTTGTGAATACGGTCCAATGGCGGCGGGAGCTTTTTCAGTATTAATTGATTTTATCATTGTCATTCATCCTCCTCTTAAATTAATTCCCTACTCTAATTTCGTCTAAATAATTGTATATAGTATATCGAGAAACACATAGAATTTTCGCTACATAATCAATAGCTCCTTTAATTAAAAATGCTCCTTGTTCATCTAGCTTCTTAACGATATTTACTTTTTCTTCTTTATTCATATAGGAGACTGGTTTACCATAGGCATCTAAAGTTCCTGCAACAATATTCATTAATACATCATTAACATTGTTGTTTAGAGAATCACTAGGTGGATTCACATCTTCCCTTGTATCTGTTTGTAAAAGTTCCTCAAATACTTTTTGGGCCACCACAAACTCAGAAACATCAATGTTTATACATAAACACCCAATAATTTTACTGTTTTCATCTCTAACAAACATAGTGGAAGATTTTAAAGCTCTACCATCTGAACTTTTATTTTTATAATTTAATATATTATCAGCATCATTCCCTTTTCTAATAGCCTCAACTCCTACGTCTAACATAGGACTACCTACTGACCTTCCAGTAATGTGTCCATTATATATTGACACAATAGACTTCTTAGAATCTTTTATTTCGTGTAAAACAACTTCACAGTGCTTCCCAAATGTTTTAGCAATTCCTTCAACCAAGGGAATCATACTCTTTAATACAGGGTGCAGTTTGTTATCCATAGTCTCCTCCTTTACTTTACTTTACAACAATATTAACTAACTTTTTAGGTACAGC
Source organism: Clostridiaceae bacterium (assembly GCA_020832135.1). Taxonomy (GTDB): domain Bacteria; phylum Bacillota; class Clostridia; order Peptostreptococcales; family Natronincolaceae; genus JAFIFG01. The sequence continues at coordinate 106,768 of JAFIFG010000111.1, forward strand.
AATGATCTTCTTAATTTCCTTCTCTTCTATTGATTGTTGTACCTTTTGGTTTTCAAGAGCTATTTTTTCCATTTCCTCCTTTGTAGTATTAGATGGCACCATTAATTTTTCCTTCACTTTTCCATTTACTTGTATAACAATTTCAATTTCATCCTGTACGATAGCTTTAGGGTCATATTGTGGCCACTCACTTAAATAAACATTTGTACTTTTACATAACTTCTCCCAAAGCTCTTCTGTTACATGAGGTGCGAAAGGAGATAATAGTAGAACTACTGTCTCAATAGCCTCTCTGAATAACTCACCATTAATATTTTCTCTATCTATCTCCTTATACTTATATAATTCATTTACTAACTCCATAATACCACTTACAGCAGTATTAAAGTTAAATCTTTCTTCTATATCCTCCGTTACTCTTTTAACGGTTTTGTGAATCATATAATGAATAGCTTTATCTTGTTTTGTCATCCCAGCCACTGTATTATCAAACATATTATTTTGTAAAGCTTCATCTACAAGACGCCATACACGATTTAAAAATCTAAAGCAACCTTCTACACCTTGATCACTCCACTCTAAATCCCTTTCAGGTGGTGCTGCAAATAATACAAATAATCTAGCAGTATCTGCTCCGTATTTTTCAATAATCTCCCCAGGACTTACTGTATTACCTTTAGATTTTGACATTTTTGCTCCATCTTTCAAGACCATTCCTTGGGTCAATAGATTGCTAAATGGTTCATCTATATCTATTAAATCTAGATCCCTTAGTACCTTAGTAAAAAATCTGGAGTATAACAAGTGTAGGATAGCATGTTCTACACCACCGATATACTGATCAACAGACATCCAGTAATTACCCTTTTCTTTATCAAAAGGTAATTTAGTATTCTTAGGATCTGTATACCTTAAGAAGTACCATGATGAATCCACAAATGTATCCATTGTATCAGTTTCTCTTTGTGCTAATTCGCCACATTTAGGACATTCAGTATGCATAAATGCTTCACTTGTTGTTAAAGGTGAAAGTCCCTCACCTTTAAATTGAACATCCACAGGAAGTTCTACAGGTAAATTCTCTTCCTCCACTGGTACAATACCACAGGTATCACAGTATACTATGGGAATAGGTGTACCCCAGTATCTCTGTCTAGACAACAACCAATCCCTCAGTCTATAGCTATCAGTTCTTTTGCCAGCACCATTTTTTTCAATCATTTCACTAATCTTAGTAAAGGCCTCTTTGCTGGAAAGTCCATCAAATTCTCCTGAATTTATCATAATACCATCATCACTGTAGGCTATGTCTTCAAGGACAAAATCTTCTTCTCCAGTAGGCTTAATAACAGGCACTACATCAATATTGTATTTTCTTGCAAAATCTAAGTCTCTTTGGTCATGGGCTGGAACTGCCATAATAGCTCCTGTTCCATAATCAGCTAAAACATAATTTGCTATATAGATAGGTGTTTTTCTTCCTGATATCGGATTAATACAATATTGACCTATAAATAAGCCCTCTTTTTCTGCATCATTAGATGTTCTTTCTATATCAGAAATATGTTGAAGTTTATTTACAAATTCATTAACAGATATTTCATACTCAGTTCCTTTAGTTAGTTCTTCAACATAAGGATGTTCAGGTGCTAATACCATATAGGTAGCACCAAATATTGTATCAGGACGAGTAGTAAATACCTTTAAGGAGTTAGAGAAATTCTCAATTTTAAATTCTATTTCTGCACCTGTACTTTTGCCTATCCAGTTTTCCTGCATAAGTTTTACTTTATTAGGCCAACCTTCTAATAATTTTATATCTTCCAATAACGTATCTGCATATTCTGTTATTTTGAAGTACCATTGGTTTAGCTTCTTTTTCCCAACATTACTATCACATCTTTCACATTGTCCACCGACAACTTGTTCGTTGGCTAGTACGGTTTCACAAGAAGGGCACCAATTTACCCTTGATTCCTTTTTATAGGCTAGTCCTTTATTATAGAACTGTAGAAATAACCACTGTGTCCACTTATAATAGTCTTGGTTGCAGGTAGCAACTTCCCGACTCCAATCATAGCTTAAACCCAATGTGCTAAGTTGCTCCTTCATATCTTTAATATTTTCTTGTGTCCAGCTATCAGGGTGTATCCCATGTTTAATGGCAGCATTTTCAGCCGGTAATCCAAAAGCATCCCAACCCATAGGGTGTAATACATTGAAACCTTTCATTTTTTTATACCTTGCCACTACATCTCCTATGGAATAATTCCTCACATGTCCCATATGTATTTTTCCTGATGGATAAGGAAACATCTCTAAGACATAATATTTAGGTTGATCTTCATGGGTAGATGCAAATATTTCTTTTTCCTCCCACTGATTTTGCCACTTTTGTTCTATTTTTTTAAAATCATAATTACTCATGTATGCAATTTTCCTCCTTCAAATAGTAATTTTCTTAAGTAAGCAAAAAAACTTTCATGTCTATTTAGGGACGGATTAAATTCCGCGGTACCACCCTAATTGACAGAAAGTCCTCTTCAATGGTTTATAAAGGGAACCACCCTAATAGCTTTAACTTTTAAGTAAGGCAAGTTCAACAATATACTTTATTGATTTTCACCAACCATCAACTCTCTAAAAAAGTATATATACGTTTACTACTCCTTATACTATTTAACATATAATTAAATTTTATTCTATTCTTTTAATAATTAAAAAATATTATGTATATATAATAGTAAATTATACACCATCTTCAATTATTTTGTCAATATTTATAATTGTTGCATCTTTCCAAATTCCTTCTATATTATAAAACTCTCTATCTTCTTTTGAAAATATATGTATAATTATATCTCCATAGTCAAGTAAAATCCATCCTCCACTATTATAACCTTCTTTATGTGACGGATATATTTCTTCTTCCTGCAGTTTGTTTTTGACATCATCTGCAAGAGATTTCGCTTGTCTAATGGAAGAAGCACTAGTAATCACAAAATAATCACACAAAGTTGATATATTATTTAAATCTAATACGACTATGTCGCTACCTAATTTATCATCAATGGTTTTAACTGCTTTAGATACTATTTCGAATGTTGTATTGTTCATTTCATTATTCATTTCATTCCTCCTAATAGTTCACTTAAATAAATAATTTAGCTAGTATGCCCATATACATGATATACATGGCCAAAATAGTAAACCCTACTGGTCTACCGATTCTACCTTTAAACATACCTCCATATACTAGTACCATCATCATTAATAAAGCTACGGGAATATCTAGATAAAGAGCTTGAGGTATATTATATATATTAGCACCTAACATAACATTTTGGTAACTTATTACCATACCGCTATCCCCTATTTTAGAGGATACTCCAAGTACCATAACAATGTCAAGTATATTGGCCCCTAAAATATTCCCTACAGATATTCCTTCATGGCGTTTTATTACAGAGCTAATAGCAGTGGTAAGCTCTGGAAGAGATGTACCTAGAGCGATTAATGTTAAACTAATAATTTGCTCTGGAACACCTATTATTTCTGCAATTGCTACTCCATTGTTTACTAAAAGCCTAGCTCCTAATACAATAAAAGCTGCACCTAATATGAATTTAATGACATTTGTTTTAATATCATCACTATCTTTATTACTAGAAACATCTTCTATAACTTGCTGTCTTCCGCTGCTTTTAAATTCTATTATATTTATTATAATATATACTAAAAATAATAGAATTAAAATGTTTCCTTCACCTGAAGTAATAATTGTATCTTTTGATAAAAATAAAAGAACTATGCCACATAACACCATAAAATTGCCTTTAATTGCAAAGTTAACAGGTTGTAGCTTTATAGGTGCCAATACAGCGGTTAATCCTAATATAAGTCCTGTATTGCAAACCATGGAGCCCACTACATTCCCTATAGCTACATCATAATATTGTTGATATGTTGCTATAGAAGAAACAAGTAATTCTGGTAAAGTTGTTGCTACACTAACAACCGTGGCCCCTATTAATACATTAGGCACACCTGTAACTTTAGCCATCCATACAGCTGATTCTACAAACCAGTCTCCACCTTTAATAATTACTGCAACACCCAATATAAAAAGCAAAACAATCCCTAGGTTTCCCATATTTGCCCCCCTATTACCTCAGTACATAACATTACTTGTTATCTGAAATTTAAAATAGACATATCGTTATAATATATTTAAAATATCTAAATATATGTCAAATTCATAGAACAAAACTACCTTGAACCTCATGTTAGCTTTACAGCTTCAAGTAATTTTCCTTTATATGCTCTATGTCTTTTCTATCAATCACATAATAAGCAATTCTATTGATCATTTTTGGGGAACCTGGTAAAGTTATTTTTTCTATTTCATCAAATGATCCTAAAAGATTTTTTGTGCCTAAGTAAAACATACTACTTTTAGGCATATTAGTATCTACACTATTATAAAAAATATTAACTAACTTTGGGACTTTTAGAATAATGGATGGAGAAGTAACCTTGTCCATCAATGCTTCGGCAAACTGTTGTTGTGCTTGGATTCTGCCTAAATCTTGAGTGGCATACCCACTTCTAAATCTTAAAAAGTGTAAAGCATTTGTCCCATCTAGAACTTGAAGTCCTTTTTTTATATCTATATGTAATGGAGGACTATCATAAGGGTCACTATATTTCATGTCCATAGGTACATCTATTTCTATTCCACCCAAGGCATCTACTATTTCTTCAATAGCTTTATAGTTTACTCTTATATAATAATCTACAGGCATATCAAAAAAAAGTTCAACTGTTTCTTTTAATAGCTCAATATCACCATAGGCATGTGCATGGTTGATCTTATCATAACCTTTCCTGTTGGGAATCTCAACTTTCGTATCTCTTGGTATAGATAGTAGTGCTGAATCTTCTCCACTTCTATCTACACTAAATAACATGATAGAGTCAGCCCGCTTTCTTTGGCTTTCCGATGTATTTTGTCCATCCACACCAAAAATCAATATATTTATCCTATCATTTTCTTTCCTTAATAAATTAAAAGGATTTAAAGATGTTCTTTCTTTCTTAAGGTTAGTTTCCATTCCACTATTATTACTCATAGCGAAATTACCTATCATTAAAATTACTAAAGTAAGTATCACAATAGGTTTAAAAAAACTTTTCTTTCGTTGTTTCTTACTCATAACCCACCTCTTACATAATATTACAAGTATATTATTTATTCATACTTAAAAGCATTTGATTTCTAGCAGCTAATGTGTTAGGGTGTAAAGGTTTCTCTATGCTTATAACATATATAATCGTATTATCTAAAGATTGTAATACTCCTTTATCTAGATCATCATCTGCTATTTTCCTTAATTTATCTACACCGGGATAGTTTCTGCCCTTCTCAATAAAATCTGATAAATAAATGATCTTTTCAAGCTTACTCATATTCATTCTACCAGTGGTATGATACTTTATAGCATTTAATATATCTGTATTGTTAATATTAAATCGTTTTTCTCCTATGATAGCTGCTACTTCACCATGTAACAACTCATGGGCATTTGTCATGATAGTATCTGGTTTAATATTGTATTTATTTATATAATCCATTAATTCTTGTCTATTAAATCCTTTAGCAAAGTCATGCATCAAAGCAGCTATCTCAGCATTTAAATAGTCTTCATTATACCGTTTTGCTAGATAAATAGCTGATTCAACAACACCCATAGTGTGGGTATATCGTTTTTCATCTATGTTTTGTAAAAGACCCCTCTTAATATCTTTAATTAATTGCTCACTCATTCAAAGCACTCCCATATTAAGATTTTAAGTGCAACAAATAACTTTACATAAGTAAAACTATAACATGTTTATATGTACAAATAATTTTTTTGAATATATCTTTCTACATCCTCTGTTACCATATATTTTATAGATCTTTCTTCTTTTATCCTATTTCTCAAGTCACTAGAAGAAATTTCTAAATTTGGTATACTCATCTTAATAACTTCAGCAGAATAAGTTTCTTTTAAATAATTTATTTTATCATTTAACTCTTCATTGTCATATCCAGCCCTAGTGGTGACTACAAATTTAATTAGATGAAATAACTCTATGTAATTCTTCCACGTTTCAATTTCTACAAATGCATCAGAGCCAATAATGAAGTGAAATTCAGTAGGTTCTTTATGCTGTTTAAGCATATACTTTATTGTATCAATAGTATAGGAATCTCCACTTCTATTTATTTCTATATCAGATAAATAGAATTTTTCGTTACTATTTATCGCCATGGATGTCATCACTAATCTATGATATCCATCAGTAATAAGTCGATGATATTTATGGGGTGGAGTCCCTGTAGGGACAAAAATAATTTTATCCAATTGAACTTCCCTTAATGCTGTTTCAGCAATAAATAGATGGCCTAAATGTATAGGGTCAAAGGTACCACCCATTATTCCATATTTTTTCATTATCTACACCTCTTTTTAGAGCAGCATGTTTAATTATGCTATTTTTAATATTAAAATTTTATGCTATAGTATTGATAGGAGGTTATAATTATGAAAGAAAAAATGTTAAGTATATTTTCAATTTTTCCAGCTCTATTAGCTACACTTTGCTGAGGTGGAGGTCTATTGTTGGCTACCCTAGGTCTAGGGACAGCAGGATTTGCTTTTTTATCAAACATAGCCCCCTACAGAAACGTATTTTTATTTCTATCCTTCTTAACTCTTTTTCTATCATACAATATGGTAGAGAAAAAGAATAGTAAAAAATCTAACAAAATAATATTTAGTATATCTGCTACGTTAGTAGTTATAATACTTTATGCACCCTTTTTATTAAGACTCATTACAAGATAGTTTCAAGGCACCTGTAAAGCTCTATAGGTGCCTTGATCTTATGTTTCACATATTTTTATTATTTGGGTAGTTCTATCTGCGGCTTGTTTTTAGATTTTCTATACAACACAAATTTGTTTCCAAGAGCTTGAACAAATTCAGCCTTTAAAGCTTCTGCTACTTCATTAGCAGTATCTTTTGTATCTAATAAACTATTATCTAAGATATTAACCTTTACTATTTCTCTTGCTTCTAAAGCATCATTCATTTGTGCTAAAAAACTTTCGGTAACACCAGCTTTACCTATTTGAGCAATAGGTTTTACTCCATTCGCTATGCTTTTAAGATGACTTCTTTCTTTCCCTGTTAGCATTTGTATACTCCTCTTCTTAAGTTCTCTTAATTTTCTAAAAGGTTTTTTATTCGTAATACTCAAATTCTATATCATGAATTTTTACAGTATCTCCTTCTTGAATCCCTAGTGTTTTTAGTTCATCGATTATTCCTCTATTTTTTAAGATTTTTTGGAAATAACTCAACGAATCCATGCTATCAAAATTGGTAGAGTTAATCAGTCTCTCTAAAAATCTTCCCTCTACTACAAATAAATCTTTTTCTTTGTAAACACTAAATTTATATTTATCTTCTTTTTGTAATTTATATACTTTTTCTTCATTAACTTCCACAGTTTCTTCTATGTAGTTTTCCTCTATCTCTTTAAGCTTTGCTGATACATGTGTAAACAATTGATCTAAACCTTTATTTGTTGCAGCAGATATTACAAAAACTTCTATTCCACTTTCTTTTAACTTTTCTTTTACCATTGCAATATTTTCTTCAGATTGAGGAATATCTGCTTTGTTTGCTGCTACTATTTGAGGTTTTTCAGATAATTTCGGACTATAGAGTTTTAATTCTTCATTTATCTTATGAAAATCCTCTAAAGGATCTCTACCCTCTAATGAAGCTATATCTATAACATGAATTAGAAGTTTTGTTCTTTCTACATGTCTTAAAAATTCATGTCCTAAACCTGTTCCTTCATGTGCACCTTCTATAAGTCCTGGTATATCAGCCAATACAAAACTATCTCCGTGCTTAGTTTTTACAACACCTAAATTAGGTTTAATAGTTGTAAAATGATAATTAGCTACCTTAGGATTTGCACTTGTAACAACAGATAAAATAGTCGACTTTCCAACATTAGGGAAGCCTACTAAGCCTACATCTGCTAATAATTTCAATTCTAATATCACCGTTAATTCTTCCCCATATTCCCCAGCAGTGGCGAATCTAGGTGCCTGTCTAGTGGCGGTTTTAAAATTAATATTTCCCTTTCCACCTTTTCCACCTTTTGCAATGACTTTTCTATCTCCACCCTTGACTAGGTCTGCAATAACTATTCCAGTTTTTTCGTCCTTGACAATAGTTCCTGGAGGTAACTTTAAGATTAAGTCATTACCATCTTTTCCAAACATGTTTTTATTTTTTCCATCTTCTCCATTATCAGCGGTATAGTGCTTTTTATACCTGAAGTCCATTAAAGTTCTCATGCCTTCATCTACTTCAAATATAATATTTCCACCTTTACCACCATCTCCACCAGCGGGACCTCCTGCTGGAACATATATTTCACGTCTAAAAGCTACAGCACCGTCTCCGCCTTTACCTGCTTTTAAGTCAATCTTGGCTTTGTCTATAAACATAGTTAAATTCACCCTTATTTTTTCAAATTATAACCTACTTTATTTTGTATACTCTCCTAAATCAGTTAATTTTATTATATCAACTAAATTTAGACTGTCAACTGTATTTATTATTCCAAAAAAATCATGAAATTAAACTAAAAACCGCCGATTTTCGGCGGTTTAAATTAATTAGCTTCTTGAATACTTACTTGTTTTTTGTCTTTGCCTTTTCTTTCGAATTTAACGATACCATCTACTAAAGCAAATAAAGTATCATCTCCACCCTTTCCTACATTTGAACCAGGATGAATTTTAGTACCTCTTTGTCTTACTAAGATGTTTCCTGCAGTAACAAATTGACCATCAGCTCTCTTAACACCTAGTCTTTTTGCCTTGCTATCTCTACCATTCTTGGAGCTACCTACTCCTTTTTTACTAGCAAACAACTGAAGATTCATTTTTAACATGACCTACACCTCCTTGTCATGAATATCTATATATTGATTATAATTTTCTTTAACACTTTTCATACCAATAACCATTGTTTCAAGCAATGTATTTACTTTTTCTTTTTCTTTTGTTGATAGATTCTGTGGCACTTCACAACTTAAGTAACCATCTTCTATTTTATAAGGAGCCTTTATTTTTATTATTTCGTACAAACCTAAAATAATAGTTTGACTTAATACTGATACGGCAGCACATACCACATCTTTACCGGGCTCGTCTGCATAGGCATGACCGGAAATAGTAAATTGCATTACTTCTTTTTTGTTATTTCTTTTAATACTTACTATAATCATAAGCTACGATCCTAAGCATTTATTTTTTCAATAACAAGTTTTGTGTAAGGTTGTCTATGACCTTGTTTCTTTCTAAAGTCTTTTTTAGGCTTATACTTAAATACAATGATTTTTTTGCCTTTGCCTTGCTGAACAACTTTAGCTTCAACCTTAGCTCCCTCAACTATAGGGTTACCTATAGTTAGATCACCATCTTTAGAAACAGCTAATACATTTTCAATTGTTACCACATCGCCTTCAGTAGCTTCAAGCTTCTCTACGAACAATGTGTCACCTTCTTGTACTCTGTACTGCTTTCCACCTGTCTCAATAATTGCGTACATTTTTACACCTCCTCAACCCAGTCTCGCCGAATACTAGGTACTTTCGTTTAAAACCCGATTCGTGCGGCTACTTACAAGTCTATATGGTATCATAGTAGCATAGCTGTGTCAAGCTTTTAAGACTTTATTCCTTAAATTGATTTTCTATAGCATTTAATTTTCCCATAGATCTTATTTTCAAGACGTTATGATGTACTTTTTCTTCAGATTTTATCCTGATTTTCATAGCATACTTTTCTTCAATTTCTTTAATAATAAATTGATTCCCAATAATTTTTTCATGAACACTAGGATTCACTTCAAAAATCACCGCTTCTGCATTAGTGTGGAGGCTTATTCTTTTCGTCTCTTTTTCTATTTTATAAAGTATTTCATCTTCAGAAAATACCCTTCCTGTTCCTTCACAGCAAGGACAATTTCTATGTAGTAATGTATCCAAGCTTTCCTTAGCTTTTTTTCTGGTAATTTCCACTAGACCTAAAGAAGTCATTCCTAAAATCTTGGTTCTTGTTCGATCTTTATACAAGGATTTTTCTAACATATCCATTACCTGCTTTATATACTCTTCTTTGGTCATATCAATAAAGTCAACAATGATAATTCCACCTATATCTCTTAGTCTTAACAACTTGGCTATTTCTTGAGCAGCTTCTATATTCGTATTAAATACCGTCTCTTCCAAATTAATACTTCCTACATATTTGCCGGTATTAACATCAATAACAGTCAAGGCTTCTGTAGGATCAATAACAATATAACCACCACTTTTAAGCCACAACTTTCTAGCACTAACTTTTTTAAATTGTGTATCTATGGTGTAATATTGAAAAATTTCCACATCCTCATTGAATAATTTGATTCTACTCTTCAAAGAAGGTGAAATTAATTCAACCAATTCCAGTGTATTGTTATATTCCTCTTTATCATTTATGATGAAATTATCTATATTTTTATTGAATATATCTCTAATGCTTTTATTTATAAGGTCAAAGTCTTTATAAATAACTCTAGGAGCAAATCCCAATTTCTTTTCTTTTTCAATTTTTTGCCACAATTTTAAAAGAAATTTAATATCGTCATTAAATGCTTCCTTGCTTTTACCTTCAGCCACAGTTCTTATTATAACACCCATATTATCAGGTTTTATTTCCTCTACTTCTTCTCTCAATCTGTTTCTTTCCTCTTCACTTGTAATTCTTCTAGAAACTCCTAAATAATCTGTATTAGGCATTAATACTAAATACCTTCCAGGTAGTGTGATATGGGTAGTTACCCTAGCACCTTTAGATCCCATGGGTTCCTTCACTACTTGTACTATAATTTCCTGTCCCTCTTTTATAATATCTTTTATAGCTACTTTTTTAGCTGTTTGTAAATCTTCATGATACATATCTTGTGGGATAGCGTCTTTTACATAGAGAAAACTATTTTTTTCCAAACCAATGTCTACAAAAGCCGCCTGCATACCAGGTAATACATTAGCGACCCTTCCTTTATAAATATTTCCTACGATTCTTTTATTATTTTTTCTTTCAATGTATAGCTCTACTAATTCTCCTTCTTCCAATAACCCTAAGCGAGTTTCAGTAACTCCTACATCTACAATGATTTGATTCATGTAACCATCTCCTAATTTAAAACAAACTTTTTATACATCTATATCTAAAGGAGTTAAATGCTGTGGATTTAAATCAGTCAATAGTTCCAACCTTTGTACCCTTACCTCCTGCAGTTCGATAGGCATACCATTTATTTCTTTGAACTTCTCTACTACAATCTCAGGTTTTAAGTTTCCATTACTCCCCGCTGCTAACGTCATCTTTAATATAGCTTCCTTCTCTTCTACTTGTACAATTTCTATATCTACAATTGAGTTTCTAATATTTACTTCCTTCGTTTTGGGCTGTTTAAACCTATGCTTCTTTTTCTGTTCTTTTACTTGTATAATTTCCTCTAGTTTTGTAAACTCCTCTAATCTATTCTTTAGCTCTTCAACTCCAACTTCTTCTGTGAAGGGTAGTTTTACTAAATAAATAGAATAGTTAATAACAGACATTAATGATTCAGCTTTTTTGGAGATGTACTTACTCGTAATAATTTTCAAGCCTTCAGGTAAAGCTTGATTTAATCTCCCCATAAAATCTTCAAGAGGAATTTCCTTTTCCACTTCTATATCTATATACTCCCCTTCACTAGAGATACCTACACCTAGTGCTGTAGCAAAAGCCATAATAGGATGAGGATTATAACCTTGTGTATAAGCCATAGGTATGTTTGCTCTTCTAAAAGCCCTCTCAAGCACCCTAACTAAGTCTAGGTGGGAAATAAACACCATATCTCCCTTCTTATAAAATCTTGATCGTATTTTATACATTAGCAAATTCCTCCTATAAATCCTTGGTTAATTCCACATCCAGAACAATTGGTTCTACAATCTTGAGTAAGTTCTCCCTTTTGTGCTTTTTCATTTTCTCTTATAAGGAAGTCTTTGGTAACTCCAGCATCAATATGATCCCATGGTAACAATTCATCATATTCTCTTTTCCTGCTGGCATAGAAAGCTGGGTCAATTCCTGCTTTCTCAAATACACCCATCCATTTATCAAAATCAAAGTGTTCTGCCCATCCATCAAATTTGCACCCTTCTTCAAGAGCTATAGCTAATACCTTTGATAGTTTTCTATCTCCTCTAGCAAATACAGCCTCCAATAAGCTAGTTTTTGCATCATGATAATTATAAGTTATATTTTTACGCCTTAACTTATCTTTTAGCATTGATTGTTTAGCGGAAGTTTCTTCAAGTTTAATTTGAGGCTCCCATTGAAAAGGAGTAAATGGTTTCGGTATAAAAGTGGAAGTACTTACCGTTACATTTAAACCTTTGCCTCTTTGTTCCTTAGGTATGCTGTGATAAATATCTACTACCTTAAAGGCTAAATCTTTAATTCCTACTAAATCCTCCTCTGTTTCTGTTGGTAAACCAATCATAAAGTAAAGCTTCACACTGCTCCAACCAGATTCAAAAGCCTTTTCTGTGGCATTCATTAGATCTTCCTCTGTCAATCCTTTATTTACTACATCTCGTAATCGTTGGCTACCTGCTTCTGGAGCAAAGGTTAATCCCGTCTTTCTAACCTTCTGAATCTCTTTAATTAACTCTAAAGAAAAATTATCAAGTCTAAGAGAAGGTAAGGATATGCCTACTTTGTCGTTACTATATTTATCAATCAATCCTCTTACGAAGTCCTGTAGCCCAGAATAATCGCTTGTGCTTAAAGATGCCAATGAGATTTCTTCATATCCAGTAGAAGCTAAGAGATTTTCCGCTAAATTAGATAGTCTTTCTACAGATTTCTCCCTTACAGGCCTATAGATCATTCCCGCTTGACAAAAACGACAACCTCTTGTGCATCCTCTAAATATTTCCAAAGCAACACGGTCATGTACAACATTTAAATAAGGTACTATAATAGATTCTGGATAAAAAGCTTTATCTAAATCCTTTATAATTCTTTTTGTAATCTTAGAGGGTATTCCCTCCACACGAGGTTTGAAATCTTCAATAATACCATCTTCTTTATAGGTTACTTCATATAAAGCGGGTATATAGATACCTTGAATCTTTGCAGCCTCCTGTAAAAATTTATCCTTCTTGTATCCCTGTTTTTTAAAATCTTTGTATAACTCCAACAGTTCTATCTGAACTTCTTCTGCTTCTCCTAAAACAATAATGTCGGCAAAGTCAGCAATAGGCTCCGGATTATATGCACAAGGCCCCCCTAATATAACAAGAGGGTGATCTTCAGCTCTTTCTTTACTATAGATAGGTATTTCAGCTAAATCCAGCATATTTAATATATTGGTATAACTTAGCTCGTATTGTAAAGTAAATCCTACAAAATCAAAATGTTTTATAGGTTGTCTACTTTCAAGGCCAAAGAGAGGAATATTATGCTTTCTCATTTCCTCCTCCATATCTATTGCAGGTGCAAAGACTCTTTCACAAAATACATTCTCCTCATTATTAATTAGGTGATATAAAATTTGCATTCCTAGATGACTCATTCCCACCTCATAAATATCTGGAAAACAAAAAGCATATCTAATGGTGCTTTCATTGATTGTTTTATGTATACTATTTAATTCATTTCCTAAATATCTAGCAGGTTTTTCTACTTTATATAATATATCTTGAATTTCTATTTTTTCCATAGTTTCCTCCAATCTATTTTTCTTTTGCTATAAAATGATAATACCTTCTATAAGTATATGATAACATAAGAAATTTGCAAGCCTGTTATCATATACTTATTTATTTTTTTTTCTTTTTTTCACTATTATACCTAGTGTTACATTGTGTCCTTCTTCCATTATAGCATCTAATATCTCGTTTTCTGTTAATTGTGCCACTATCTCACCTTTATTATTTATAACTGTAATAAAATGATACTTATAGAATACAAATTCATATAATATTTTTTTTAATGTTATACTTTCTAGTGCAGTTAAACACTTTACTTCCATAATCTCTTTATCTATTACATATCTTTTTTTGTTTATAATTTGATAGACAAAAGCATATGCCAATCTCTCTTTTTCTATATTAATTCTAGTATATAAAAATACAGCTATCGTACTTAGTAATAAGCTTTCTAAAGTATTTATACTTAAAGTTATACCAATAAAAAAAATTAAAATACTTAAAACCTTACTTATTTTTATCACTAAGTCTGTTGCTTTTTTAAATCCAAATTTAATAGTGATATATGCCCTTAATATCCTTCCCCCATCCAATGGTAAAATAGGCAACAAATTAAACAGTGCAATTGTTAGGTTAGCTAATATAAAAAAAGAAAATATATGCATAGTTACTGCTGCATAGTGTGAGATAGCAAGTGCAATAAACAACATAATAAAATTTGCTATGGGTCCAGCAATAGCTATTATCATTTCCTTCATAGGATCTAATTCTAAATAGCCTTCTGTTTTCGCTACACCACCAAAGGGAAATAACTCAATTTCCAATATGTTTATCCCATAATATTTAGAAGTAAAAGCATGGGCTAATTCATGAATTGTGATGACAATCAAAGTAGTAATGACTTTATGAAAGAAACCAAAATAAAAACTAAAAACAAGTATAGGTAATAACAGATGATTTATTTTGATTGTAACTCCTATAATTTTAAATTTTTTCATATATGAGCCTACCTTAGTTAGTTTCTACAGACTTTTGGCATTATGATTAATATATTGCAAAGGATTTACTGGCCGCTTTTCATGCCATACTTCAAACTGTAATTTGCCCGAGCTCTTTCCAATAACTTCTCCAATTAAAATCTTTTGATTTTTTCGAACTAAGTTTTCCTGAAGATTTTTATAGACAGATAAAAGTTCCCCTCTATGCTTAACGATGATATAGTTTCCTACCGATTGATTTGTACCTAGTTCTATAACTACCCCCTCCTGTACAGCTAATACATTTGCTCCTACTTCTCCTTCGATTACAATACCCTTAGAAAGTGAATCTGTCTGTTGAAGTTCATCATTAAAGCCTATTGTTATATTTCCAGTTTTAGGTTTTATAAACTGTTGTTCTTCTACTGTGCCAAAATTCATTGTCTTTAGGGCCCTATTACTTCTTTCAGTAAATTCTTTCGCAGCAATCTTCATTTTATGATAACTATCATTAATATGAAAATTTTCATGGATTCTACATTCTATCTCACTTATTATGTAATTTGTTGGCTTTGTATTAATAGAGCTTATAGCAAGGATAACTACTATAATAATGATTGCTATAACTAATCTAATGAAGGTTCTTCTAAGCCATAATTCAAAATCTAGAGCTAAAAAGTCATTATTATTTTTATGCATTCCCTTATTAAAAATTCCCATTGGCACAAGTTGATTGTTTTTTTTCATTATACCTTTAATCCCTCCTTTGTTTAGGTAATTTAGTATAAATATATTGTTTTCTACCCTTATTTATTACTTGTGTATGGTTTATCTCCTCAAAAAAAGACTATTGATTTTAAAAATCAATAGTCTTTTTTTTATATTATTATTTTTTTACTAGATTTCTCCAGCCTAAATCCCCGCGTTCCAAAGCCTTTATTAAAATCTCTGCACTAGCAATGTTGGTAGCCATCGGTATCATATGAACATCGCATAATCGTATTAATGCTTGTATGTCTGGTTCATGGGGTTGAGCTGTTAAAGGGTCTCTAAAGAATATCACTATGTCCATTCTGTTATTTGCTATTTCAGCCCCTATTTGTTGGTCTCCACCCTGTGGACCGGATTGATATCTATGCACTTTTAAATTAGTTGCCTCCATTATTTTCTTACCGGTTGTCCCAGTTGCACATAAATTATGTTTGCTAAGTATATTTTCATAAGCAATGACAAAATTGATCATCATTTCTTTTTTCATGTCATGTGCTATAAGTGCAATATTCATAGATTTCCTCCTGTCTTATTATGCATTCCTTTTATCTTTCATTTTCTTTATTGGAATATTTGCCACCAGTGCTGGCACTAAAGTATCATCAATGTCTCGTTTAGTTTTCGTTATTTTTATATCCAATCCATCTTCATCCACTTCAATATAATCTGATATAACCTTTATGATATCTCCCTTTACCATATCAAGAAAATGAGGAGAGCAATTCGTTCTGTCGTGAACCAATACTAATTTTAATCGTTCCTTTGCAACGTTTTTACTTGTACCATTATCTTTGTTGAAAAATTTTAAAAAATCCATTGTTTTCCCCCTTTCTCAATTATTTTGCAAAGCCTAATATTTTTCTTAAACGACTCACAAAACCCTCATTGCTTTCCATATTAACAAATGGAACTTTCTCTCCCGTAATTCGTTGTGCTATATTTCTATAGGCTTGTCCTGCTACAGAGGTTTTATCTGTTACAGCTGGTTCTCCTTTATTAGTAGCTATAACAATAGATTCATCATCAGGAACTACACCCAACAGATCAATAGCTAAGATATCAATCATATCTTCAATATTCATCATATCTCCTCTTTTTACCATATCAATTTTAATACGATTAATGATTAAAAGAGGGTCATTTAACTCAGCAGCCTCTAATAGTCCTATTATCCTATCTGCATCTCTTACAGCAGATATTTCTGGTGTTGTAACAACGATAGATCTATCCGCACCTGCAATAGCATTTTTAAAACCTTGCTCAATTCCTGCAGGACAGTCTACTAAAACATAGTCAAACATTTCCTTTAAGTCATGACATAGTTTTTGTATCTGTTCAGGTGAAACAGCATTTTTATCTTTTGTTTGTGCTGCTGGCAATAAATATAAGCCTTCATACCTTTTATCTTTAATAAGAGCTTGCTTTAACCTGCACACTCCCTCTACGACATCAACTAAATCATATACAATACGATTTTCTAATCCCATAACAACATCTAAGTTTCTTAATCCAATATCAGCATCAATTACAGCTACCTTGTATCCTAATTGAGACAGTCCTGTCCCCAAATTAGCTGTAGTAGTGGTTTTTCCTACACCACCTTTTCCTGATGTAATGACTATCACTTCTCCCATTTTATTAATTACCCCCTGTTCATTTGTTTTATCTTCAGTTATTATTAATAATAATTTCTACTATAATTTAGAGTAATAAAACTCTCTTTGTATTGAGTATTATTTTATTTCTTGGTTAGATACGGTTCTATATATACCTTATTATCACGTATTCTTGCCAGTTCTGGACTATTGGGTTTCTCATAACTACCATCTGGCGCCCTAGCTATAACGTCTGCTATTCTTAGTTGAGCAGGGTCTAGATACAAAGCTGCTACACAAGCATCTTGGTTGCCATTTGAGCCAGCATGAGCTATTCCCCTTAGACTCCCCATAATAATAATGTTACCTTCTGCAATAACTTGTGCCCCCGGATTTACATCTCCTAGTATAACCAAATTTCCACCATACTCAATCCTTTGTCCAGACCTTATGGTACCCTTTAAAAATTTGGTACTTCCTTCATCAATACCCTGAAATACTTCATTTTTAATATTAATATCCTGCAATATTTCTCTATCTTTCTCAATATGCATTTTATATCGAGTTGCCATAATATCCTCTAATTCTTTCTTTTCTTCTTCAGTTAACACATCACATTTAATATCAGAAATCTTTGCTCCTTTAAAAAAGGATTGTGTTTTCTCTAATTTATCAATCAAATGCTTTTTTATGGTCTCAAAGTCGTGATTTGGTTTAATGTATACAAATAAGCCTTGTTTTGTTCCTTTAAATTCTATAGCATTTTCTTCAGTCATGGAACTTACCTCCACTAATGAATTGTATTTATGTCTGTTTCAGGGTATCCTATTGAAATTTTAAATTTTCTTCTTCAATTATATTAAATTCTCCATGTATTATTAAATTCCTTCTAAATATTAATAAAAAATATCAGGGACTATAGAACGAATTACGACAAAACCTTTATTAAGGATAATTCTTATATAAAAATAGGTTAGCATTATCTCGCTAGCCTATTTTCAATAGTAAACTCATTATTAATATTTTCATCGTTAAGTCCCATATATTCAGCTACTATTTCCCTAAATATAGGAGATCCATATCCTCCAGAGCCCCCTTGGAAAATCAGGACTGATATAGCAATTTGTGGGTCTTCATAAGGTGCAAATCCTGTAAACCATGCATAGTTATCGTAATCATCTTTATATGCATCAAGGTTTATTCCAGGCCTCAATCTCCTGATAGCCTCTCTCATAGCAAAACCCTTATCTTGATACCTTGCATTATCTTTATTTTGCTCCATTAATTGTAATGTTTTTTCTTCTACTACAGCTTCTGCTAATCCCCATCCCCTTAAATGTTGCTTTAGGTATTTCACCTCATCTTGTGGCGGTATTTTACCTGATCTTTGAGCAGTTCCTGTTTTAGCTGCCACATTAATAGGGAAATTGTTAAAATACCCTCTTGCGGTTCCAAGTGCATTTCCTGGTGCTGTAACTAAGTACATCCCGTAATTAATCTCATCAAGATTATTATAATTGTTTAACTTTATACGTTCTACGAACTCAGGTGGATAGTCAACCCTTTCTTCCCTATCAAAGCTTTGACTATTTCTGACTAGACTTAAATTGTACCTATCTCCTCCATTGGCCAATATAGCCATATAATTTGTCATTTGTAAAGGAGTATAGGAATGTTCTCCTTGCCCGATAGAAAAATTCATTGTGTCAGCCACACTCCATCTAGCTTGGTTAAAGTAACTATACTTTACAACATCTGTATACACATTGACTTTTTCTTGTCTTACTCCTAATTCTTCTAATCTATTATATAAAACAGAACGTGAAGGATTCTCCTCAGCCCAACTTACGATTTCTTCTATTATTTCATTTAATAATTCAGGTGTTGGGTCTACCAGTGTGTCATCTAAATCTTCTAGCTTCATTTGACGTTTTAAATAATTCCTTAACATAGCTTTGATTGTTCTGACTTTATTTTCTATACTGGGTACACCGCCAGACCTTTCCCTAGGTATATCGATCTCTACTCCAGTTCTATCATTGAGTCCAAATTTCTTAGTGTACTCTGTTAATATATCCATATTCATACTGATCGGTAAATATCTATTAATACCATAGTCATAGCCATTAGCTACGGAATAGAAGTAATAATTATTTGATCGTGCGATAGCCTCCGCTAAATTTTGATATCCCATTGTAGTTCGGTTTTGGTTCCATAGCCAGTTACCAAAACTATGGCCTCCTACTTGAATAAATCCCCTATCTAGTATTTTATAATTGGGACTTAACCCCTGCTCTATAGCCGCAAGCCCTACTATCATTTTAAATGTTGATCCCGGCTGTATCGCTGTACTGACCGCAATATTTTGCAAAGGTCTAGGTGCTAAAGGATCTCGATCATTTTCAGGCCATAGACTTTGCCAATCGGCAGTACTAATTCCTGTGGCAAATAAATTTGGATCATAGGCAGGATAATTGGCCATTGCCAACACTTCACCTGTCTTTACATCCGTGACTACAACAGAACCCGAAGTAGCATTTGGCATCCTCTTAAAGGTATCCCTTCCCCATGGAGTCTCATAGGTTCCTCCCACTTGTATGGTTTTTAACACCTCTTCTAATGTCTCCTCTGCAACCCTTTGCAGATTTCTATCAATAGTTAAATACAATGTATCTCCTGGAACAGGATCTTCCCTATGAAGAACTCTAATAAGTCTTCCTCTAGAGTCAACGATTACCCGCTGAAATCCATCAGTGCCTTTAAGTGTTTCTTCAAATTTATGCTCTATACCAGTCTTTCCTATTATATCACTAGGTAAATAACCTAGTTCTTTTATAAATCTATCAATTTCATGTTGCTGAGCAATACGTCCCATATATCCTAGGGTATGGGCTGCTAATTTTTCCTCCGGATAATATCTTATAGGCTCCACCGCTATATTAACTCCAGGAAACTCTAAAATATTCTCTTCTATCTCTGTTACAGATTCCTCTGAAATATCTTGTGCTATTCTTACTGGCTGATATTGTAAGAACCCTTGTTTTCTAAGTTGTTCTCTTACTACCATTATTTTTCTAGCTTCCTCAGCTGAATATTCCTTAGGTATTCTGTAATTTCTATTTCTCACTCGCTCAAAAACTTCCTCAGCTGTAATATCTTCCTCCATAATGCCATAGCTCTGTAGCCACTGCTCTTTTCTCATTTCATCCGTAAATTTCCACTGAGCAATAGATATGGGTACATTAAGATTAGGCATATCGATAAAGGCTTGTTGTATTTCTGCAGGCTCTGTTGCAGCAATGTTATATCGTCTTCTTAAAATTTCATAGACTTCTTCTGCTGTATCTACCCCTTCAAGATCATGACGCTCTTTCCAATCTTGTATTTGCATGTCATAAGTAAATACATATTGACCATTTTCGTTAAATACAATAGGAAAGTCGTCAGTATATCTATCATTATTTTTTTCTAGTACATTAATTAAGTTTAATGCAACTTCATTTATTTTCTCATCTACAACTTCATTGTTCATTATTTGAATCGTAAAGCTGGGTCGACTCCCGGCTAGGAGTTTTCCATATCGATCACGTATTTCACCTCTAGCAGCTGGTAAAGGTATAGTTTTATAAATTCTATTTTCAGCTTGTTCTCTATACTCTTCCCCTTGAACAACCATTACTGTTGCTAATCTAAATAAAATAATTAAAAATATACATGTAAATGCTGCAATAATTACATTATATCTATCTTCAAATTTTTTAAAAATCATAAGCCATCACCATTCTAATATCTATTTTTGATAGATTTGAAAATTTTAGATACATAAATGTAAACAAAAACGGAAATAATTGAATTATATATTATCTCAAAGGGTAGCATAAATCTTAGAATATTGAAGTATTCCAAGCTATACCCTAGCAAATATATAACTAACAAACTAATTCCATAATAAAATACAGTAGCTAATGCTGTAAAAACAAAAGGAATAATTGGATTGTCTTTAAATATATTGCGATTAGTCGTCCCTATTATATATCCTATTAGCATATAAGCTAATGCATTTAATCCTATAACTTTTTCAAAAATAACATCTTGTATCAAACCAATGATAAACCCTATAATAGCACCTTTATCTTTTTTACTATTTATAGCAAAACAAACAACCAATATCAGACTAGTATTAGGCACTACATTTTTTAGCTCTATATGTTGGAATAAAGTGGAATGCAATATAAAATTTATAAAAATAATTAAACCTATTATTGATGTCTTCACTGCTTAAACCCCTTTTACTCGTTCCTTATTATTTGTGGAGCCATGACTAAAACCTTGTTTAATCTTTTAAAATTAACATAAGGTTCTACCTTTACTGTTTTTAATAATTGATCACTAGACATAGCAACTTCTATTACCTCACCGATAATAATTCCATGTGGATATATTCCTAATCCTGATGTGATTAACTTATCTCCCACCACCACTTCCGCCATGGGATCAAACAGGTATCCTGTAAGCTCATTAGTTATGCTGCCTGATAAAATACCCTGAAACGTTCTGTCTCTTAGTATTTGGAAGCTTACAGAACTGTTATTATCAATAATAGCAATAACCTTAGCCCAGTTCTCCCCTGCTTCATACACTCGACCAACTAGTCCATTAGAAGCTAACACAACACTGTCTTTTTTAATTCCTTTGTTTTCTCCTACATCTATTGTGAATATATCAAACCAATTACTGGGGGATTTACCTACAATATTAGCTACAATAGGTTCAAAGTCATCCTCTTCTTCAATATAATTAAGTGCAAACTTCAATCCTCTAAGTTCCTCTAATTCATCACGATTTAATCTTGCTTTAATCAGTTCCTCCTGTAAAGACTCAACTTCTTTTTCAAGTTCTATGTTTTCCTTTTTTAAATGAGTGAAACTAAATATGGAGGATGCTCCCTCTGAAATAATATTTGCACCAGTGTTTACTACTCTTTGAAAAGGACTTGCTGCATTACCTGCCCAAGTCTCCAAAATATTCATTTCTTCTCTTTGCCTTGAAGTTAATCCTATAATTATAATGAGAATGATAGTGACGATCGTCACTATCATTACAGATTTATTTTTAAAAATTTTATTTGACATTTACCCCACCATCTTTATTTCATTTTTTTTCGTGTAGCCCTTAAATTATCAATTTCCTCTAGCATTAGACCAGTTCCTAATACAACACAGTCTAAAGGCTCTTCAGCAATTTGCACTGGCATTCCAGTCTCTTTTCTTACTAACTGGTCTAATCCATCCAACAAAGCACCTCCACCAGTTAGCATAATCCCCATCTCCATTATATCAGCTGCTAATTCCGGCGGTGTCTTTTCTAATGTATATTTTATAGCATCAATAATATGACTAACTGGTTCCTTTAGTGCTCCTAAAATTTCTACAGAGTTAATCTCTAAAGTTTTAGGTAAACCTGAAACTAAATCTCTTCCTCTAATCAGCATTTTCTCTTCAACTTCTTTAAGAAAAGCGGATCCAATAGTTATTTTTATCTCTTCTGCAGTTCTTTCACCTATCATTAAATTATACTGCCTTTTAATATAATGTACAATAGCCTCGTCTAATTCATCTCCACCTATTCTAATAGACTTAGCTGTAACAATTCCTCCAAGAGATATAATAGCTACCTCAGTAGTACCTCCACCAATATCTACCACCATGCTACCTGTAGGTTCTTGCACAGGAAGCCCGGCACCAAATGCAGCCGCCATAGGTTCTTCTATTAAGTAAGCTTCCCTAGCACCAGCTTGAAGTGCCGCTTCCTCAACAGCCCTCTTTTCCACTTCTGTCACACCCGACGGGACACATACAACAACCCTAGGTTGTACTAGAGTTTTACGTGAATAAACCCTTCTTATAAAATATTTTAACATATTTTGTGTTATATCGAAATCAGCAATTACTCCATCCTTCATGGGACGAATTGCCACTATATTACCTGGAGTTCTCCCTATCATTCTTTTAGCTTCTTCTCCAACTGCCATTACAGTTTTAGTGTCATTTTGTATAGCTACAACAGAAGGTTCTCTTAAAACAACACCTTTTCCTTTTACAAATACTAATGTATTGGCTGTACCTAAATCGATTCCCATGTCTCTAGAAAAAAAATTGAAAACTCCCATTCATACTGCTCCTTCCTTATCTTATACATTTACATCATATTTTTTTCTTTTAAACTAATATAAGTATTGTCCCCTATAATGATATGATCTAAGACTTCAATTCCAATTATATTGCCTGCTTCTATCAATCTTTTAGTTATATTTATATCTTCATTGCTGGGCTTAGGATCACCACTAGGATGATTATGTGTTAAGATAATAGAAGAAGAACTGCGTTTTATAGCCTTAACAAAAACTTCTCTAGGGTGAACAATAGAAGCATTCAAACTGCCAATAGATATGTTTTCTACTGATATTAGTTCATTTTTAGTGTTTAACAATAATACATTGAAAAATTCCTTTTTTAAATACCGCATTTCTTCCATCAATAAGTTACTTACATCATCTGGAGTCTTTATTCTATAATTATTTACCTTTGTAGAGAAAGCTATACGTTTACCTAGTTCTACAGATGCAATTATTTGTGATGACTTAGCTAAACCTACACCTTTAATTTCACTAAGTTCTTCTACAGTACAATCTGTTAAGAATCTTAGCCCTTCTTTATTAAAATTTAATATGCTTGTTGCCAAGTCTATAGCTGACATTTCCCGTGTTCCCGTTGATAATAAAATTGCTAAAAGTTCGCTATTTGACAAAGTGTTAACACCGTATTTTAATAGCTTTTCCCGTGGTCTTTCATATTCTGGCATTTCTTTAATAGTTGTGTATAGATTTTCTCTATTCACATGATCTCCCTCCAAGCACATTATTCATTATAGAAGATGAATATTAAAAAATCGATGCATCATTTCTCCTAATTTATATATAGGTAAACCTACAACGTTGTAATAATCTCCTTCTATTCTTTTTATAAATAAAGATGCCTTTCCTTGGATGCCGTAACTACCTGCTTTATCCATTGTTTCTCCCGTATCTATATATCTATATATTTCCTCGTCACTTATGTCTCTAAAATATATTTTTGTCGTCTCATAGTCCACTTCACTTATATTATCTAAATGTCTTATTAGAGCAATTCCAGTTACTACTTCATGCTGACTCCCTGATAGACTTTTTAACATTTTATAAGCATCTTCTTTGTTTTTAGGTTTGCCTAACATTTTGTCATGAACTACAATTGTATCAGCTGCTATAACGATGGCATCTTGTTTGATTTTTTTAGCTACATCTTGACATTTTTGAAGTGCTAGATCCATAACGATTTTATTGTAGTCCCCTTCTACATCCATTTTTTCTTCAATATTACTACTAACAACTTCAAATTTAATATTTAGATTTTTTAATAATTCTTTTCTCCTAGGGGATTGAGAGGCTAATATGATTTTGGACAAATAATCACCTACAATCTTTTAAATATTAACACAGCTAATAAAAGCCCTATTAAATTTGCTACATTAATGTGAACTAAAAAAGTTAGGTTGATATAAATAATCCCAAGATTAACTTGAAAGTTATTTAATCCTAATGGTTCTGGTCCATAAGATAATAATGGTAAAGTACTGCCTAATGAAGAAGCTATTAATCCTCCTAAGACCACTCCTGTAATAATAAGTAATATTAATATCCAAGGATTTTTATATCTACTCATAGTATTGCCCCCTTACCTTTATCTAAATAGTATTTAACATATTTTTAAAAGGAATTTTTGCCTTATCTAAAATAAAATTACACGTAAGACCTATGAATATTCCAGTAAAAATACTAGCAAACATCATAATAGGTAGATAAGTGAAAATTCGTATATTATTTATAATTAAAGCCGCTACCATTAATTGTGCTACATTGTGACCTAAGGCGCCTATAACACTCACTCCAACTAAGCTGAAGTATTTGCTGAATAATTTGTATGCAATCCACATCAATAGTGTGCTTAATATGGCTCCTGAAACACTATACATCATTGAAGTTATGGCTCCTGATGCTACTCCTGCAATAATACATCTTAACACATTTACCGTCAAAGCATACTTCAATCCAAAAGTAACTAATGTAATTAGCCCAATAATATTTGCTAAACCCAATTTTGCCCCTGGTGCTACACCGATAAAAGGATTGGGGATAAAATTCTCCATAATATGAAGAGCTAGTCCTAAAGAAACTAGCATAGCCAAGTAGGTTAATTTTCTAGTGCTCATTTTTATCACACTTTCTATTAAAAGTTAATCGTTAGTCAATCAATTAAAAGTTTACCACTAAAGCTTTTAAGTTACAAGTAGAAAAAAATTCATATTTCAATAAATAATTAGTCCCCTAGTATTGATAATACTAGGGGACTTGCAATTAATAGATACTATTTCATTTCAATTGATTTTTTAGGGCATTTTTCTTCACAAACACCGCAACCTATGCACTTTTCAGCTAAGATTTTATGTTTTCCTTTTAGTTCCCCTTCAATTGCTTCCGTAGGACAATGTTTTTTACAAATAGTGCATCCCACACATGTATCGTCATTGATAACCGCTTGCTTTCTTCTTTCGAGGTCCCCTTCAATTGCTTTTGTTGGACATTTTTCTACACAAACAAAGCATTGGGTACACTTTTCATAATCAATAAATGCAAGATTATTTTTAAAGTCGATTGCATCAAAAGGACAGGACTTCACACATAGTTTGCATGCAATACAAGCAACTTCACATTTTTTTCTTACTACCTTACCAGTTTCTTTATTATTACATGTAATAACTACTGTTTGGTCATAAGGAACCATATCAATTACATCCTTAGGACATACTTCTATACATTTTCCACAGGCAGTACATTTTTCTGGAATAATTTTTGCTATTCTACCATCTACTATTTCAATAGCATCAAATTGACATGCTTTTACACATGTTCCAAATCCTAAGCATGAATAATTACAAGATTTATCTCCACCACCGCCTACCATAGAAGCTGCTACACAATCATTTATTCCGTGATATTCAAACTTATCCTTGCATTTTGTTGAATCACCGTTGCAAATAACCTTTGCAACCTTTCTTTCACTTGTACCCGCTTCAACGCCCATAATATTAGCAATAGCTTGGGTACAATCAGGTCCTCCTACAGGACATCCATCCACCGGTGCTTCACCAGCAGCTACTGCTTTAGCAAAACTATCACATCCTGGCACACCACAACCTCCACAGTTAGCTCCTGGCAATACATCTCTGATAGCAATTGCCCGTGAATCTATTTCTACAGCAAATTTCTGTGAAGCATAGGCTAATCCCGCTCCAAATACTAAGCCTAAGCCTCCCAAACTTACAACTGGATAAATAATACTCTCAAAATTCATCTAATCACTCCTTTATACAAGTCCAGCAAACCCTAAAAAGGCCATTGACATTAAACTTGCAGTAATAAGTGCAATAGGAAAGCCTTTGAACACTTTAGGAACATGAGAAAGTTCCAATCTTTCACGAATAGCAGCAAATAAAACTATGGCCAAAGTAAATCCTATAGCGGCACCAATAGCATGTGTTATAGTTTGTATCAAACTATACTCTTGTTGGATATTTAAAATTGTTAGTCCCAGCACGGCACAGTTAGTAGTAATCAATGGTAAGAATACACCTAATGATTGGTAAAGAACAGGACTACTCTTTTGAATAACCATTTCAACCAACTGTACTAAAGATGCAATTACTAATATAAAAGCTATCGTTTGCATATACTCAATATTTAATGGAACCAAGATTAAATATTCTACTAAATAAGTAATAATAGAAGCCAAAGACATAACAAAGGTAACTGCCATTCCCATGCCAAAAGCAGTTTCTACCTGTTTAGAAACACCTAAGAAGGGACATATACCTAAAAATCGTGACAATATAAAGTTATTTACTAAAATAGCACTAACTAAAATAACGAATAATGATGTATCATTCAAAACCTACACCTCCCTATAATTCATTTAAATCTTTCGACGTAATTTTATTAAATAAAGCTAATAATAATCCTAGGGCTAAAAAGGCTCCCGGAGGCATCGTCATGAATCTCGCCGGTTCAAAGCTACTCCACATAACAGCTTGCCCAAAGATAGTCCCTGCACCTAACCATTCCCGTACCACACCTAATACTACTAATGCAGCAGTAAATCCTAATCCCATCCCCGCACCATCTACAATAGATCCAATGGTGGAACTTTTAGAGGCAAAGGATTCAGCTCTAGCCAAGATTAAGCAATTAACAACGATAAGAGGTATAAATATTCCTAATGCAGCAAATAGTGTAGGCACATAAGCCCTCATAAGCATACCAACCATAGTAACGAAGGTGGCAATTACCACAATAAAGGATGGTATTCTAATTTTGCTTGGAATAAAGTTTTTAATTAATGAAATAACAGTATTGGAACCCAACAACACAGCAGTTGTAGCAAGACCCATTCCTAGCCCGTTCATAGCTGAATTAGTAACAGCTAAAACTGGACACATACCTAACATTTGAACGAAAACAGGATTATCGAAAACTAATCCTTTAGTAAAAATTCTATTTAATTTCATAATCATTTCACCTCCAATAATTTAGCGGTTTTTTAATATTTCTTCAAATAAAGCACGGGCTGCATTTACACCTTCTACAACAGCATCTGAAGATTCAGTTGCACCTGATACAGCTTCAATATAGTGATCTCCAGTTTCTCCACCCCTTGTAGTGATGAATTCTTCATCTGTAGGTTTATCTAGAAATTGATCAATATAGGATGCATCAGCAATTTTTGAACCAAGTCCCGGAGTCTCTGTATTGTCTCCTATTTTAACACCAGTAATTCTTCCTTCGTTTGATATACCAATGAGCATTTCTATCTTACCATCATAACCAGATGGCCCCGCTTTAATTGTATATCCTACTATTTCACCATCTTTTTCACCATAATACACTTCTTCAATATGTCTTCTATCTAAAATTTCTTCCTCATCTATTACTTCAAAATCATCTGCTTCTGGAAGCAATGCTACTAAAGCTTCTCTTGTTTCTTCAAGTGCTCTCTCTTGGATAATACCTTGGGTAACCTCATTTGTCACACCTAACACTAAGGCAGCAACAGAAGTAATAACTAATAATATAAATCCTAATTTAATGATCTCTTTCATTTTGTTACTTCACCTCCCCAAATACTCTCGGGCTTGTATATCTGTCTATTAACGGAGATGCTACATTCATTAATAGTATTGAGAATGCAACCCCCTCTGGATAAGCACCAAACAACCTTATTAATGTAGTTAATAATCCACATCCAAAAGCAAAGTACATTCTTCCTTTTGGTGTTACAGGTGAAGATGCATAATCAGTAGCCATATAAATAGCCCCAATCATTAAACCACCTGAAAATACATGATATAACATATACTGAATATCAAATCCACTATATAACAACGTTAATACAGCTACTGTTCCTATATAAATACCAGGTACCTTAGCAGAAATAACTCCTCTCCATACTAAATATATTCCACCTAAAATTAATAAAATAGCTGAAGTTTCTCCTAAGCTTCCTCCCGTATTACCAATAATAGTATCCATTAATGATGGTACATTAGCAGGCACACTAGCTCCAGCTTCTTTCAAAGCTGCAAGCGGTGTAGCTGTAGATACTGCATCTACACCTGGTGTTATCCAAGCTGTCATTCTATCAGTCCAAGATAATGTTAAGAATATTCTACCGGCTAAAGCAGGGTTCATAAAATTGTGTCCTACTCCCCCAAAAATTTGCTTTACTATAGCAATAGCCACAAAAGACCCCACTACAGGCATCCACCAAGCTGCTGATCCAGGAATGTTTAATCCTAACAACAACCCAGTTACCACAGCACTAAAGTCATTTATTGTTACTGGCCTGCCCATTATTTTTTGAACTAATGCCTCTGTCGCTACAGCAGTTAAGACCGCTAGTAATATAAGTGTTGCAGCACTACCTTTAAAGTAAAAAATAGCTGCTATTGTAGCTGGTAACAGGGCAATAGCCACATCTAACATAATTCTTTGTGTTGTATCGTCATCTAATATATGTGGAGAAGACGAAACAATTAGCTTATCATCCATCGGTTTCCCTCCTATTACTTATTACTCTTATTTATTATTCTTTTGTTCTCTCTTTTTAGCAATAATTTGATTTTTGGCAACTCTTATAGAAGGTAGTAACGGTCTTCTTGCTGGACATACATAGGAACAAGAACCACATTCTATACAATCTAATGCTCTATAGTTTTCAGCCTGTTCCATCCTATTAGCTAGTGAATTTTCACTAATGTATAAAGGCTGAAGATTTGCAGGGCATATCTCTACACATCGAGCACATCTGATACAGTTGCGAGGATTTGGTTGTTTGGCCTGTTCTTGGTCAAATACAAGTATACCTGAAGTTCCTTTTACTGCCGGTATCTCATCTGTATGTTGTGCATTTCCCATCATTGGTCCACCAAGAATAAGCTTACCCGGAGTAGTAGCATATCCTCCACATTCTTCTATTAGTTTATTAACAGGTGTTCCAATTTTAAATAATATGTTTTTAGGGTTTTTTATAGCCTTTCCAGTGACAGTAGCTACTCTCTCTATAAGGGGCATACCTGTCTTAATAGTTAATGCTATTTGAGCAGCTGTTGCAACATTACTTACAATAACACCAACCTCCATTGGCAATCCTCCAGAAGGAACCTCTTTATTAGTCACTGCATAAATAAGCTGTTTTTCTCCCCCTTGAGGATACTTGGTCTGTAATGCTACAACCTTAATTTCATCTTCTTTTTCAATAGCTTTTAACATCACTTCTATGGCATCGGGCTTATTATTTTCAATGCCTATATAAGCTTTTTTTACACCTACTGCCTTCATCATTGCCTTTAGTCCATAAACAATTTCCTCTGGTTTTTCCAACATTAAACGATGATCTGTAGTCAAGTATGGCTCACACTCAGCTCCATTTAAAATTATTGTGTCAATATTTTTCTCAGGTGGTGGTGAGAGTTTGACATGTGTAGGGAAAGTAGCTCCTCCCATTCCAACGATTCCAGCCTCCTTGATAGCATCAACAATCTCTTTAGGCTGTAGTTTTTCTATATCCCCCTTAGGCTTTATTGAAGGATCAATTTCATTTTTACCGTCTGACTCAATAATCACTGCTAAAGCTTCATTTCCTGTTGCCACTGGCACATCAGTAACAGCTTTTACTATTCCAGATACACTGGAATGAACAGGAGCTGATACAAAACCTTGGGCTTCTCCAATTTTTTGTCCAACTTTAACTATCTCTCCTGCTTGTACAATAGGTTCGCATGGAGCTCCTATATGTTGTTGCATAGGTATTACCACTATGGTAGGCTCGACAGCCTTCTCAGTCTTTAAATGCTCAGTCGCCTCTTTAGCCTCTGGTGGATGAATACCTCCTCTAAAAGTTACAAACTTCATTTTCATTTTCACCCCTCATCAAAATTTTATTAGTGTATTTAGACTTAAATTATTATGTTCCCATGAAATATTGTATACAATATTTATATAAAAAAATATGGCTTATTATAATTAAGCTTATATTAAATATAAAAAATAAGGATTAAATTATTTTTTACTAAGAAGCTTTTTTCATGTTACCTATTTTCTTAGTATAATCATTGTTGGAAGTTTTTCTGTTAAAAACTAGATAATAAAAGATGTGATATAACAAAACTATTATATAATAAATGGTGAATAATTACTACTTCATCAGAAAAGTTTATTTTTTAACAACACCTTGTAAGCCTTCTTTAATGTACTCCTTCAACCAAAAAAGTACTGTGGTTTCAGTAATTTCTACATTCCGAAGAATTTTTTTAATCTCCATCGTATTAAATTCAAATTTATTATTATTGGAAAAATGCGTATAACTATACTCTATATCTTTGTTTGCTGTTATTAACGTAACAATCGTCTCCTCCATATTGCCCATAGGTGCTCGATCAATATGACTATGTTGAAAACTCGCAACAACTGTTGTACCTTTTCCTTTTTTAGAATTTATCTTAAAGGCTCCATTACATTGTAGTGCAGTAGTTTTAAATAAAGATAACCCCAGTCCTACTTTTCTTGTAGTTCTAGTAGTAAAAAAAGGATCTGTTACTTTTGCTAAAGTATCCTCATCCATTCCATCTCCATTGTCTTTAATCTCTATTGTTAATAAGTCCTTGATTATATCTTCCTTTATAATTATCTGGATTTCAGTAGCATGAGCCTTAATTGAATTTTCAGTAACATCTAATATATGTAGAGCTAGTTCCTTCAATATATTCCTCTCCAATCATTCTCTATATTATTTAAGGAGTTATTTTATCTTAGATGTAGTGCTGAAACTCCCACTTTCATAAGTGAGAGTTCCAGCACTACATTCTTGAAATAAATTTAAACACTTCTTCTATACTTATAGATTTTATATCTATTAAAAACTCTCTTTCTAGAATTTCTCCTAATCTATGGGCATCAGAGCTTGTCACTCTATTATATCGTTTTAAGTAAGGGTGCTTTTTTATTAGATCATTTAAATTACATTTTGTGGTTACCTCTATTGCCCTAAAACCTATGTCAGGAGAAATAAAGCCTAAATTTGTTAATATGCTAAAGCTTTTTCTATCAATGTGGGCAGGAAATACTATACCGCCTATTTTTTGTACTTCTTTTATCGTTTCTTCTACCGTTAATTCTATAGAATTCATGAGCAAAATATCATATTCCTCCACCACGTGATCTTCATCATCATAAATATATTGATTTCCAAAAAACCTCACATTATTCTTAATCTTTGGCAATGTCATGTCTAGTATTTTTTGAAATTGTTTTGCATCATTTAATCCTTTAAAAAGTACTATTAAGTGTACCTCTTCTCTTGTTGTAACCTCTACTCCAGGTATACAAAGAATGCCGTGTTTTTTTCCCACCTCTATGAAGCTTTCTAGGTTAAGAGTCGAATTATGATCTGTAATTGCAAGTATATCTAATCTCTTTAACAATGCCATGTTGATTATATTATTAGGGGTCATATCTTCATTTGCACAGGGAGATAGTCCACTATGTATGTGTAAATCTATTGCTACCTTCATTTCAGTTCTAAGTATTTGTTGATTTCCACTGCCAAGTCATAAGCACTAAGATTACTTCTCAACAAAGGTATATCTTCTTGTTCTGCTTTTTTTATTGTTATTTCCTCTATTTCAGCTCCCTCAGCAATAATAACACAAGACACCTCTCCTAGCGCCGCCACAGCAACAACATTTATATTAGTTTGTATAGTAATCCATACATCCTTTTGTTTGACATGAGACATCACCCAACTTAATAAGTCCCCTATATATACACTCTTAATATCGTTTCCTATTGCTTTTTCACCAGCTACTAGCTCAAGATCTAGTCGGCTGATTAATCCCTTTACCGTTCTCACACTTACTCACCGCCTTCTTCAGTGTTATTTCCACTATGATAAATAGTAATACTCAATTCGGTGTATTCGCCGAAGGAGGACCTTATAGCAAACTCATCACAGCATCTCTTAATATTGGGCAGGCCCATTCCTGCACCAAATCCTAATTCCCTAACCTTTTGAGAGGCCGTAGAATATCCAGCCTTCATCGCTAGTTCTATATCTTTAATTCCTGGACCTCTATCCCTTACAATAATTTTTACTTTTTCAGGATCAATACTAGCATCTATAGATCCTCCTTCTGAGTGAATAATAATATTCATCTCAGCCTCATAGGTGGCTATAGCTATTTTTCTAACAATTTTAGAATTTATGCCTAGTTGTTTCAATACTTTTTTTAAATTACTAGAAGCTTGACCCGCCTTCATAAAATCATCTTTTTCTACCTGATATTTTAATTTAATAGTAATCACATCCTTGCCTCGCACCAATATAGTAGAGCTTAATTATGTAAAATGCTAGCCCCTTCAAGTCCATTACTATATAAGATTCCAGAGCTAACATATAATGTGTACTTGGTTATCATAATAACTATACCATTTTCTTTAGCAAGTTTTATTGTATCCTCATCCGGCACCTTTCCTCGTACAAAAACCACCCCACTAATATCTAACATCTCAGCTGTTCTAACTGTATGAGGATTAACTAATCCAGTTAATAATAATGTTCTATCTTCAACAGAGGTTAATGCATCACTCATTAGGTCACAGGAAAAAGCTTTACTTACTTCTTTTTTCATATACTCATGTCCTGACAATACTTCGGCATCTAACAGGTGCCGCACTTCTTCTAAAGTCATTTAACCACCTCCTTGTGATCACTTAATAACCTCTAACATTCTAAACAAACTGTCTAGAAACAAACTATGTATTCTGTAGTTATTGTCTGAATCTTCCATGAATTCTATAGAGTGTTTAATATTACTTTCTTGATGATAAGTCATTTTTTCAATAATTTTCTTTTCAGGCAAACCTTTAGGTAAATTTTTGTCTGTTATAGTTTGAGTTAAAGATGCTATTATTTGTTTTTGTTCTTCTAATAATTCTTTATAAGCACTTAAGTTTCCTTCTTTTTCAATAAAATTATACCACTCTCGTGATTGTTTATCCATTATTTCAATTAAGCTGTTAAAGTCTTTTACTATATCTTCAGCTAGTTCTTCCTCATCTTGACTATAACCTACCCGTTTTGATGGCAAGTGAATCTCACTTATATATGCATCGGGATAAAATTCTCTAACATTTTCTAATCTAGATTCAACTAACACTCTCTCTGTTAATCCCAATGTATATACTTTATATGAATTATCCATTTTATATATTAAGTTTGACAATTTGTTATCGTTTAATTCTGCTACAAGGGATTCTATATTTGTTGTATCCGATACACTTGCAATTTGTATCAAATAAACAGATAGTGGTAATGTTTTAATATGCCCGCTCTCCTCTTTCTCAACTAATGTTTTATTTTCTTCTACATTTTCCTCCTGCATGTCTGTAGTTTTTTCTTGCTGTTGTTCATTTTCAGTGAATATTGTACTATTTAAAATTTCATCTAAATCCTCGTCCTCCAGTGTAACATCTGAATATAGTACTGGTAAAATAACACTTTGTGTTATTTTAGAACCTATAAATATAGCTGCCAAAGGAATGATAATTATAAATAGCAATACAAAGAAATAGTTATGGTTTTTACGCTGTCTTCTTACTTTGAACCTACTTTTTCTCATAGAAATACCTCCATTGATAATTTTTTATAAAATTTTTATAATAATAACGACATTTATTGTAAACTTGTCTTATTATATATATAATATATATAATCAAAATTATTACACAAATGGAGTTGATGCTATGTTAAAAAATATGGTTCAACAAATTTTCCAAGAAAAAATTTCTCAAATACAAAGGACGATCCCTGTTAATTTCAACCACCCAATAACAAAAACTACATATTCTTTCCAAGAGGTACTAGAAGAAAAAACATTGGAACTTTCTTCATCAAAATCACCTGATGATTTTGATACAATAATAAATTCTGCTGCTAAAAAATATAATCTCTCACCAGCTCTTATTAAGTCGGTGATGAAGGCAGAGTCTAATTTTAACCCCAATGCTCTTTCTAAAGCAGGTGCTCAAGGTTTGATGCAATTGATGCCATCTACAGCTAATCAGCTTGGAGTAAAAAATGTATGGGATCCACAACAAAATATCGAAGGCGGATCCAAGTACTTAAGGAATCTTTTAAATCAATATAATGGGGATTTAACATTATCTTTAGCAGCTTACAATGCTGGTCCTGGTAATGTGAATAAGTATGGTGGAGTACCTCCCTTTGCTGAAACTCAAAACT
Source organism: Clostridiaceae bacterium (assembly GCA_020832135.1). GTDB lineage: Bacteria > Bacillota > Clostridia > Peptostreptococcales > Natronincolaceae > JAFIFG01. Next base: position 141,946 of record JAFIFG010000111.1, read on the forward strand.
ATGTAAAAACCGTCTCGAAGTATCTTTCCACCTATAAGGGTTAAACCCCTATAAAAAAACAGGCTTTCATTTAAGCCTGTTTTTTTATAGTCTCACTGCTGTTGCATATCTTCTTCTGTAATTCTCCGCATTAAGAGATGATGTAATTACCGCCATATTACCGCCAGAGGATGCATGTATAAATTCATTATTTCCAATGTATATACCTACATGATTAATTGTACCTCTTGAACCATTAAAGAATACTAGATCCCCCACCCTTAATTGATCTCTTTTTACAACAGTTCCTACAGTAGCTTGTTGTCTAGACACCCTGGGTAAATTGATGCCTTTTTCCTGTAAGTAATCTTTATAATATGTATTAAGGATGTAAGAAACAAATCCAGAACAGTCAAAGTTGTTAGGACCATTTCCGCCGTACACATAGCGTTTACCTAAATATTTTTCACTAATAGATTTAATATCACTAAGTGTATGGGTTCTAGATCCTGATCTGTTCACAGGATTAGTTATATTAATTTGTAATTCTATAAACTCACTTGGCACCCATCCTTCTAAAAAGTTTTCAGTTACTACATTATACCATTCATTTTCATATCCCTTTATGTAGATAGTATTATTTTCCTTTAGAGTACCTACCTTTTGGCCATCAGAACTTGGCTTGTCCAGTAGATTTACATTTCCCTTTAAAATTCTTCCTACGGGATAAGTAGGGACTATTTTCACATAGTCAGAATGCACATATGCCTTGACACCCGTATTAAGTTGAATGTGATACCATTCATTCACAGTATCTAGAATAGTAATTTCTGTACCATTGGTCAATTGTGTGATTCTTTCACTTTGTGTTGTTGCAGCAGCCCTTACATTTATCACTCTTGCTGTAATAATACCTTTTTTAATGGAGCTCTGCTTATGATTATTAAACACAATAATGTCTTTATACATCCAACCTTCAATAACATCTTCTTTTGATTGAACTAGATACCAGTCCTGCTTTTCTTCTATAATTGACACCGTAGTTCCTCTACTCAAGGATTTTATTATATCCGACTGAAAATTATTGGACTCTCTAACTATACCACTACTAGCTATAACGGTAGCTTGTTGACTTTGTGCTAAAGATATATTTGTTGTTAAAAGCATAAATACTAATATAAACAATATTTTAAGTTTCATTTTTCTTAAATTTATCATCTTTTAAATTCTCACCATCCTTAGTAGATTATTTTCCTTCAGATTTTATATTCTACTTTTATATTGAAACTCCTTTTTATAAAGACATTTTTTTTTGCATTTATAAAGTATTTGTTCTATCTTTTATATTATAATTCTTATACTTACCAAATAAAATCCAAATAATGTATTAAAAAAATACATTATTTGCTTAGGGATTTATACATAAAAAACACCTTCTTATACGAATTGTTTTGATTAAACATTCATATAAGAAGGTGTTCTACTTCTACATCTATAGTCTAGAGGATTAGAATTCAACATACATCATCGCTTGTAAATAATCTATATGTATGTCGTCACTCAACACTTAATGAAAACCCTATAAACGCTGAAGTTATAATGCTACCTACTCTTCACTCCAATTATGATGGACCGCCTGCACATCATCATTATCCTCTAACATATCTATTAACTTTTGCATCTTCTTCACATCATCATCTTGAAGGTCCGCTTCTGTTTGAGGAATGTAGACGATGTCGGCTTCTAGGAAGGTATAACCTTCTTCTAAAAGTTTATCTTTAACACTTGAGAATTCCTCTATAGCTGTAACAACTTCATAAACCTCTTCTGTGGTGTCAAAATCCTCTGCACCAACTTCAAGAGCTGTCATCATTAAGGTTTCTTCATCTATGCTGTCATCTTTTTCTATGATTAACTGGCCTTTTCTCTCGAACATAAAGGCTACACAGCCACTAGTACCTAAATTACCACCATTTTTATCAAAAGCATGTCTTACATCTCCTGCTGTTCTATTTCTATTATCTGTAAGAACTTCTACAATTACAGCTACTCCACTAGGGCCATATCCTTCATAAGTAATATTTTCATATTGATCTCCACCTTGGTCCCCTGCTGCCTTTTTTATAGCCCTATCTATATTATCGTTTGGCATATTAGATGCCTTCGCCTTATCTATAGCCGCCTTTAAACTGGCGTTGTACTCTGGGTCAGTACCGCCTTCTCTAGCCGCCACAGTTATTAGACGTGCCATTTTGGTATATATCTTTGCTCTTTTAGAATCTTGTTTTGCTTTTCTATCTTTGATGTTACCAATTCTACCCATCCTGAAACCCTCTCCTTGTCAATATGAACTTTATACTCAAATAAATTCCACTATAGCTCAGTGGCTATAGGGATCATCTCTGAATTAAGTTTTATTTTATCACAATAAATTACGTTAAGCAATTTACAGATTTAATCTAGGAAAAGGTGGAATTTGTCTCTTATGTTCAGTGACCTTATGCATTCTGTCTATCACTGTTTTATCTTTTTCATCTATAGTTTTTCCTTCTAAATAGGCATCTATACTTTTATAACTTACACCCATCTCTACTTCATCTGTTTGCCCTTCCCATAATCCCGCAGATGGAGGTCTATTAATGACTTCTTCCGGCACACCCAAAACTTTAGCCCACTCATAAACTTCGTACTTTTTTAACTCAGCTATAGGAAGTAGATCTACTCCTCCATCACCATATTTCGTAAAATATCCGGTGTGTACTTCTGCTGCATTGTCTGTTCCTACCACTAGATAATTCAAATTATTTGCTACTGCATAAAGTGTACTCATTCTAAGCCTAGCCCTTAAATTGGCATCTGTCATCCGTAGATTTTCTTCACTATATGTATTTGTGTTTTTTAATTCTTCTACAACTTTATTTAGAATAACCTCATGTTGTTGTGTTAAGTCGATGGTCATACGAGAAATACCACATACTCTAGCCACTAACTCTCCATCCCCTACATCCCGCTGACTACTTTTAACAGGCAATATTACGCCTAACGAATCACTAGGAAATGCTTTTTTGATTAAATTTGCTACAACAGCAGAATCTATCCCACCAGATATTCCAACTACCAAGCCCTTCGTTTTAGAATTTTCCACTTGTTCTCTCAACCACTCTACTACTAAGTCTATTTTTTTTTGAATTTCCACCGTCATAAAAAGCCACCCCTTAAACTGGTATTTTCATTTTGTCTACTGGTCAAACTCAAATAATTCAGTACTTAAATACCTCTCACCAGAAGAAGGTATTATAACTACTATTTTTTTACCCTTGCCCATTTTTTTAGCTTCTTCTAAAGCTGCATGGACAGCTGCTCCCGAAGATATACCTACCAGTATACCCTCCATCGCTGCTACTTTCCTAGAAGTAATCATAGACACATCATCGTTGACTTTTACAACTTCATCTATAACTTCTTTATTTAAAATATTAGGCACAAAACCAGCACCGATACCTTGAATTTTATGAGGACCTGGCTCACCACCAGAAAGCACTGGGGATTTTTCTGGTTCTACTGCCACAATTTTAATGTCTTTGTTTTTTTGCTTAAGGACTTCTCCAACTCCAGTTATCGTTCCTCCTGTACCCACTCCAGCTACAAAACAATCTATTTCACCATCCGTCTGCTTCCATATCTCTTCAGCTGTGAATTTTTTATGAGCTTCTGGGTTAGCAAGGTTTTCAAATTGTTGAGGCATAAAATAATTAGTATTTTCTTCTGCTAAAAGCTTAGCTTTTTCAATTGCACCCTTCATACCCTTTTCTCCTGGTGTCAGAACCAATTCAGCACCAAATGCCTTAAGTAATTTCCTTCTTTCTATACTCATTGTTTCTGGCATAACTAATATAATAGAGTAACCCTTGCTGGCGGCAATCATTGCCAAGCCTATTCCCGTATTGCCACTGGTTGGCTCCACAATAGTTGAGTCTTCCTTTAAGATGCCTTCCTTTTCTGCCGCCTCAATCATGCTTAAAGCTATTCTATCCTTTACACTACTCCCGGGATTAAAAAATTCTAGCTTCAAATAAATATCAGCCATATCCTCTTCCACTATTCTATTCAGCTTTACCAAAGGTGTATCTCCAATTAGTTCATAAATATAGTTTGCATTTTTCATGAAATCTCCTCCATTCCCGACTGTTTTAGTATGTTTTTAAAACCATTATATTCCTTTTACCCTTTTCTGTCAATAACATAAGACTTAACTCAAAAAGACACATGTATAGTTTTTATCTATATGGTTAAATTAATGCTAATTATCTAATGAAATTATAACCTTTTTATGAGGTGAGCTAATTATTATGAAAAATTTTTATTGGTTAAAGATTATCCTAGTTGGATTTACTGCAGGAATTATTAATGGACTTTTTGGAGCAGGAGGCGGAACAATTATCGTTCCTGCCTTGAATTTTGTTTTTGGTGTTCCTCAACATAAAGCCCATGCTACTGCTATATCTATTATTCTGCCTTTTGCAATTGTCAGTAGTGCCTTGTACTATAAGCATGGATTTACAGCAATGGATGTAACACTTAAGGTTGCTCTAGGAGGAGTGATTGGTAGTTATATTGGTTCGAGATTATTAACTAGGTTCTCCGATAGTTACCTGAGAAAATTTTTCGGCATCTTTATGATTGTAGCTGGACTAAGGATGGTGTTTTAATGTACATCTTTATATTAGGTCTACTGGCGGGAGTTATCGGAGGTATGGGTATTGGTGGAGGAACTATCTTAATTCCTGGTTTGATTTTTTTAACTGGTTTTAAGCAACAAACCATCCAAAGTATTAACCTGTTATCCTTTATTCCTGTAGCTGTAGTAGCTTTATTTATACATATAAAAAATAAAAATATATTGTTACGACTTACACTCCCGATAGTGTTATGTGGCTTGGTTGGGGCATGGGTAGGCTCTAAATTAGCGGTTAATATAGAATCATCTAACCTCAGAAGGTTATTTGGCTTGTTTTTATTAATTATGGGGATTTATGAATTAATCTATAAAGACAAAGAAACAGATAAAGAAAAATAGGATGTACTACATCCTATTCTCCTAAGGCCACTAATACACAGTCATAATAGACGATATTGAGATTATATTCTTCAGCTAAATCAATTACTTCTTCATCAAATGTGCCAGGTTGAAACCATACATATTCTATCCCAGCTTCTTTTATTTCTTTTAATACAGACTTGCTAACTTTAGGTCCTACCACCATATCAACACATTCTGGTTTTTCTGGTAGATCTTTAAGACTAGCATATATTTTATCTCCCTCCACCTCATCATACTTAGGATTAATACCGTATACTTTGTAATTATGGTCCTTTAATTTTTTATATATTTTATAACCAAATTTTTCTGTATCTGGTGTTACTCCAATAACTGCCCATACTTTTTTCTCCAACATTATTTTTTTATTTTTTTCAATGGTATCCATATAATTACCTCCTAGTTATATTTTGCTATATAGCTAAATATACCCACTTTTTTTCTTTTTAATTATGTAAAAACAATTTTACCATCTAATTCCGTTAAATATTCCTCTTGTTTTTCTTCTAGGAAGCATTGTGCATTTGTCCATTCCACTACTTGTTTTTTAAAGGTCTCCACTTCATTCCATTGAACATATACAAAAAAGTGTACTGAATCATCATACTCAGTGTTGTTTATTAAATAGTTATTTTGTAATATTTCATTTTGAAGCTTGCCTAATAAAGTATAATCAACCTTTATATGTATCATTTGATATACTCGCTTTATTACTATCTTGCCCGCATCTAATGCTACCTTGGCTCCCTTTGTATACGCCCTAATTAACCCGCCAGCTCCTAGCTTTATTCCACCAAAATATCTCGTAACTACAATAGCCACATTTCTCAAATCCTCTTTTTTCAATACTTCTAAAGAGGGAATTCCCGCTGTACCAGAGGGTTCTCCGTCATCACTATATCTTTGGATTTCATTTCGTTCTCCAACTATATATGCTGGTACATTGTGAGTTGCATCTTTATGCTTTGTTTTTATTTCTTCTATAAACTTGATGGCTTCTTCTTCAGAGATAATAGGAGTAGAGTACCCAATAAACCTTGACTTTTCAATAATAATCTCCTCTATGCCTCTTTGATAAAGTGTTCGATATTCTTTCACCATGAATTACTCATTCCTTTTTTTACTATGTATATTGATGCTATTATAGCATACAAAGAAATATTTTTCATTAAAAGAAGCAGCCTCAGCTGCTTCTAAATATTTTATACTGCTAGTTTTTGCTTTCTTTCCATCTTTATCATTTCTTTATATTTTTTATAGGAGAGATTTACTAATGACTGATCTTGGCTGTAAGTAATCATATTTAAAGCTTCATCTATGGGATAAAATCCACCATCTTTAAATCCTAAATCTTCATTAATTTCTAGATGTTTTGTTTTAGTGTGCATTATATACCAAGTGATTTGGTTGCAAACAGGTTGCTTTCTTGAAATAGAAAAAAATTCGTAACATGTTTCTCCCGCTGTTGATAGAACGTTGGCATCAATGCCTGCTTCTACCTTAACACGACTCATTGCCGCATCAATAGGAGTATCATTATTACGAATTTTTCCCTTCGGTAACACCCATTCATTTTTTTCATTTCTTAGGAGTAGAACTTGATTCGCATAGAATACTACACCGCCTGCACAATTTCTAAAAATCATGGTTAAAACCTCCCTTATTTTTTTCTTATTAATATCATACACTAATTATAAAATTTTGACAATGTTTTTTCAGAATATTTAATTAAATATTCGTGTTAATATGATTTAAATTTTATAATTGTTTCTATACTACATAGTATACTACAATATTTTTCAAATAATTCTTTATAATCAAAAAAATATATATGAAAAATTATATAAAGTATATCTCTCATATAGAAAGGTTGAAACTAAGTTATGTTAAAGTATACTCTCATAGTTTCAACCTCTTAATTATTACTCTTTTCTAAATTTTTTATACTTTTCCCAATAAATACTTTCCAATTTTACTTCTAGTACTATACCTTCTTCTTCATAGGTAGAAGTTAAAACCTCTCCTTCTTTATGCAACTGAGAAGCGACATTTCCCTGGTTATAAGGTATCATCAATTTAAATTGTTGAATTTTTTTCCCTATGTACTTATCAATAATTTGTATTAGTCCATCTATATTCACTTCGTTAAGAGCAGATATATAGATAGTATTATCATCTTTCGGTATAGTTAATTGATCTTTAAGTTTATCGGATTTATTAAAAACACTAATTATATTTTTCTCCTCTACACCTAACTCTTTTAATACTTTAGTGGTGGTATCTTTTTGCAAATCATAATTTTCGTTTGAAGCATCTATTATATGCAGTAGTAAATCTGCATACTTAACTTCCTCTAAGGTGGATTTAAAGGCATTTACTAAATCATGTGGCAACTTACTAACAAATCCTACAGTATCTGTTAATAGAAACTCTAGTTTATTAGATAGGGATAATTTTCTTAATGATATATCCAAGGTTGCAAATAATTGATCCTTAACAAATACTATCTGTGTTTCACTAAAACCTTCCCCTCTTTTTAAGAGGGTATTCATCAATGTAGATTTTCCTGCATTTGTATATCCCACTAATGCTACAATGGGTAGCTCTGATTTTAACCTTTGAGCTCTTTGGGTTTCACGATTTTTCTTTACATCCTCTAATTGCTTTCGTATATCATCAATTCTTCTTAAAATATGTCTCCTATCTGTTTCTAGCTTCATTTCTCCTGGTCCTCTAGTGCCTATGCCAGCACCCTGTCTAGATAACTTTTTTCCTAGACCCACTAGCCTTGGAAGTCTATATTTTAATTGAGCTAACTCCACCTGTAACTTACCTTCTTTGGTTTGAGCTCTTTGGGCAAATATATCTAAAATTAAAGTAGTACGATCTATAACATCTACTTCTACTATTTCTTCTAGGTTTCTAATTTGTGATCCTGATAACTCATCGTTGAAAATAACAAAGTCCAGTTCTTGTACTTTACATAAGTCTCTTATTTCTTCTGTTTTCCCCTTTCCTATATAGTATGTAGCATGCACAGCAGGTCTGTTTTGTATTGTTGTTGCAATAACTTCTATACCTGCAGCTTTTGCAAGTTCTTCTAACTCCTCCATGGATTCCTCGATATTTTCATTGTTTTTATTACTATTTACTTTTAATCCTACTAATATAGCTTTTGGCTTTTGTTCTTCTAAAATTTCTATTTCCACTTTTGTTCACTCCCAATATTATATATCTCTTTTTCTACACTATTTTACATCTCTTAAAAAGCTAAAGCAAATAAAACAAGACATATTTTGAAGATATATTTATCTTACTCATTGCTAGTCATATAATGGTGTTATATTTAAGAAGTCATCTTTAGGAACATTAATATAGTTGTGAGGCACCCTACCTACTATAACTGTTTCTGCTACAGGAATATATGTGGTTACTTCAATAGTATTTGAACTAAATGGAATAATTACTCTCACCTTAGTATTTACAATCAAAAATATACGATGCCTAGTTTGGTTGATGCCAGAGTGCTCAAATTCTGTACCGAAGTTGACATCTACCATACCCAATGGTGTCACTTCTAATTTAAGCTTTGGTCCAAACTGAGCTAATAGTTGACTCCCTAAAGCATTTCCTAATGGGATACGCTCTGCCGCCGTTTGTATTTGTTTCAAATGTTCTTGAATAGTTAGTGCCACATCAGATGCTACTTTATTCATCATCATTGTATTGGCTTGCATAAGGGTTATATTGCCTTCTTCATCCTCCTTTATAGATATCAAGTCTTCGTATTCAACATCTTGTTTAACGACGATACTAACCGACTCATTAATTGCTCTAGTAGTGATTTCTTGAGCCTTCAAATCTCCTATAGCTTGAACCGTTGGCATAATCTTTTTATCAATATAGAAGAATGAGATTACAGCGGATGATAATAAAAAAAACAGTAGTAAATAAATTTTGTACTTAAGGTATTTTTTTCTTCGTTTTATGTACAAAAAAACACCTCCCTCCATATTATTATATGTATCAGCATATGGTTTTGTGTGATGTTTTTACCACGTATTTTGACATTTATCTTCAAATTGTGTATATTATGATGAGTACTTTAACAGCATATATAATTTGTGGTATAATATCGGTATAGTCAATTGGTCATAATCATCATTCTTTATATGTAGTATGAATTATCTTATTTTACTATTATAACTCTTAGTATAGTTATAATTATGATGTTTAATGTTTATAATTCTCTAAGGTGTACCCTTACTTGGGATGGAGGTATTACTATGTCAGAAAAAAAACCGAACGATAAAAAATATAATAGATCAAGTAAAAAAGAAAAAAGAAATAACAGAAAAAAGATATTTTTAATTATAATCTCAGTTATATTGTTGGTAGCTATTATAGGTACTGGTATTGTAGTAGGTATGGTTGCAGGTATTATAAAAGATGCTGAGCAAATCGATGCATCTAATATCTACGATCTCTTAGATGAGAGTTCTTTTATTCTAGACAGTGAAGGGCAAGTTATAGAAAAGGTACAAACTGACCAATATAGAGCTATTAGAGATTACTCTCAAATGCCCGATCATTTAATAAATGCTTTTATAGCAATAGAAGATGAACGATTCTGGAGTCATAATGGACTAGATGTTAAGCGTATTTTTGGTGCCGCTTGGACAAACCTTCGTACTGGATCAAGACAAGGTGCTAGTACTATTACTCAACAATTAGCTAAAAATTTGTATTTAACTCATGACCAAACTTATACCAGAAAGATTCAAGACATGTACTATGCTGTTCAACTTGAAAAACAACTTTCGAAGGATCAAATTCTTGAAGCTTATTTAAATACTATTTATTTAGGTAGTGGCGCATACGGTGCACAGGCGGCTTCTCAAGTTTATTTTTCTAAGGATGTAGGAGACCTCACAATTGCCGAAGCTGCTCTTATAGCTGGAATCGCAAGAAATCCACGACGCTATCAACCGATCATATCCATAGAAAAACATCAAGTGGACGAGGATAGGCATTATGTTTTAGATGATAGTGATGCTATATTAACAATTGTTTATAATGATCAATTCCAGTCTAGACAAAACCTAGTCTTAAGAAATATGAAAAATCTAGGTTTTATTACAGAAGAAGAGTATAACAATGCTTTAGAGGAAAATATTAAAGAAAATTTAAAACCCAATAGAATGGTTGCAGATAACCTATCTTCCTATTTTGGAGATTTAGTAAGGGAAGATGTAGTAAATGCACTAATCAACGAAAAAGGATTTTCTAGAGATGAAGCTACAACGATGCTCTTCACAGGTGGTCTTAGAATATATAGTACTATGGATGTAGGAATTCAAAGGATTTTAGATGAAGAGTTTAGTAAACCCTCTAACTTTACAGATCAACATGGTAACCCATTATTGGAGGTTGGAGAAGATGGTAATTATCAGCCTCAATCAGCCATGGTTATTATGGATCATAGCACTGGCGAAATCAAGGGTATTGTAGGGGGCCGTGGAATTAATGGCCGTAGAGTTTACAACAGAGCTCTACACCCTAGACAACCCGGTTCCTCCATTAAACCACTAGCTGTATATACAGCTGCCATCGACCAAGGCATGACAGCAGCAACAGTATTTGATGATATACCGGTTTATTTTGATAGAGGTGATTCTTCTAGACGCTATCCTTTAAATTTTAATCGTAGCTATAACGGATTAATGACTATGCGTGAAGCTATTGAACAATCTAATAACGTCGCAGCGGTTGTAGCAATAAATCAACTAGGAAATAATAACGATAGTACTGCCTTTAATATTATGTTTGATTATATGGAAAGAATGGGAATATCTACTATTGTAAGACCAGAAAACCCTTATATAACTCCTAGTGGAAGACGACTAATGGATTCCACTTATTCCACAGCTTTAGGAGGCATGACCCATGGGGTTTCTCCTTTAGAGATGACAGCTGCCTACAGTGTGTTAGCAAACGAAGGTGTTTATATTGATCCCATCACCTTCACAGAAATAAGAGATAGACATGGTAACTTAATCTTAGAAAACAAAGCTGCTCAACAACGAGTTGTCTCTCCTGAAGCTGCCTTTATTATGACAGATATGTTAAGAACATCAGTTACCTCTGGAACAGGAAGAAGAGCACGAATAGATCAATATAACTCTCAAATTCCGGTAGCTGGAAAAACAGGAACTACTAATAGTCAAAAAGATGCTTGGTTTACAGGATATACACCTTATTATGTAGCTGCTACATGGATCGGTTTTGATACACCTGATACCTTACCACAAGGTAGTGGGATGTCGGCTTCTCTTTGGAAAAATGTTATGGAACGGGTACACCAAAACTATAGCCCAAAAAACTTTGATATGCCTAATAATATTGTTAGGGCAAATATCTGTACAAAGTCAGGTAAACTTCTAACTGAATATTGTACCCAAGATCCTAGAGGTAATACAGCTAAAACCGAGTTGTTTATACGAGGAACTCAACCTACTGAATACTGCGATGTTCATGTGAAAGCTGATATTCATGCTCCTACAGGTAAATTAGCTACAGAGCATACACCTCCTTGGGAAATAGAATCAAGAATATTCATTAAAAGACCAGTACCGTATAACCCAGCAGACCATGGTGGTATTGTCCCAAGAGATTATCAATATGAATTACCGACAAAACATTATGATCCTCTTGAAGATGGGATGGGCTTCCCTCCTTTTTTAAACGGATCACCAAATGGTTCTATAGATGAAGACATGTTAAATGATTTATTAGACCAGGGTTATGATGCTGAGTACTTTGATGACTATATGGATGATATGGAAAATCCACAAGATATAATAGATTCTGTTGAAAATGATTAAACTAATAGATATTAATCTATAAAAATGGAGGGAATATTACCCTCCATTTTTTATGTTTATGAACTTTTATGATTCTTGTTGCCACTCCTGTTCATTATCTCCTGCAGTGCTTTTGTCATAATAGGTGCTCCCTTTCGCCTGTCATCTTTACCTTGCATTTTTCCTACATCCCCTATACCAATGACAATTGGAACCTTACATGTCTCTACTACATCTACTGTGTCACCATATAATACTTTATCTAAAGTAGGATTGCCATCTTTATCTACAGGAGTATCTATAATATTTCCATCCGCATCAATACAAAAGTCAGGATGTACCCCTTCTACATCCTTTGTATTAGAAGCCACCACTACTACACCTAACACTTCTATAGCATGACTTACTACAATCTCACATAAAATTTTTTCGCCTATGCCTTCATTTTCATTGCCTTCATCGTCCACCATAACCACCACTGGATCACCTTTAGCTTTTTTGACAAGTTCTATAATTTCTTTTGCTGTAATAGGTGTAGGATTTCCTCCTGACCTAGATATGCATCTGCCACCTATGTTTTTTGTCGCTACTTCTATTGCTTTTTTTGCACATACATCTCCATCAGTAACTAAGATCACTCTTATTTTGTCTTCCATATTTTATCCCTTCTTTATTAAGATTAAGGTTTTGTTTTAGCATTAAATAAGATTGCCATTAAATATCCAAATACAATTGCTGCTGTAATACCCCCTGACGTAGCCTTTACTCCTCCAGTAAAAGCACCTAATAACCCTTGCTCATTCACACCTTTAAAGGCTCCTTTAGCTAAGGAATAACCGAAGCCTGGCAAAGGTATAGTAGCACCAGCACCTGCAAAATTGACCAATGGCTCATAAAGCCCTACTGCTGTTAATATAACTCCAGAAGTTACAAATATAATTAGAACATAAGGAGAGGTTAATCTAGTTCCATCCATCAATAATTGTCCTATAACACAAATGATTCCTCCAACAATAAAAGCTTGTATATATCCCATCCTTTAATTACACCTCCCTACAACATTCAGTGAAGCTTCTATACTCACTGCATGTGCAATGCTTGGGATAGACTCCCCCTGTTGAACGCTTGTAGGAGATAGCAAGGCACCTGTAGAAATGAATAAAATTCTATTAAATTCTTTGCTCCTAAGTTTTTTATATAAGTAACCACAAAACACTACAGCAGAACATCCACAACCACTCCCCCCCGAATGGGTGTCCTGAGTTTTATGGTCAAAAATCTCTTCTCCACAGTCTATTAAACACTTTATATTTATTCCTTCTTTTTTCAAAAGATCTTCTGCTATATCCCTTCCTATTACTCCTAAATCCCCTGTAACTACTAAATCATAATAATCTGTAGAGAGCCCCGTATCCTTAAAATGTGCTATAATGGTATCCACTGCTGCTGGAGCCATGGCTGCTCCCATGTTATTAGCATCAGCAATCCCATAATCTATTACTTTACCTGTTGTAATATAGGTTATATAAGGTCCTTCTCTTTTATTTACAGCTACAATTGCAGCACCAGCTCCCGTTACTGTCCATTGTGAAGTTAAGGGTCTTTGATTTCCTAATTCTAAAGGAAACCTAAACTGTCTTTCCGCAGTTGAGAAGTGGCTGGAGGTACTGGCAATTGCATAATCACCATAACCTCCATCTATCATAATAGCTGCTAAACTTAGTCCTTCTGCCATAGTAGAACATGCTCCAAATAAACCGTAGTAAGGGATCTGTAGGTCTCTAGCTGCTAAAGAGGATGCCATTAACTGGTTTAACAAATCACCCGCAAATAGATAATCTATATCTTCTAACTTCAATCTTGCATCCATAACAGCTGTCTTTACTACTTCTTTTACCATTTTACTTTCAGCTTTTTCCCAACTATTCTCTCCATATAAATCATCTTTAAGAATTTCATGAAAATACTCATGCAATGGGCCTTTGCCTTCTTTAGGGCCTACTATAGATGCAGTAGCAATAATAGAAGGTGGACTCAGTAATTTAATTGTTTGTTTGCCTAATTTTTTACTAGTCATTGACTATACTCCTATTGTCAAAATAAAATAATATAAAATTCCTACCAGAACTGATGCAGTAATCCCATAAACTAATACTGGTCCCGCTAAACTAAATAGTTTGGCTCCAACACCTAAAATATATCCTTCCTTTTTAAATTCCATAGCAGGAGCTACAATGGAATTAGCAAACCCTGTAATAGGTACAATAGATCCAGCTCCAGCTCTTTTTCCTATTACATCATAAACCCCTAGTCCCGTAAGTAGGGAACCTATAAATATCATAATTAAAATAGTGGCATTAGTAGCCTCCAGATGTGTTAATTCCATTTTGTTTTCTATTGTATTGTGTATAAATTGGCCTAGAGTACATATAGCACCGCCAACTACAAATGCCCATAGGCAATTTTTAATATAATTAGGTTTTGGTGATCTTTCTTTTACATACTGTCCATATAACTCATTACGTTTAAGTTGATTGTTACTCATTTTTTCACCTCTTACTACAGTAAAACTTAAACTTAGCGTAGTTCATTCAGTGCTTGCTTGCCTTCTAATTTTTCAATGTTTATCTCTAACTCTTTTTTTTCCAACTCATGTATTACACTGTTTTCCTCTAAGTTTTGTGAATTTAATGGATTACTCTTTACTTGGTGATAATATCTTTTGCTTTTCTTCATGAACTCACCCTTCTTACTTCTTATTTGATTATTATCCAATCGATAAAGGAGCCTAAGGTCTTTCCTAAAATCAATGCAGTTACTATATAAACAACATAGCTTTCTATGCTAAATCTTCTAATAATTACCGGAATCACATTCATCACTTCTGCTAAAGCTGATGCTAGAAGCCCTATAAATAATCCCATAGAAAATCCAATAATAATTACAGAAAGTGCTCCTATATCTATACCTATATCTATCAATGAAAATAAAGATGCTAATGTTGCACCTAATATAATACTATTCTCATAGCTTGTGGTATTTTTATAGGTCTTTGTTAATTGAGCTAACCTTGGAATAATATCCAAGAGTGTAATTAAAGCTACAATGCCACTTCCAACTATAATGCCATTTGAAAACCCTATAATAGGAACAATAATATATTTCATAATAACCCCTTCTATCTATTATGTTTATCAGCATTGTTTTTTATGTATTGGTCTAGATTTTGTTGATAGGAGTAAACCTCCATCTCCAAAGGACTAGGTTCTTGGTTAATTTTTTTTCTAAATATATGGTTGAAAAATACAGTCATTCCTACACCAATACCTATAGAATATGGTATTTGTAAAAGCAACAACTGGTCTGTTTCCTTGCCTGTAATAATCCGATATATTATTTGTTGTGTTTGTTTCATATCCACATCCGAATGAAAATTGATGATGGCGGTTGCTGCTCCAACAAACAATAAAAAACATACTAATATAACTCTCAATAATCTAAACCTATCATCTTTTTTATTACTATCCTCAAGGTTTATTAAGATATCAGGTTCTCCTATTACATGAATATCTGCATCAGGATAATGTTTTTTGATAGCATTAATAATACTTAATATAGATGCTACATAATTATTTTGATTTTCTAATAACGTTATTTCATAAATCATATTTTCTATTTTTTCCTGTAGTCCAACATTAGTATATATATTGATTAAGTCTCTTAAAAGAATCTCCTTATTGGACTGAATTTTTACTGTTCCCTTGGACTGTATATAGATCTCTTGTTTGTTTTTACTATCCATGATAATCCCTCATATCTTGAAAAAGCTTATCTTCATAAACCAAGTCTGCCTTTTGAGGATCCTCCTGTATATTGCGATTTGAAAGTACATACCATGAACTTAAAGCTAATAATAAAATTCCTGCTATCACTATAGTTTTTTTATATTTCTTCACACTATTTAACATAGAAATCACCTTCCTATGTTTTTATTATTATCGAAAATTGATTTTTAATGCTTACACTATATAGAGAAAATTTTAACTGTATTTACATATTACTCTATACCTATAAAACAATATTTAACTTAAAGATTTTACTCTCTTTTAATTATAGAAATATATCTCAAAGAATATAGTTCTTCATCTCTCCTGATAAGTAGGTGAACTAATATCAGATTACGAAAATCTATGGTTTTGTGTCGGCCACTTAATTTTTGCATTATAAACGAGCACCTTAATAATACGTTGAAGAGAAAAAATAAAAGAAGACTTAGAAAATTCTAAGCCTTCTTTATTAAGTCCTTCATTAATTTTAAAACCTTCTTCTCAATTCTAGAAACCTGTACTTGGGAAATACCTAAAATCTTAGCTATATCTGTTTGTGTTTTATCTTTAAAGTATCTTAATACAATAATCTGCCTTTCTCTAGGCTCTAATTTTGCCAGTGTATCCTGTAATACTAATCTATCTACAAGATCACTATCATCAGATGATTCATCATTACTTATTTTATCCATTAAATATATAGGAGCACCGTCATCATGATGTATAACATCATAGAGGTATTCTGGATGAGCATTGGAATCTAGAGCCATGACAATTTCTTCTTTTTCTATATTTAAATCTTTCGCAATTTCCTGTAGGGTGGCTTCTCTTCCTAATTCTTTAAATAGTTTTTCTTTTGTCATTTTAACCTTAGAGGCAGTTTGTTTTAAATTTCTAGAAACTTTTATAATACCATCATCCCTAAGAAATCGTTTTATTTCGCCAACAATCATAGGGACTGCATAGGTGGAAAATTTCACATCATAACTGGTATCGAACTTTTTAATAGCTTTTACAAGGCCTATACATCCTAATTGAAACAAGTCCTCCTTTTCATAACCTCTATTAGTGAATCTATTGATCATACTTCTAACCAACCCTAAATTATGAGTAACTAAAATTTCTTGAGCCTTCATATCTCCACTTTGAGCTTTTCCTATTAACTCCATGGTTTTTTCGTGTTCTAGTATTTCATTGTGCTCCCCTGAAAATGCTGGTATATTCATCTTATCTACCCCTTAATCACCACTCAGGCTTATAAACTTTTTTTTCATTGTTATCTTTGTTCCCTTTCCTACTTCAGAGTACACATCCACTACATCCATAAAGGTTTCCATCACTGTAAAACCCATTCCAGAACGCTCTAATTCTGGCTTCGAGGTATATAAAGGCTCCATAGCCTGATTAACATCCTCTATTCCATTTCCTTCATCTTCTACTATAATTTCCAATTCATTATTATTTATGCTACATATTACTGTAACGGTTCCAATTTTATTCTCATAGCCATGTATAATAGCATTGGTTACTGCTTCAGAAATTGCCGTTTTTATATCTGATATTTCTTCAATTGTAGGATCTAGTTGAGCTGCAAAGGATGCTACCACCACTCGAGCAAAAGATTCATTTTGAGATCTACTATCAAATTGCAATTTCATATAATTTTTATGTTCCATCATTATTACACTCCTTTACATACATTTGAGAGCTTGATTTTTATTTTCATATTTATCAATAATACGATACAAACCTGCCAAACTAAATATTTTATTTACTTTCTCCGATACATTTACTACAGCAACCTTACCACCTAGTTTATTAATGTTTTTGTATCGCCCTATAATAACTCCTATCCCAGAACTATCCATAAAATTCATTTCGCTCAAATCAAACATTAAGTTTTTTGAACGTTTATTTGAAATGGTTTCATCAAGCTCTGTTCTTATCTGCTCTGCAACATGATGATCTAGCTCTCCTTTTAGCTTTACAACAAGTGTATTATCTACTACTTCATAAAGTACTTGCAAAGTTCTTCCCTCCTTGTAGTTGACCTTTTCTTTTGTTTTTCTTTTAAGTGTATAATTCTTTCTTGCTTATTTATCTTCAAGTATAGGTTTCTAGCTAGCCCTCCCTAATCCCTTCAAAGAAAATCCACTACTTTTGTAGCTTTATATCTAATTTTGTTGTAAATTTTAAATATCTTTAAAAACATTGTATACAATATACAGTATCCTGTGTTATAATCTAGCTGTATAGAAAATGAGACTTAATTAAGAGGAAGTCTTAGTAAAGCACAAACGATAATATTACAACCTAAAGGGGTGGTCATAGTGATGAAAAATTCAAACCTTAAGAGTAACAAATGGACAAAAAAAGTGGATGTTAGGGACTTTATACAGGCTAATTATGCTCCGTATTATGATGATGCTAGTTTCCTACAAGGCCCTACCGATAGTACTAAAAAACTTTGGGAAAAAGTATCTGAGTTAATGGAGTTAGAACGTAAAAATAATGGAACTTTAGATGTTGATGCAGATACAATATCAACCATTATCTCCCATAAACCAGGTTATATAGATCAAAATCTTGAAAAAATCGTTGGCCTTCAAACAGATGCTCCACTCAAAAGAGCTATTATGCCTTATGGTGGTATTCGCATGGTGGAGAGTGCTTGCGATGCCTATGGATACGATTTAAATGAAAATGTTAAAAATTTATTTTATAATTACAGAAAAACCCATAACGATGGTGTCTTCGATGTATATACTGATGAAATGCTGGCTGCAAGAAAAGCTGGAATCATTACAGGTTTGCCAGATGCTTATGGTAGAGGTAGAATCATAGGAGACTATAGGCGAGTAGCTCTATACGGAGTAGATCGTCTTGTAGAAGATAAAATACAACAAAAGAAGTCTCTTGAGGTTGATTGTATAGATGAAGATACTATGCGTCTTCGTGAAGAGATCCAAGAGCAAATTAGAGCTTTAAATGAATTGAAGGAAATGGGTAAATCTTATGGATTTGACCTATCCAATCCAGCTTCTAATGCCTTTGAAGCTATTCAATGGACATATTTAGCTTATTTAGCAGCTGTAAAGGAGCAAAATGGTGCTGCCATGAGCTTAGGTAGAGTTTCAACCTTCCTAGATATCTATATTGAGAAGGATATTTCTGACGGTATTTTAACAGAAAAGGAAGCACAGGAATTAGTGGACCATTTTGTTATGAAATTAAGAATGGTAAGATTTTTAAGGACACCTGATTACAATGAGTTATTTAGTGGAGATCCTACATGGGTAACAGAATGTATAGGTGGCATGGGGTTAGATGGAAGACCTCTAGTAACAAAGACCTCCTATAGAATTCTTAATACACTGTATAATTTAGGTGCGGCTCCTGAACCAAACTTAACTGTATTATGGTCAGAACGTCTACCTGAAAACTTTAAAAACTTCTGTTCTAAAGTTTCTATAGATACTAGCTCTGTTCAATATGAAAATGATGACCTAATGACACCTTATTGGGGAGATGACTATGGTATTGCCTGCTGTGTATCTGCTATGCCAATTGGTAAGCAAATGCAATTCTTTGGGGCTAGATGTAATTTAGCCAAAGGATTGTTATATGCCATCAATGGTGGTAAAGATGAAACAACTGGGATGCAGGTAGGTCCAAAATTTGAGGCTATTCAATCAGAGTACCTTAACTATGATGAAGTGCTAGAAAAGTTCGATACCTTCATTGATTGGTTAGCCAGATTGTATGTAAACACATTAAATGTTATTCATTATATGCATGATAAATATGCCTATGAAAGAATTCAAATGGCCTTACATGATCGCGACGTTATTAGAACTATGGCTTGCGGTATAGCCGGATTATCTGTATGTGCCGATTCTTTAAGTGCTATAAAATATGCAAAGGTGAAACCTATTAGAAATGAAGAAGGATTAGCTATAGATTTTGAAATCGAAGGTGATTTCCCTAAATTCGGTAACAATGATGATGTTGTTGATACTATTGCATCTGATCTTGTAAAAAGATTCATGGATGCCATTAGAAAAAATAAAACCTATAGAAACTCTATCCCTACTCAATCTGTTTTAACCATAACCTCTAATGTAGTTTATGGTAAAAAGACTGGTTCTACACCAGATGGTAGAAAAGCTGGAGAGCCTTTTGCACCAGGAGCAAATCCTATGCATGGTCGTGATACAAAAGGAGCATTGG
Organism: Clostridiaceae bacterium; assembly: GCA_020832135.1. Lineage (GTDB taxonomy): Bacteria > Bacillota > Clostridia > Peptostreptococcales > Natronincolaceae > JAFIFG01. The sequence goes on from JAFIFG010000111.1 coordinate 161,943, forward strand.
CATCCTTATCCTCTGTAGCTAAATTGCCTTATGAAGATGCCTTAGATGGAATCTCTTACACCTTCTCTGTTGTACCAAAGACCTTAGGTAAAACAGAAGAAGATAGAGTAAGAATATTAACTTCTATGTTGGATGGTTATTTCATTCAGGGAGGACATCACATTAATATTAACGTATTTGATAAAGAAACATTATTGGATGCTATGGATCATCCTGAAAAATATCCTCAATTAACCATCCGTGTTTCTGGCTATGCTGTAAACTTCATTAAGCTTACAAAAGAACAACAATTAGACGTTATTAACAGAACCTTCCACGGTTCCATCTAAAAAGCCATATTTATGAAAGGCAGGTTTTTATTATGCATACTACAGGAAAAATACATTCTATAGAAACCTTTGGTACTGTCGATGGTCCTGGTATTCGTTATATTATATTTTTACAAGGGTGCCCATTAAGATGTAAATATTGTCACAATAGGGACAGCTGGAATCTACAAGAGGGTAAGGACATGTCTGTAGAGGAGTTATTACAGGATATAAAGAAATATATCCCCTTTATGAAATCCTCTGGCGGTGGGGTTACCATCAGTGGTGGAGAGCCTACCCTGCAATTAGAATTTTTACTACATTTGTTAAAGGAACTAAAGAAGCTTGATGTCCATACCTGCCTAGATACTTCTGGCTTTATCCATACTTCCCTTATGGAGGAGGTATTGGAATATGTTGACTTAGTATTAATGGATGTCAAGCATATTAACTCTACAAAGCATAAGGAACTAGTAGGTGTAGACAACGACAAAATCTTAGCTTTTGGAGAGTACCTAAGTCAAAAAAGTATACCGATATGGATTCGTCATGTGGTAGTACCTACCTATACAGATGAGGAAGTGGATATAAAAGGCTTAGCAGAATATATTTTAAATTTAAAGTCTGTTAAAAAGGTTGAACTGCTACCCTACCATTCTATGGGTAAGGAGAAATGGCAGGCTTTAGGTCTCCAATATCCTCTGGAGGGCTTACCGGATGCAACAGAGGAAGATATTAAACGAGTTAAAGCTATCTTCAATAGATACTTTGAAAAATATAGCTTGAAAATAGCATGATAAATATTACAATATCTTAAGCACCCTACTATGTCATTGATCATGTGATATAGTAGGGTGCTTTTATGAACTACTTTACATCCTGTGACTTGTTAAGCTATACTATAACTGTAGACTGGCTAAATTCACATGCTATAAAACTATACAATTATATAGTTAAGTGTTAAAATTCCACAGATTCAATTATACATAAGTTTTACAACAAAAGGAGGTCTTTTACATGAAATTTACAATTGGTGTTATTACCGCCAGTGACAAGGGATCTATAGGAGAACGTCAAGATACCAGCGGTCCTTTAATAGCGGAGATCCTAAAAGACATAGGTGGCACATTAAAGGAATATACTATTGTTCCTGATGAAAGAAATGAAATTTCCAATACTTTAAGGTATATGTCTGATGATTTAAATGTAGATGTCATCTTCACTACTGGTGGTACCGGGTTCTCTCCCCGTGATGTTACACCAGAGGCTACATTAGATGTCATAGATAGACTGGCCCCCGGTATTGCTGAGGCTATTCGCATGAAGAGTCTATCTATTACCCCTAAGGCTATGCTTTCTAGAGCTGTTTCCGGCATTAGAAAACAAACTCTTATTATTAATCTCCCTGGTAGTCCCAAGGGAGTTAGAGAAAGTCTTGAGGTTATACTTCCTGCCCTATCCCATGGTATTGGTATTCTAAAGGGTATCGAAGGAGAATGCGGTAACCATAAAAAATAAGCACTTGATGTGCTTATTTTTTATTCTTCTTCTAAAATAAAGTCCCCAGATTTGCCACCTGTTTTCTTTACCAATTTTATATCTGTAATCTTCATCCCTCTATCTACTGCTTTACACATATCATAAATAGTTAGGGCTGCCGCCGATACAGCTGTAATGGCCTCTATTTCAACCCCTGTCTTCCCGGTTGTTCTCGTCACAGCCTTAATATCTATTTTACTATTTTCTTTATCTACATGGAAATGTATATCTGCTCCTGTTAAGGTAATATTATGACACATTGGAATTAAATCACTGGTTCGTTTTGCTGCCATAATACCTGCAACTTGAGACACAGCTAAAACATCACCTTTACTAATATTATTATCTACAATTTTATTTAAAGTTTCTGGCATCATATATATGCTACCTCTAGCTACAGCTTCTCTTTTGGTATTTAGTTTATTGCCTACCTCCACCATCTTGGCACGGCCTTCTTCATTAAAATGTGTTAGCTTATCCATCTTGTTTCCTCCTTTATGACTTCATTTTATTCATCTAAACTAATTATTTCCTTTTCCATGTCCGCTATAGCTTCTTCAATCAATTTCTCTACATCTAATAAAGCCTCAGATTTTAATATTTTCTCAATCCTAGGTTTTGTAATAGGTCTCTTTGGTAAAAATACAGTGCAACAATCCTCAAAAGGTAATATCGAGGTTTCATATGTTCCTATTTTATGAGCCAAGTCCATGATATCTACTTTATCCATGGCTATTAAAGGTCGAAATACTGGTATATTAACAGCAGCATTTGTAACCTGTAGGCTATGTACTGTTTGACTTGCCACCTGCCCAATACTTTCCCCGGTTACTAAAGCATCACAACCTGATTTTTCAGCGATTCTTTCAGCAATCTTCATCATAAACCTTCTAGAAAGAATAGTCATTTCTTCTTCAGGACACTTTTCATTTATTGCTTTTTGAATCGGTAATAGGTTCACAGAATATAGCTTTAAAGCACCACAATATATGGATAGTGTTTTAGCTAAATCTACTACTTTTTCCTTAGCCCTTTCACTAGTAAAGGGATAACTATGAAAATGAATACCCTCAATTTCTACTCCTCTTTTTCCCACAAGCCATCCTGCTACTGGACTATCAATTCCACCAGAAAGTAACAAAAGAGCTTTGCCATTAGTTCCTAAGGGTAATCCACCGAATCCACTAATAGTTTTACTATGTACAAAGGCCTCATTTCTAATTTCCACCTTAACAACAACATCCGGGTTATGCACATCTACCGATATGTCTTCTGTATTAGTTAATAGAAATCCACCTACTTCTCTACTGATTTCCGGTGATTTCATTGGAAATTTTTTATCAGCTCTTTTACTATCAACTTTAAAAGTTCTTACATTTTTTTGGTCTATATTTCTTTTTAATTCCTCTAAAGCCGTTTTTTTAATCAATTCCATATCCACTTCAAACCTAAGGGCAGGGCTAATAGACACCACACCAAAGACCTTCTTGACTCTATCAATAATCTCATTTTCATTAAAGTCTTCTACATCAACATATATTCTACTATGTTCTTTATAAATATTTGGCTTCCCCATATCCGCTAAAGCATTCTTAATATGTTTTACCAATTTGTTCTCAAAGAAACTTCTATTTAACCCTTTTAAAATGATTTCTCCATATCTAATAATAATTACTTTCTTCAATGATCTATCACCTCTTAATTATTTTCCTTAAACTATCACAATGTTTTTTTATTTTTTCTACAGCATACCTTATTTCATCTTCTGTATTTATATGACTTATACTAATTCTTATAGCACTATCTATTAAATCTTCCTTCATGCCCATAGCCTTTAGTACGTGACTATAGCCTTTTTTCTTTGCTGAACATGCAGAGCCTGATGATACATAGATTTCATCACCCTCTAGACTATGAAGCATTATTTCGCTTCTTATTCCTTTTAGTGAAACATTAATAATATGTGGTGCAAAATCATCATGTATTTCACTGGTTATATGAATATCTTCTATTTCCTTTTCCAATAAATCTACTAAATTTCTCTTTAATCTTGCAAGTGTTTTTATTTTTTCATCCTGTTGCTCTACTATAGATTGTGCTGCTTTAGCTAAGCCTAATATCCCAGGAACATTTTCCGTTCCAGCTCTTAGTTCTGATTCTTGTCCCCCACCCACTACCAAAGGCTTGATTTTTGTTGCTTTCTTAATGTATATAGCACCAATACCTTTAGGGCCATGAAACTTATGCCCACTAATAGATAAGCTATCAATAGGAAGATCCTTTACAGAAAATTTTATTTTACCAAATGATTGTATAGCATCTATGTGTATAATAGTCTTTGGATTTTTTTTCTTTACTAGTTTGCCTATGGCTTCCAAAGGTTGAATACTTCCTACTTCATTATTTACATGCATAATGCTAACCAACACCGTATCTTCTGTAACTACCTTGTCTAATTGTTGTAAAGAGACAAATCCTCTTTTATCTACATCTAAATATGTTACTTCATAGCCTTCCTCCTCTAGTTGTTTAAAAGTAGATAAAATTGATTTATGTTCAATTTTCGAGGTAATTATATGATTTCCATTTCTTTTATTAGCTTTAAGAATGCCCTGTATAGCAAGATTATTGGCCTCAGTTCCTCCAGAGGTAAAAATAATTTCTTTTTCACTAGAGCCCAAAGCTTTAGCAACTACTTTTCTAGCCTTTTTAATTTCACGCTCTACCTCTACTCCTTTTTTATGTAAAGAAGAGGGGTTTCCATAGGTTTCTCTTAAAGCTTTTATCATAACTTCTATTACTTCATCTGATGGCTTTGTTGTAGCAGCATTGTCAAAATATACTTCCATGATCCTTCACCCTCGCTGTTTTATTGCAAATAGTACTTTACTAATATTTCCTAGATAATCTAAACAGATTACTTCTAGTTTTACCTAATAAATTATAGCAATTCATTAAAGCACAAGAAAAACACATTAACTAATAACCTAACTCTTCTCCTACTATATAAACATTTAAATCTACTGCCATAGGTTTATGATTAATAATAACTGTTACATTACACATTCTTTCCTCACTTAAGCAATCATTACATGCTCCCGTAGCAGCACAAGGAGTCTTCAAGCCCAACCTTTTAGCATTAGGTGGACACGCTTGTTTTTTTATTCTATCCATTGCCGTAATTAAATCACTACATATCTTATTTATTCCACAGACAACAATTACTTTTTTAGGTCCATAGTACATAGCACTTACTCTATTTCCCACACCATCTATATTTATTAGTTCTCCAGCTTCTGTTAATGCATTGGTACTTGTTAAGTAAATTTCTGCTTTAGCCGCCTGTTGTCTCACTTCTTCTCTTTCTTCAGGTTCTACTAACCAATGCCAGTGTATATTCTTTCCATCCTTCTCTAATGCTTCATGTAAGTTCATTTCTTTAATTGTCATTGAACCACCTATACCTATTTCTGTAACATTCTTAGTTTCTTGTAAAATTTGTTCCATTACTTGATTTTTAGTTTCAAAGTATCTGGTCTTTATTTTTTTTCTTTCTAAATTATCCATTACTTCTTTTACTATGGTATTCATACATATTCCCACCTTTTCCATTTGCTTTACTAATTATTATATACCATAAACTTCTGTAATCCAAATTTTGTTTCTATATATTACTATTAAAATTTTACTCTTAAAAAAATAAAAAAATTTTTGTCAAACTATTGCACATTTTGTCGGATTTTGTTATAATAATTTTATGGTTATCCCCCTGATAACCTCGTAAATATAATCTCTATTCCCAATACCCCTTTTAAACAAATTATTTTGTTTCACTGAATCCGGTACGGAACCGGATTCCTTTTTTTTTTGATTTTTAATGAATTTAAAAAAAATATCTGCTAATATATAATAGAAGACTTTACTATTTTTATTTCCAGTCCACTGTTTCTAAAAATTCCGCTTATATAACCGGGAGGTTAGCAATGGATCCTGGAAATAATTTTGCCTGTCATTCAATGGGAACAAAAGAACCCTCTGAATTAAGTCTCATTTTATATCTTAAAGGAGGAAACATATGAACAAACCAAAGGTCGCTATCATTTTTACTGGGGGAACGATTTCTATGTCTGTTGATCCCCGTATAGGTGCTGCAATTCCGTCATTGTCTAATGAACAAATAATGTCATTAGTCACGAATATCGATAGGTTTGCTGAAACTGAGTCCATTAGTTTTGATACTATACCAGGTCCACATTTTGATCCAGAAAAAATGATGAAATTGCAAAAACTTGTTTTAGAAACCATACATAGAGATGACATCACAGGTGTAGTAATTACCCACGGTACTGATACATTAGAAGAAACTGCTTATTTACTAGATCTAACTATTCAATCTAATAAGCCTATCGTTATTACTGGAGCCATGAGAAATAGCTCTGAACTAGGCTATGATGGTCCCAGTAATTTGGCAGCAGCAGTGTGTACTGCTATTTCTCATGATTCCATGAACAAAGGTGTTTTAGTGGTGATGAACAATGAGGTGAATGTTGCTAATGAAGTAACAAAAACAAATACCCTAAGTTTAGATACTTTCAAATCCTTGGACTTCGGAGCTTTGGGCATTGTAGATAATGATAAAGTAATCTTCCATAGAGAAATTATCAATCATCAGCATATCCCTACCCAATCCATAGTTGAAAATGTGGATTTGATAAAAAGTGTTGCCGGTATGGATTCACGTTTTATTAAATACTCTATTGACTCTGGTGCTAAAGGTATAGTCATTGAAGCCATGGGAAGAGGAAATATTCCTCCTGGAATGGTAGAGGGTGTAAAATATGCCCTTGATCATCAAGTTCCAGTTGTAATGACTTCTAGGTGCCCTACTGGTCGTGTTCTAGATACCTATGGGTATGATGGTGGAGGTAGACAGTTGCGGGAGCTAGGGGTAATATTAGCTGGTAACCTTCCTGGACAAAAAGCTCGTATAAAATTAATGTTAGCTCTTAGTGTAACGGATAACCCCAACCTTCTTAAAGAAATTATTGAAGATAACCAATACTAACAAAAGCAGCCTTCCTATCATCATACAAAACTGATTTTATAGGAAAGCTGTTTTCTTATATTTATTACTTAATTTTTTTATTTACATAGTCAATAAATTCTTTTTTAAATTTATAGATTTTTTCCCTAGTTTTATTATTACCATCATCCCTTTTCATTTCCTCTATAAATCTAGATGTCTCTAGCTTTTTATTATTTTTGTATAATGGTGAACTAATAAAAAGTAGTTCCTTTGCCCTAGTTAATGCTACATAAAATAATCTTCTTTCCTCCTCAATAGATTGTATGTCATCTCCACTTCTACCATGGGGTATGGTGCCTTCTACTGCTGATATAACCATCACAACCCTATATTCTAAACCTTTTGCACTATGCATCGTCAATAATTCCACTTTATCTCCATCTTCTTTACAAGATTTTGATTCCTTAATCTTTTCCTTAAAGTTATGGATGTTATCTATGAATTTTTGGGGATCTTCATATTGTGTCGCCATCTCCTGCAGTTCACCTAGTATTTCAAATAACTTTTCACTTGTAATTTTCTTTTCCGAGCAATAATTTTTAATATATTCATCATATCCTATGTGCTTTCTTATATATTCTATTGCATTTTCAGTATTTTGATTTTGCACTTCTTTTAATTGAAGCTGTAGTCGTTCAAGATACTTGATTTGATAGGGCATCAAATCTGCCCTTAGCTTTAAAGATGTGATATAGTTCTTACTTTCATCTACCGGTTGTTGAATTGCTTTTCTTGTTATGTAACGGGTAGGTTTATTAATAATTCTTTTAATAGCTTCTGAATTTTTTGTGGAAAAAGCAGCAATTAAGTAACTCATTATATCCTTGGCTATCCAATGGTCATAAATATTGTATATTTGCTCTCTAGAAATATAAGGTATATTGTTATCTAGCAAAGCATCTACAACAGGTGCTGCAGCAAGGTTGGTTCTGTAGACAATAGCAATATCCTTGTATCTATAGCCTCTTTCCGTTAAAGATTGAATAATTTCTATAATCTTCTTATTTTCTTCCACCTTATCTTTTGGTGTTATAAAATTTATATCGATATTTGCATTTATTACAGATACCATTTTTTTATGTATCCTAGATTGATTATTCATGATTAAGTTGTTTGCAGTCCTTACAATATTCTCTTGTGAACGATAATTCTTATTCAGTACTATTTTTTTAGCATTACTATAGATCTCATCAAAATTCAATATAAAATAAGGCTTGGCCCCTCTAAAACTATAGATAGACTGATCGTCATCACCTACAACAAATAAATTGTCCAAGGGCTTTGCAATAAGCTTTATGATTTCAAATTGAATACTATTAATATCCTGAAACTCATCAATTAAAATAAAAGGAAACTTTCTTCTTATTCCATTCAGTATGGTAGGGTTATCTATTAACAGCATATAACACTTGGTTAACATATCATCAAAATCAATTTTTTTATGTTCATTTTTGTAGTTTTCATAGCAGTCAATAACTCTTTTAAACTCAATGGTGGATAAAGATGTTGGTTTAAAATCGTGATTTTGTGGAAAATTGCTTTTATATAGGGATATGTCAAGAAGAATATCCTTAATAAACTCTTCATCAGTATATCCTTCGATGCCTAAGGTTTTAATAATATTTTTAATTAAAGCATATATCTCCCTATCCTTTAAAATATCTTTTATATTGTATCCACAATACCTTCTTATAATTTTAAAAAATAAGGAATGAAAGGTACCAAAACTTACTTTAGCTTTTTCTCCATAGGGTAGATCAAATTCTTGCTGAAACCTTACCTTCATTTCTTCAGCAGCAGCCTTTGTAAAAGTAATAACTAAAATATTCTCAGGATTAACACTATACTGCTGTATTAAATTCCAAATTCTATAGGTTATTACTGTAGTTTTTCCAGATCCAGGCCCTGCATAAACCATACATGGCCCTTCATGATGTTTTACTGCCAATAGTTGTTCATCATTTAAAGTTTTTATTGCAGAATTCTCCATAACACACCTCACAAAACTTATGTACTTACTACTATTATATCAAATAATAATAATATAAAGCCATAGAAGTTCTATGGCTTTATTATCATTTGTTTCATCATACCTACTAATAGGTAATCAATATCCTTCTTATATAAACTATATTCCTTGTGTCGTTTTAATTTCTCCCACTGATTGTACAGAGAACTCACGGCTTTCTCTTGCCCCTCCATTTGGTAAACTAAGTATCCATAGTTAGCAATTAATTCGGTTTTAGTTTCTATCTCTTTATGATCCTTTAGTAGCTCTTCATAAACAGCTATAGTTTCCTTAGTCCTGTCTTGTTTTAAATAACCTTCAGTTAAAAATATTCCTATTTCCCATTTGGTATGAGAATCATTAGCTGCATTAAAAGCTTCTCCCGTCATTGTTATTAATTCCTGAAGAGGTACATACTTTTTAGAACTTTGAAGAAATGAGTACATTCCTTCAACCCTTTGTTCCGATATAGTTCCATAGTGTAGAAAAGCCTCTTTTATCAATTCAATCTTTCTCTCTATACCTAATTCCTTATCATACTTTATGATATAGTAATTTGTACCAATAACATTATAGTAATGTTGATTTTTTAGCTGCCATAGGGTATCAATGGGAGTTACATCATATAAATGTCTTTCTTCATAGGGAATAAAGCCTATAAAATCCATATATTCTAAAGCTGTAATAGCCTCAATAAATTCAACATCTAGGTGATTTTGTGGTGAATCGGTTGCTTCCATTTGAAACAATAATGATGATTTTTGATTTTTAGTAATATTTACAGAAGGAGGCTTTAGCAAATCCTTTTTTACAAATCCTAAATCCTCATAAATTCTTTTTATGATGGTAGCAGCTTCTCCTCTAGTAATATTATTTTCTAGTCCAAATGTTCCATCACCATATCCAAATATAATATTATTACTCATCAGCTCTTTTATTTCTCTATAAAAATTCATATCCTCAGGAATATCCTTCGGAGTAGTATCTAAGACTTTTATTGGAGGAGTAGTAATAGCCCTTGCCAAGAGACTCGCTTCATATCTAGTTATAAATTCATCCGGCCTCAATTGAGGTATGGAGAATATATCTTGAAATTTAATGGATGTTGTAGAATAGTTATCTATATAATGAATGATTTCCGTTATATCTTCATATGCCCAATGTCCTTTTTTAATATCCTTATAAGGCATGTCCATATCTTGATTTTTAACACTACTTATACTATGTATATGTTGTAGATATAAAATCCTATTAAGAATAGAGAGATATTCTGCAATCGTAATGGATTGATCAGGTCGAAAGGTTCCATCTTCATAGCCATTAAACAATGTTATCTCACCCGTACCCCAATAGACATATTCTCTACTCCAATGTTGTTGGATATCAGAATAGTTAATAGTGGCATAGGAATAATTAAAAATTAATAGAACTACAGTAATAACACTTACTATTTTTTTAACCATAGTAAAACTCCTTTGTATGAATTAGAAAATTTTTACAGTATTATTATAACATATAAAAACTTCCTACTATATTACATACCCTTTACATTTTTAAATAATAAAAAAAGTTGGTATAATACCAACTTTTTAAAATGGTGCCCAAAGGCGGAATCGAACCACCGACACGGGGATTTTCAGTCCCCTGCTCTACCGACTGAGCTATTTGGGCAAATTTGGTGGGCTCAAGTGGACTCGAACCACCGACCTCACGCTTATCAGGCGTGCGCTCTAACCAGCTGAGCTATGAGCCCTGATACTATTAAATTTAAAGTGGCAGGGGTGGCAGGATTTGAACCCACGACATTCGGTTTTGGAGACCGACGTTCTACCAACTGAACTACACCCCTATCTTTATTAAACACCATACTTTTTCAAGAAAATGGTGGGCCTTCAGGGATTCGAACCCCGGACCTACCGGTTATGAGCCGGGCGCTCTAACCAACTGAGCTAAAGGCCCAAATTAAATCAATGCTTAATTTGGTAATCCATATTTAAAGTGGTCCGGGTGGAGAGATTCGAACTCCCGACCCCATGGTCCCAAACCATGTGCGCTACCAAACTGCGCTACACCCGGAAAATGGCGGAGAAGGCGGGATTCGAACCCGCGCGCCGTTTACACGACCTAACGGTTTAGCAAACCGTCCTCTTGAGCCTACTTGAGTACTTCTCCAGACCACGTGCATTTTAAAGCTTGGCGGATGGGGTGGGATTCGAACCCACGGCCCCTTTCGGAGTCACTGGTTTTCAAGACCAGCTCCTTAAACCGCTCGGACACCCATCCTTAATTGGTAAATGGTGACCCATCCGCGACTCGAACGCGGGACACCCTGATTAAAAGTCAGGTGCTCTACCGACTGAGCTAATGGGTCGTATTTTTATGGAGCGGGTGAAGGGAATCGAACCCTCGCTATCAGCTTGGAAGGCTGAAGTTCTACCACTGAACTACACCCGCATAATGTGTGGTGCCGAAGACCGGAATCGAACCGGTACGATCTGTAAGGATCGCAGGATTTTAAGTCCTGTGCGTCTGCCAGTTCCGCCACTTCGGCATTAACTTGCTGTCGTATATTTTGTATCTTGTTTCGACGGCAGGATTATATCTTATCATGTTTTAAACAGCTTGTCAATACTTTTTAAAAATGTTTTTCCACTTCCCATAAGACCTAAGACCTATAATAAAGCCTTAATTGCTTTAGAAGTAAAACAAGAACAAATACTATTATACACTTTTAATTAAAATTGTCAACAGCAAATTCTTTATTTTGTTTTGATTTTATGTTGTATATTTTTATAATGGGATACTTTATTACTTGCAGTTCTACACAATCCATCTTGAGTGCATTGCCATAACTAACACTTCAATGATTTATAGTATAGGTAATAACTAGTATCCATTATTTGTTTTCATATTTATTAACTTAGAAAGCGAATACTATAATTATATTTTAAAAAATTAAGGCTGGTGTTATATACTATGCAACATTTGATACATTTAAATAATAAATTAATCAAGAATGTCTTTGAATTAGAGCAACAGTTTGCCTTTAATAATTATCTTGGAAAAGACGAAGGTTCTAATTTCAAATATAGAAAAGGAAATATACCTATCATTATCTCTGCTCCTCATGCTGTGAAACAAATAAGAAATGGCAAAATTAAAAATCCTGAAATTTTCACAGGAAGTCTAGCACTTCTATTGGGGGATATTACAGATTGTCATGTCATCTACCGTACCTTTACGGGAAATGGCGACTCTAATAAAGATATGCCTTGTGAATATAAAAACTTCCTGCTTGAGAAAATTAAAGAGTACAACTTATTTTGTCTAATCGACCTTCATGGTTTAAACAAAAAAAGAGATCTGATGATTGATGTAGGTACGTTAAATGGTATTTCTATTACAGAAAATATAAAGAATATTATTATCAATAGTTTCAAAGAACATGCTGTCTTTGATGTTAGATTTGATCACATTTTTAATGCTGATAGAACTGGTACCGTAGTAAGAACTGCTTGGTATGGAGTAGGTATTTCTTCCTTTCAACTAGAGATCAATGGTATTTACCGTGATATAAACTATACACAAAACTGGAATAATTTTAATAAAATTATAAAGAGTCTACAGCTTTTAATCATAAATTTATACAAACTAAATACTTTAAATAGATTGAATTAAATATCAGGTGACATCAAAATGTCATCTGATCTCTTTTTGCACTTTTCTATAGACTCAATATTCATATGTTATAGATATCTCCCGGTATTAGTTGTATAACATTGTCGTTATCATAATAAAGAGTAAGATTTAAATATAGAAATATCTACTCCAAAATAACAATGTATAATTATCATTTATGATAACATTTGTTATGATGATTGTGCCTATTCTCCCTTCTGTACTTAAACATTAAAAGAGCCATTCGTATGGCTCTTTTAATGTTTAAGTATCTATGATTATGTATGAGTTGAAAATTAACCATGATGAAAGAAATATAAGTAGATTTTCTATTTCTATAGCCCTAACTCTTCTGCTATCCCTTGCATTGCATTTAAAGAAAGCTCTGCAAACTCTGGAAAAGCTATTCCCAGTTTTTCAATAGAAGCCATAGCTTTACGGTCTGCCCCTGCTGCAAATCTTATCTCCTTCATTCTCTTTGTAATAGATTTGACCTTTACACTACTGATCTTTTTATCAGGATAGACAAGTGTAATAGCTGTAATAAATCCAGTAATGGGATCTGCAGCATAAATAGCCCTGTCCATTTTACTCTCTATTTTTGTCCCTGTAGCTTCATTATGTGCACATATTGCATGATAAATCTCTTCATTGCCTAAAGCCACTTCTTTTAAAATCTCTACTGTTTTAGGACCATGAAGATGATTATCTCCATTTTTGTAATCAATCAGATCTGCATCTAAATCATGTAGTAGTCCTGCCATTGCCCATTCTTCTTCTTTTTCTGGCTCTACCTTCTTTGCTAAAGCCCTCATCACTACTTCTACTGCATAGGAATGTTTTAAAAGATGATCTGTTTTTAGGTGCTCATCAAGACATTGTAATGCTTTGGCTCTGTTTATCATGTGTTTTACACTCCTTTTGATTTTTTTACACTCTTGACATTTCTATATTTTTCTATTAATCCATTATATCATAACAATTTACATCTAAAAATAAAGTCCTCTCAAACAACGACTATTATAAAGGAATAATAAAATAGTTAAGCACAATACAATCATAGTTGTATTATCCTTAGTATATTATTTCAACTGAATTTATCACTTTATCAACCCAAGCATCTGAAGACCATGTAGAATACCATTGTCTTCTACTGATTTTGTTACATATCTTGCCGTTGCCTTTACATTGTCTTCAGCATTACCCATTGCCACACTATTTTTTACACTTGTCAGCATTTCAATATCATTTAGTCCATCTCCAAAAGCATATTGTCTTTCTTTTACAAATCCTAGTTTTTCAACAATTTTTTCAATTCCTTTTGCTTTGGATCCTCCTCTAGGGAGTACATCAACAGAAACAGGATGCCACCTAACAAAATCAAAGTCTTGGAATTCCTGTTGATATTGTTTTTCCTCTCCTTCTTGACAAAATAAAATTGTTTGGTATATCTCACGTCCTTTATAATAATAGGGATCATGGGTAGGAAAAAGATCAATTTTTAATGTATCAATGCTTTCCTTAATATAAGGATGTGATGGAACATTTGCTTTCATATCTTCATGATCCATAAAAACAACAGGATGGTTGCTAATAAGAGCTGCTTCCGTCAATTTCTCTAGGGCTGATATCTTTAATGGATTTGCATATAGCAATTTCCCATTTAATACCACATATTGACCGTTATAACTAACAAAAGTATTAATTTGTAATTCTTTTCGTAAATTCTCAAACATAAAAGGAGCTCTTCCCGTGGCAATCGCAATTTCATGTCCAAGTTCCTTTAATTTAAAAATAGCTTTTTTTGTTGATAAGGGCAGCTCTTTATCTTGGGTAAGGAGTGTTCCGTCTATATCGAAAAATATAATGCTTGCTTCTATCATATTAGTTCTTACCTCCTATATTTCAAACTAATCTAACTTATAGTGTATACCATAACTCATTTAAACTTAAAAATCAAGCATAAACAGGGATGTTATGTTTGATTATGAAATAGTTTAGCATAAGATTTTAATTTTATACTATATAAAAGATAATAGAAGCTAATGATGCTTATCTTTTGAAATATAACCGCAAAACTCTCTTCACATTTATAATATATCATCCTTCATTATTTAGTTGTCAGTTTACACTATTTATAAAGTAAAAAGACCAAGTTTGCCCTGGTCTTCCTGCCTCAAGCCCTAATTCTCCCACATATCTTTAAACTTATCTTCTATTTCTCTTCTTCTCTTTTTAGTAGCTTCATTATCCCTATAATAAATACCTTCCTTTAAAACCACAACATCGCCTTCCTTTACCTTCTCATCAATAAGGCTTCTTTTTACATCCAGCATCTCTCCATCTATCTCAATAACCCCATAATCTCCTTCAAAACGATCTAATACCAGCATATCTCTATCACCTCTTCTATTGTGGTATGGTTAAATTTGGTGTAGTAACTTCTTTTACCCTACCAACAATTCCACTCTCTAGCATAACCTTGATCCCATGAGGGTGCTCTGTTGAGTTTGTGAGAATTCTCTTAACTACACCTTCTGTAAGTTTACCACTACACTGATCTTGCTTTTGTACAATCATTACAGTAACTCCTATTTGAATATTGCTTCTTTTAGTTCCGTCCATTGTTCCATCCTTTCAAGTTTCAAAGTGTATTCTGTTAGTAATTAAATTTCATACTATTTTAACATTTTTGTTAGTTAAAGTATATCTCTCTGTTGCTATTATAACAGATGGTTAATCTATGCGAATTATCTTATAACTGACAGATCTATATTTAATCTTCCTACCTATTGTGGTGTAAATGAAGTTGAAACAGTAGCTTCTATATTATCCTTCTTTGCTACGACCTCTACCTTCACCTCATACCCTATACTTGCTCTACCAATACTATAGGATATTTCAGCTATGCCATGCTTATTAGTTACTCCTTCATAGGGAGTAGTAGTGGATTTAAAATGATTTAATAGCTTTACCTCTGTATCACTTACCGGTTCTCCTTGAGAGGTCACTTTAACAGTTGCTGTTATCGTTGTATTGTGTGTAGGTGCGGTATTATCTATAGATGCCGTCACAGTTAAACTCTGTATTTTATCTTCTATTTTCTCATGTATAATTCCTTTAGTATTTACTTCTTGTGAAAAGTCTTGCTTATCTTCCACCACTTTACCTTCACTACAAGTACCATTTTCTAGAGATATAGTAACTTTCTCTCCATCTAAAGTAGCAACTATATTTCCGTATTCAGCAGTATTATAAAATATTATATTGTTTTCTTCAAGACATTCTAACACTTCTCTATGGGGGTGTCCATACCTATTTTCAGCCCCTGCAGAAATGATTCCATAGCTAGGCATAGTTCTATCTAAAAATTTCTGTGTACTAGAAGAATTAGATCCATGATGAGGAATTAAGAGCAGATCTACATCTAAATTCTCATTGCTCATTATTAATTCTTCTTCTGAAGTCTTTTCTATATCACCCGTTAACAATAAAGAGGTGTTTCCCCATGCCAGTCTAACAACAGCACTATAATCATTTAGGTTATCGTATGTATCAGATATTGGTGCTGCCAGCACAGCATCAACATCTCCAAACGGTATTTCTACTCCTGCCTTAGCCATTTTAAACTTTAATCCAGCTTCTTTTACCGCTTCTACAAAATTTTGAAATGTTCTTGTAGTATGCATTACTTTAGGATAATATACTGCCCCTACCTGTAACTCTCTAAAAATAGTAGGAGCTCCACTAATATGATCTGCATAAGGATGAGTAAACACAGCTACATCAATTTTTTCGTGGCCAAGATTCCTTATGTAATCAACAATGATTCTACCTACATCTCCATCTCCACCAGCATCATGAAGCATTGTTTCACCATTGGGTCCTACTATAAAAGTTGCATTCCCTTGACCTACATCTATAAAATAAGCTTTTAACACTCCCTTTTCTAAATTCATGCTTTTATCTTTTTCTTTTTTTGATAAATGTTTTGTACCCTCAGCTTCTATAGCATTATGACCTTGTATTGTTTTTCCTTCTACCGCCTCTTCTGGATTGGCCCTTACATCTACCCCATTACACCCAGCAATTAACATGAAAATAATAGAGAGTACTAGTATTAAACTTGCTTCTTTTGCTCTGAACATATCGATTAGCCTCCATAATAAGTATTTTTTTCTATTGTAAAATTGCAAAAAACTAAAAAAACTAGAGATTTATTAACCTCTAGTATCCTTGAAATTCCAATATGTAACATGGTGCGCCCAGAGAGATTCGAACTCCCGACCTTCTGATTCGTAGTTGGATAAAGGGCATTATCTACCTTGTTGTATAGTTTTAGATAGTCTTGTTGAGCCTGAATTTTCAACATTTGTATATATATTGCATGATTTAAAAGTTGCCATTTAATATTGCTTTATATTACTTTCGTTAGAAAAATGTTAGAAGTTTGTTAGAAGAAATGATTCGATTGAAAATTAATAACAGGATTATTCCTAAACCCTATTGTCTTTTCCATTTATTATTTAATTTATCTATACTCCAAATTAAAATTGATTAAGCGACCTGCACAATTAATTTTACACAGGTCGCTTTTTCTATAGAAGGTTTCTTTATTTATCTCACATATTTTCAATAACAAACTTAATATTATGAGCTTCACGACTAATATTCAATACTTCTGTAGGTAAGCGCCCAAGCATATTAGTTAAATTCTTTTTATCATTATCTCTTAAATATTCGGTAGTCAATACTAGATTTATAGTTATATTATTAATATACATCTTTATATTTCTATGGCTTTGTGTTATCCCATATCCCCTCGGAGGCTCATATTCATCAATCGCCCAAAGTATATTATATAAATCTAACATTGCCCCCATTGCAACCTCATATCCTTCTTCATATCCTTCAAAAGCATAACTATAAAGATTATCTACTATTAAAAATGCTTGAATCATAGCCTCTGAACCTCTCTCTGGTCTTGCACTATCTGTAATTATAACAGGCTGTAAAACTTTTAAGTATTCTTCTAAAGAATATTCCTCATAAGCCTGATGATCATTTACTGGTAATGGAGTTTTTTCTAGAGTTACTCCACTAACTGCTTCTGCATCTTTTAGTGAAATATTATGTGCTTGTTTACCCAGCTCATCAAAACCATCTTTTGTTTCATATATCTTCCCAAATTCATCCATATAATACCATTTGCCTTCAACTCTAAATTGTAACATTCTATTTGCTAGACAATAATAATATGCATTCATATTACGATCAACAGCATACCAACTCCGGTTTTGGTTAACTATATAAAAATCATCACCAAACCTACCTAGACCATCATGCCATACAAAGTCTATTACAACATTTCCTTCTGTATCGATAAATCCAAAATTGAAGTCAGCGTCCGCTGCACCAGCAACTCCGTTTTCAAAACTTTCTACTATAATGTATTGAGGCTCTATTATCATTATTCCTTCTCTATCAATAAACCCCCATAATTCGTTCATTTCTACAGCTGCTAATCCTTCAGAAAATGCTTTAACATCATCATACTTAGGCGATATAATGAAATTGTTATTTTCATCAACAAATCCCCATTTTCCCTCTAACTCCTTAGGTCTTAATTCTTTTTGTAAGATGATTTCAATATCATCTTCTTGAGCTCCCTTCGAATTTTCTTCAGCTTCTTCTATTACTATATTGTTGTACTGTGTATCTTCTTGACTAGTTGTCTTGGATTGTTGCGCATTGCATCCTGTTAATACTATTAATAAACTAATACTTACTAATAAAAAAATAATTTTTTTCAAATTAGCACCTCCAATCTTTAAGAAATTCCTTTTTTGATGTATGACTTTAAAAATTTCTTAGTAGCTATATTATTTGTAATAAATGCTGATCTAAATTAAAGTCCTGTTCATATCACCACTTAATAAAATAGAGCTTTTTCTGATAGCATCTCTATTCATGCAAAATACATAGCATCACCTTAGAATATATGTGACATGCTACTTCACTTACTTGTTTCCTACCTTACCTTTTATTTTCATACATACTCTCTATGAGTCCAAAATACACTAATATATTTTGAGGTATATCATCAATTTCTAATGCGTGAAATTCAAAACGTCCACTTGATGTATCTAACTGATACTGTATTGCTACATTTTTAGTACGCCCGTCAAATAAGATCTTGCCCTCAACATTTATATATCTATTTCCATCATCAGCAATTATACTACTCCATTTAGGATTTTCAAAGAATCCATCTATCATATCACCTAAAGTGACATCAGGATAAAGGTCTAACCTACCCTCCTGAACCATATTTATCGCTGTTGAATTACCAGTTCCAAAATTTAAACTAGGATTATCTAAAATCATTGATGGGGCAAACAACATGATGGCAAACATCAAGCACCAGATTACCGCATATGTACTCTTTTGTTTTAAAACTTTAGCACGCTTGAATAAATATACTGGTACTAACCAAACTGCACCCATTTTTTTAGTATCATGCCCTGCTTTATTTAATTTTTTCTCATCTAAAGAACATAGAATTATGTTTATAATAAGAGTTACATACCAAAGGTCACCTATATTGAGATTATAGGTTCCTGCAATAATATTCTCAATTATTAAACCTATAATTGGAGCAAATGCCAACCACCAAACAACAGTATTGCTAACAGTATCTCCCATTAGAGGGGGTGGTGTATCTTGAAAGTACATTCTAAATTCTGTATCTATAATAGCTTTCCAGTTCGTCATGCCTTTGCACCAAACCAATGTATCACTACTAATTTCCTTTTCTTTAATTAATTCAATTATTTCTTCAGAAGCAATGGGTCCCTTTTGTTCCCCTCTTAACTCATAATACCAGGCATTATATTTGGTTGATGCTTCTATCGAGTCAACCTCATGAATATTATTATCCATTCTAATTCCCCCTTCAAATCATGTAGCTACCTTCTCCGTTAAACCTCAGTAATTAAATTCCTCCTAAGACCCTCTAAAAATTCCTACTCAGAGTGTACATAGAAATACACTTCGAGCAACGAAAATGTTATGACTGTCACTAGAAAGTAGTATCAATTAAGCTACTTAATGAACTCACCTACTGCTTCAAAATATTTATTTGTAATTCCATGTCTAACTGGATGAGGTACTACTATATAATGTATATCATTACTATTATGATAGTAAGTATCTTGACCTTCTATATCCTTTATATTAAATACATCTTTTGAACTCTCCACTATTCTTTTCCAGTATTCTAATTTATTTTTGTCGGTAGAATAAAAAATAACTGCTTTAGGTTTATGTTTCTTTATTTTGGATCTTATGGCTTCTATTCTTTTTACTGCTATATAGTCCTCATAACATTTCCTAGTTTCTAAATAGTCAATATCTGTATACTCATTATATTTCCAACTTTTCTCATTAGTTTGTGGACAAGGTAGTGGGAACATCTCTAGCAAACAGTGATTACTATTAGGTCTAGCTAATTCATTCCCTTGTAAAATCTTAACATAATCTGTTGTTAAATACTTTTCATTTTTACCTTCAGCTGTTAATAAAAGTCTTATTAGCTTGCTCCAAGTAGGCTGCAAAGTATATTTGTCTTTAAAGTGCTTTTCAATGCCTAGATCAATATGATATTCTCTTACATCTTCTAACTCTTTGCAACCCCTATCACTTCAAACTTCTATTCGCTTTTTACATCTTGGTAATTTTCTCCTCCACGCTCTTCTATCCCTACTAACCAATAATCACCATCAAAATTTCCATAACCAAAAAAGTTATTCATATAATTTTCAACTAAAGATCTGTCCAATTTCTCTCCCATTACATTCCCTCCCCTGATTTTATTAAAATTATTTATAAACTCCTAACATTTTTTCCGCTATGTTCTTTATTTCCTCTCTTAATTCCCACGGCTCTAAGACTTCAGCTTTATTACCAAATCCCAAGATCCATATCATTATCCCTTTAGTACCATTTGCTATAAACTCATATATAAAACTATCTTCATCCTTTTCAATTACCTTTCCCACTTGCATATGTCTCTCAGTCACTACCTGATATGCATCAATATTAAACTTTACCTTTACCTTTGTCTTTTTTCCACTATTCATGTACCATGTTTGTTTTAAGTATTTTTCTGCATTAAAATCCTGATCCAATACAGCATTTTCTTCTAATTTTTTCACTTGACTCATACGATCTATTCTATAGTTCCTAAATTCATGGTCATTATCTTTTTTAGATATTACATAGTACTTGCCAAAATCTTCAGCTAAATAATAAGGACTAACAACCCTTTTCTCATAGGGTAATTTTTCTGTGGAGGCTTTTAAATACAAAAACTCTATCTTCTTTTTTTCAATTATTGCTGAATTTATTACTTGAATATTGCTTTCTATTGTATTGTTAGGCTTTATAGATCCTAGTTCTCTATAAAATGATTTTCTTAATACATCCATTTCTTTCCCTGGAAAAAGGGATAAAAGTCTCCCCCTTATATAGTTGATTTTTTCAGGAGTAAAATCTTGTATTTTATTTAAGGCTGATAAAATCATATGTATGTCTTCTTCCTGCAAAAGTTTAGTCCCTCTTAATTGATAGAATAAGCCTTCATCTTCTACATGATACTGATTAAGGGTATAGTCAAACTTAATGTCAACTTCCCAATCTTCTTTTAATTTCTTTATATAGTTACCGATCGTTTTCTCAGAAGTATCTAAAATGTCTGCTAGCTCTTTTCTGTTGGTAGCCTCTTTCCTCTTAATCAGGTAGTAGGTTTCTATGATTTTCCTATGTGTAGATACGTTTTCACTATCAATCACATTATCCCCCTCCTTCCATTAATATAGGTAATCCAAAAGTAGCTTTCAGCCATTTGAATTTTCGCCCACTAGCAAACCAAGTTCTGACCCTAAAACAAGTGGTTTGTTACTACTTATTTCATGCCATGAATTTATCATATTATAACTTCCCCTTTAAATTAGTGAATTTATATACATAAATAAATTCATGGTATTGGTGTACCTAAATAAAATATTTAGATACACCTTTCCTTATACTTAGCAAATAACTATATATTACTTTAAAAACTAAATACTCCAAATCACCTCTCTATCAATAAACTTCTCCATCTCTCTATAGGTCCTTTCATAATCCTCATCTCTTTTTTCCCATAACTCATCTACTGATTCCCTTTCATGGTCATGAAGCTCAAGATAATTTAATGCTTCTTTTAAATTCTCTACTGCTTTTTTCCAGTCACATCTGCTTTGTGTTATCTGTGCTAAATTGAGGTTTCCATAATACAAATAACTATTTGTATCAAATGTACTTTCTCTTTCAATTTCAATAAATTTCTTCCTTACCGCCTCTAATACCTTTTCCTCATCCCCCAACTGCTCTAATACCTTTAGTTTTTTATTCCATATATCTCCTCTATTAGAGAGTGAAAATTCATAATCAACTGATTCAGCTAACTCCAACGATTCTGATAAATACTTTAAAGCTTTCTCTCCATCTTTATATAAATTCCAATGTAAAACTCCAAGGTCACTTAACAAGGACACTTTGTGATCTAAATACTCTTCATATGAACCTTTACCATCAAAGTTTCTCATATCTTTATCTAATGTATATTCCATTAATTCTAGTGCTGGAGTATATTGTTGATACCTTTCATTAGCAAGAAATCTTGCAAGCATTAATCGTGATTGCCATTTGTAAAAATCCTCCACTAATTTTTTTGGTGGGTGGAGAGGACCATCTACCACTATTTGAACTAATTCATCATAACGTTCTTTATTCATACAAACCCTCCTCAAATTAAATATTTAGTTTAGATTATTTTATCACCTTAGTGGGAACTATTTGTTCCTACCCCCATAAAAAATCCTAATGTTTTTATATGATTTCTTAATAGTATTATTATCTCTATGATTAAAATATCATTTCTAGTTTTCTCTCATATATCTCATAATCCTCAACAGAAAATAACACAAATACAACTTCCTCAATTGAACTTGACGTATCTATAAAATCTCTCACAGCTTTTATAGCAATATCTACAGCCTCCTCTATTGGATAACCATAAATCCCTGTTGAGATAGAGGGAAAAGCAATAGTTTTCAATTGGTTTTCCTCAGCTAATTTCAAAGAGTTAAAGTATGCATTATACAGAAGTTGAGGCTCATTATTATTTCCGTCCTTATAAATAGGCCCTACTGTATGTATCACTTTTTTGCTAGGTAAATTACCAGCAATAGTTATTTGGGCTTCCCCTGTTGGACAACCCCCTATTTCTTTGCATGCATTTAAAATATCAATCCCCCCGGCACGATGAATGGCACCGTCAACACCGCCACCACCTAGCAACCGATTATTGGCTGCATTAACGATGGCATCTACTTGTAGTTTTGTAATATCTCCTTTTATAAGAGTGATTCTTGTGTTTTTATACATATACATCATTAAGGCTCCTTTATTAAAGATTATTTACTATTTCTACTAATGAATCAAAGTTTTGGCTTGATTTTGTTGTATTACTTAATTAAATTGCGCCTTTCTAGATATTGTCTCAACATAATAGATAGGTCTTCTAATGCATTATTACTCCAACCACATGATCCACTTAGTTGCTTTGTAACAAGTACCATATTATTATCACTCTGATATTTATCGAAAGTATACTTATCTTGCAACTTAAACGTTTCTATGTAGGAGACATTAAATATATTTTTGATTAGTTCTATTTCTGACATATATTTAGCCGAACCTATAATAATAATTGGAAAACGTTTAAAGAAATCCTCACTTAAAAATGGCTTCCTTATCTCATCTATATCTCTTCCTGTATTTTTCTTAGATGGAATATAATTTAACTCTGAAAGAAAAGCATAGTTAAATAAGGAGTTTTGCCAATCCTCATGTTCACACAATAAATCTTTCCATTTACCTAAATCTGATTTATATATACCTGAAAGTATTTTACTATAAATCCCCCATGTATGATTGTGGTTTTTCACCTTGTGAAATCTATTTGGAAGAAGTGGAGAAAAGTTATCTTCAGCAATTATTTCATTCCAGTTGATGGCATTGCTTTTTTGTATAACATTCTTCCATTGAAACAAATTGTTTACACTTTCTTTAAATAAAAGATCTAGTCTTTCATCAGCATTAAAAGCTTTTTCTTGACCTAAAAACAAAATATCTGCATTAGGGTTTCCGAACCCTACAAAATAAGGATTGGTAAGCTTATTAATAATATTAGATTTTTCAGAATTATTTTCAATATACTTAATCAATTCAGCCATTTTAAATTCTCTCTCTTGGACCTGTTCAATTTCTACAAAGCTCAATATGCTATCTTCTAGATCGTTATTTTTCACATAACCTTTATACTTGTTATCATATTTTTCTATTAAGTCTTTAAATTCTTTATTCATAAATGCACCCTCCTTTAATTGAAGATTTTACCATTTATATTTCATTCTACATTGTCTAACAATTTCCTTTATAAATAATAATTTATATACTTAAAACATAGCTCTTCTATATCAGAAGAGCTATGTTTATTTATTCTATCTAAAAACCTCCCAAAAGCTACAAGAAGCCCCATGATTCATATCTACCATCCTAAAGCTCCCTATGGGACCATTACATCGCCCCTTTTCATCCTTTGCAGTAAAAAAAATAGCTGAAAAATCCATTTCCCTCCTACCACTCCAATATCGACAGGTGGCACAAACTCTTTGTTGATTACTCCATGTACTCATAGTCCTTCCTCCATTCATTTATTTACTAACAACTAAAACCTATTACCTTTGCTCTCCTTTTTACCATTAAACCCTTCAGATTAGTATCATTATGTAGTTGCTGAATATCATCATAGGTAATCATGGTTAAATCCTTTTCTTCTACTGTTTCTTTTTCCTGTAGTCTTCGAGCTTGAAGCATCTTCACCCTCTCAAAGCATTTTCTTACAAGTCGGCCGTTTGAAAAGTTTTTACCTCTATTTTCATAAATCCTTCCAAATAAATTTTTAACTTCTAGCTCCGCCTCTTCATTTAATGTATATTGTTGATCTAAGCAAAACTTTTCAAAAATCCTCACCATGTCATTAGGTTTATAGTCGGGAAAATGGATAGAAAACTGAATTCTGTCCCTTAGACCTGGGTTCTTATTAATCAAACTTTCCATTTCTTCAGGATATCCTGCCAATATTACAGCTAGCTTCTCTCTATCATCCTCCATCCTCTTCACCAATGTGGCCAAGGCCTCGGAACCAAAATCCTTTCTAGATGCTGAGTCCAAACTGTAGGCTTCATCAACGAAAAGTACTCCACCATGTGCCTGCTTTATCTTTTGAGCTGTCTTTATAGCCGTCTGTCCTATATACTCTGCCACTAGATCTTCTCGACCTACCTCTACAAAATTACCTTCTTCTAAAATACCAATTTGTCTTAATATCCTTCCTATAATCCTTGCTACTGTTGTTTTTCCCGTGCCTGGATTTCCAGTGAACTCCATATGCAAACATATATTTTCTACTTTCATACCTAAGTCCTTCCTCTTCTTTTGTACCTGTAGGTAGCTTATGATATCTTGAATTTTTTGTTTTACTTCATTCAATCCTATCATCTCTTGTAGTTCTAATAGAGGATCCTTTTCTTGTTCTAAATTTTTCTCTTCCTCTTTCTTCTGGCTTAAAATTTCTAGAATCGGATGTTCCCCTATAAAGTCATCACCCAGCAATTCATACTGTTGATGAGAAGTTTCTGTTCCACCATTGCAATTTTTATTTACAATAGCTTCCTCTACTATTTTTCTTACGGTGTGTATGTTTTCATATTCTAGGTTCTTCTTTTCTTTTAAAAGCTTTTCTAAGAAGGTTAATTCTGCCCTATCCTTTATTAAATATCCCTCCTGTTTTGCTATTTGTTTAGCAATAGAAAAAAGCTCTTTGTTGTTATAGTCAGGTATATCAATATAGAATTTTATATGTCTATGAAGATGGCTTCTGCTTAGTAATTTTTCTATGTTTTCTTTATCTCCTGACATAATAAAAATAAATTTTTCTCTATAGGTTAAAAGACAGTTCAATAGACTTTGCAATGGCATATTATCACTATTTCTAATATTAAAATGCTCTACCAATTTTTCTAATCCTTTAATATATATAACACCCTTATCTTGTTTTTTCAGTAAAGCCTCTAAGCCTCTCCATTGCTGCAAAACTTCTTTTTCTATAGTAATAAATTCATCTTGTTTAAAAATTCCTTTATCACATAAGATTTTAAATATTGTTTTAGCAATAGTAAATTTCCCTGTTCCCCTATCACTAGTAATTAGAGTATTAAGTAAGTACATCGGTAAATGCTCTTCTTTTAAGTCACTTTTCTTTTGTAATAAATTATTTGTGCAAGTTTCAATAGAAATTAACTGCTTCTTTACTTCCCCTAGACCAACTAGTTTCTCTAATGCAGGAGTATTTGCTAATTGCTTCTCCCATTCCTTCTTTGTCTCTATTTCTTCAGCAATATTTCTTCCTTTTTTTATGAAGGCTGGTACTTTAACATCTTCCTCTCCTTCTGCATCGTCTCTATCACCCTCTACTAAGCTATATTTCTCTTCCACCTTTTTCCTAACCACTTTATTTCTTATTAATTCTTCATAGGTTGCATTATCTATAGCTTCAATATTTATGCACTTAAAGTGTCCTCCTCTTGTCTGAACATTTTTATCTAACTGTAATTTCCTTTTCATTAAAGTAGTAAAATATCTAATTGTTCTCAAATCGACCTGCTGACCCTTATTGCCTTCTAAAAGTTCTAAAGCTAATACAAGCTTTTCTTTTTCCATCTTTAATAGATATAGCTTCTTTATTTTGTGAAATCTTTTATTGAATTTATCAACAATAACCTGGATATCTTTTTTATTTTCTACTAGGTCTATGCTATGCTGTTCAATCTTCGTCCTTAGGCCTAGTACCATTTGAAAATATACTTCCTTCAAAAGCCCCACCCCTTTATATAAATTTTAATTAAGTTGTCAAAGAACATGTTATAGTTATAATTTTATTATACTTGGGGGGTAGGAAGTATTTTTACTTAGGTATACAATTTTAAAAAGTATTTTTTATAAAATTTTGTCTATCTCTATTACTCAGTAAAGCCTTATAAAATTAAATACCTTTTATTTCTTTTTTATATAACTTATAGTAATTTCAAAAAAATAATAAAAGCTACCACTTGTTAAAGTTAAATCTTACAAATGGTAGCTTAAATAAAATATGAATAGTAATTCTGAATACCTAGTTATAATTTTTTGAATTTTATTTGTTCTTAAGCTTGTTTATTAAATCTTTTTTATTTTTCAGTGCATAGCTATAACTAGGATCTATCCTTAAAGCTTCATCATAATATTTAAGTGCATCATCGTATTTTCTAGCCTTATAACATGTATATCCTAAGTTATTATAAGCAGTTACATGGTTAGGATCTAGTTCAATAACTTCTTTATAATAAGTTACTGCTTCACTATATTTACTCTGCTTGTCTTTTACAAAAGCTATATTAAAGTAAATATCCCTACTTTCTGAAGCTAATTGCAATGCCTTTTCATATTCCTTGATAGCTTCATTATACTTTTTAATACCAAGCAATGAATTACCTTTTTCGTTAAAGATGCGTGCATCATTTTTGAATAAATTCTCAGCTTTAGCTAGGCTTGTTAGTGCTTCTTCATAATCTTTCTTAACATTTTCAACGATACCTTTGTTTAAATAAGCAATATAATTTTTGTCATCAAACTGAATAGCCTTCTTAAAATTATCTAATGCATCTTGATATCTTCTATTATAGAACTTCGCCGTCCCTTTCCCTAAATAAGCATTGCTATATTCAGGATCTATCTTAATTGCTTTATCAAAATAAGTCATAGCTTCTTTAGGCTTTTGCATCTCTAGCAATACATCACCAATATAATATAATGCTTGTACATCTTTAGGGTTAATTTCAGCTGCCTTTTCATAGCACTCAAGAGCCTCTTCTATATTCTTTAATCTATCCAGTGCTTCTCCTTTATTAAAATATAAGTCTCCATTATTTTCATCTAGTTTTAAAGCCTTGTCATAATACTCTAATGCCTCTTGATGCTTATTAGTTTCTACAAGCAAGCTTGCTTTTTTACTATGAAAATTCCAGTCATTGGGGAAATCTTTTATCCCCTTATCGCTAGCCTCTATTGCTTTTATAAAATTTCCTTTATCTCTTTCTGTTGCAATTTGATTCAGCACATCTTCCTTAGGTGATTTTGTCGCATTTTTTTGTTGTTTTTTTTCATTAGGCTCATTAATTTCCTCCGTATTGCTCTTAGTTCCTTTTTTTCTATTCTCCCATGTTGTTAATAATTGAAGGTTTTCTATTTCTGTCCTTCCTCCGTCTGCCATAGGTTGAATGTGATCTATTTGAAAATCTCTCCGATGTTTACTTTTAAAATCACTAATTGCACTATGGTAATACCCTTCCTCATCTTGAGCTCCCTCATAGACTTGTTTTACAAGCTTTTCCCAGGCATTATAATTGACTTCTTTAAGCTGATGTAAAGTTAATTGATTTTCACTTATTGTTTCTCCAATAACCTCTACACCCTTAGCTTTATCATCAAATAATTCAGGATTCTTTATTTTTTGCAATTCCTTATCAATTTGATTTAAGAAATATTTTTTATTATGGCCAAAGAAGACTCTCCAAAAGCTTTTTTCATCTTCCCATAATTCATCTACATAGGCACCCTGTTTTCTGATCCCCATATCCTCATCCCAGATATGTCTTGCAACTTTAGCTAAATCATAGGATTTTCTATCTTCAAAAGCTAAAAACTCCGGTTTAACCCCTGTTTGTGCAAAATACAAAATAATATCTTTGATGTCTTGATTCTTAGAATGAATAACCTGACTATGTTCTTGAAAGTAATTTTTCTTAATAAACTTACATAGATACTCTAACTCATAATCATCGAATTTTTCCTTATCCTCTAAACCTTTTTCCTTAAAAATCTGTTCTAAATCATTTATAAATCTTTCATAAGATTCCTGTAAAACATCGTATACAATTACATCACAGTTTTTACTCCACTCTTCTTCTCCATTAGCTGAAATAAGAATTGAGAAAGAGTACAGCCCTATAGGAACCCTCTGTATAAAAGGTATCCTTTCTATTTCATCCGTATCTACCATATCATCCATTATCTTAGCAAATTCTTCCATTTTATGGATAGAGATCAATCGCATAATTTGTTCTCTTTTTTCATATTCCTTATCAGATGATACCGTACCCTCCAACACCAATAATTTTTCTGGATTCACCCATGCAATCTTTTCTTTCCAGTCATCAATAAAACTGACAATATATGCTTTTCAGTTCCATTGGCCTTCTCACCCCGTAATACTCTACCTATCATTTGTGTCATTAATATAGTGGATATAGTAGGTCTTGTTAAAAACACAGTTTGTGCATTCGGTAAATCTATTCCTTCAGTAAGAATATTTACATTAATTAAAACATTAATTTTTTCTTCTCTAAACTTCCGAATTTTTTCTTCATTTTCTTTACTAGAGACTGTGTTCCCTAGAGGATCTTTTAAACTAGATACTACAAATTCACTAGGTATATTCCGTTTTTCAAATAACCCTTTTAATGCAATTGCATGTTCAATATTTAATGCAAACACAAGTAGCTGCCCGTATTTCTCCCTATTTTCACTATAATGGTTTACAATAAAGTTATTCCTTTCTTTGCTCATAGCTATATTGGATGCAACACCTTCAGGAATACTATCGAATGCTTGTATTGCTTTAATATCTTTTTCAGTTAAGTCCTTTGACACGTCCAGTTTCGTACTTAATTCTTCAAAAATTGGATCCGCTAAAATTTTTCTTGCTATCAATGCCTTTAAATCAATACCATAGACGATATCATCTTCAAAAACTTCTTTTAAGATCTTGTTTTCAGCTTCAGATGTTCTAAAGGGAGTTGCTGTTAGACCTAACATTTTAAAGGACTTTGGATTTTCTTTCTTTAAAACCTCTATTGTTTTCCGATATGTTTTAGCTGCTGCATGATGTGCTTCATCTATCACTAGAAAAATGTTATTTCTATTTTGCTTCACCCATTGATTCAATAAATAATTCATTCCATGATTAATACTATCTTTACTAGCAATAAGTAGATCATCTTCAGGCTTGATATTTACAGGTCTATCATGAATTCCTGATATAATACGATACTGAATGCTCTTTCTATCACCCAAAACATCAGCATATGCATTCTTAACAACTGTACCTACTGCTTGATTTAGCAATTCATGTCTGTGGGCAACCCACAAGACCTTTTGACCCTTATCAATTATATTCTTTAAAATCCATCTCACAGCTGTTAAAGTTTTCCCTCCACCTGTTGGTAGAACCAATATACCTGAAAAATGCTCTTGACTATTAATTTTTTTATTTAAATTTGTTATTGCATCCATTTGATGCGGATATAAATTGATATTGCTTTTATCACTAGAAACTTTAATTGTTTTTGCAAAACTATTACTTGTTACAGGCATTTAAACACCATCCTTTTGTTGTTCTAAATTCTGTATAATTCATCTAAATTTTGATGAATTTATTTTTAAAGTAACCCCTACACCGTTCAATTCTCTTAAATAACTCTATATCAAAAGCATATGTCTTTTCTCCATCTATTTTCATAATATACTATATAGTTTAATTTTTTTGTTGAATAGTGTCGGATATGCGAAACTTTAAATATATCTCAAAGTTCATCCTTTTATTATCCTACAGTTTTTCCCTATCATGTAAATATATAACACATTGTATTTATAAGCACTTGCTATATTACCTGTTAGCCTTATTTGTAGCGGTAATTACTCCAACCTTTCATCGGTGTAGACCCTATAAAATACTTTTAAGATAAGGTTCTCACCGATAGAAGACACATGCTCCTCAGTGTCCGTGGCAGAGCAAATTGCGACATAATTAAAATGCCTTAGCATTTTACCCTTAAGGAATTCAAAGCAGGTGAAGTGGTTTTTTTCTCCTGTCTCAGTAATATTTCTATAGCAACAATCCTTGTTCTATTGTCTATCCCCACCCATAAGCATATCTTCTGTAGGGATAGTTAATAGTATAGCCACTATCACTACCAACTCAAAAGACCTAAATACCTCCTAAGGGGCAGCTATGAACGTTAGGTAATAGCCTGTTCCGAAGACAGGACCCTTGAGAACAACTCCAGAATATCTTGTATAGACCCCAAAGCTAGACCCAGTGGTCATTGATGGACGTAGGTAATAACATGGCCACGGAGAAATTCCTCCTAGCCCATCCCAGTGACTGGAATAGTTTGTAGCCCTCCCCCATAGTTTTCCCTAGATGCTACAATCTATGGAGGGAGCGGCAGCAAAGACCCTAGTGCTATACCCTTAAAAGACCCCAAAGAAAACAATCTTCCATAGGAGTGGAAGGTAACAAACAGGACCGAAACAAAAATCCGATGAGGTATTTTGTGAAGGGCATTTTTTATGGACTGGAACGAGGGAGGAAGTTTGTGGACCCTAGAGGCAAAAGCCTACAGAGAGCTGCTTAAGTCCCTAAAGTATGCCCCTCACAGCGACCCTAAAGCTTGCAATCTATGAACGTTAGGTAATAGCATTGCAGGACCCGTAAGCATTGTCTTTTAAGGCTCTATAGATAGACTCTAATAAAAAACTCCAAAGCCCTACCACCACCATCCCCACACTATTTCCTAAATGTTCGTTTCAGGAAAGCAGAGCGGTAGTTGCGGTTTTTGCAACTATTTCTTAAACATAACATTTAGGGAAAGTGGCGTGTATGACAGAACAGGACCACCAGTGACTAGCCCTTAAGGTTCTGTCATGCCGGCACGTTAGTTGGGGGATGGATCCTAGAGCATTGCTGCTACAAGGACCCTATAGGCAGGTGAGGTGATTCTCCCTCCTGATGACCTTAGCTTATTTTAATTCCCTGCTTCACGGTACCTATAGGAACCTTCCCCCTCTTCCCATTGCTACCAGATCTTCCAGTATCAGATTATTTAATTGCCACTAAGTACGGTGAAGCAGAGCCCTAGAGATAGGCCCAACCACTGGAACTGTCTGTAGCCCTTCCCTATAGCTTCTCCCTAGACGCTACAGTTTGTGGAGGTGGTGGCAGAAAGGACTCCAAAGCTCGACCTAGCGACTGGAGGAATCTGTTTTCTCCCTTCTTCTCTTCTTTCTACTTAATTATAAGAAAACAGTTTCTGGAGGGAGCGAAGATCATGACCCGTTAGTTACAATCTTTTCCCCTAAAGGAATGAAGGAGTGAAACATATTTTGTGGAACAAATGTTGGTTCCTTGATAAAGGAATGTGGGGGAAAGGTTGTGGACCCTAGAGGATCTTTTAGGGTGGGTGGTGGGAAAACAATAAAAAATAGAGGGGGTTTCCTTTAGGTAATCTCCTCTATTCTCCACGTTATGTAATTCATTTATATTCTTATCTATATTTATCTTCTTTATCTTAAAGACTTTTGTACTACTAACCCTGTAGTAGGTTTTAAGTTCCTTTGATGTTTTATTTTTAATCTTAAAGTTGAACTTCTCTACCTATATATTCTAAATAACATCTATAGCTTTCGTTAAGCGTTTCTAATTTTTTTAGAAGGCTATTTAAAAGATTTTCCTGATCCTGAATATCATACTTTAAATGTACCTTTTCATCACTATTTGTAGTTTCTAATAAAAACATACTTGATTCTTTAATTTTCTCCCTTAAATAAGCTACATTTTTCATTGTAATTTTTAATTCTTCTTGAAAGTAATCATCCGTAGCTTCAACACCTAAGTTTTTTATTAAATCTTTTATCACTTTAATGTGCTGTTGTTCTTCTCTATACATTCCATCTACCCCTGTCGCTTAGTCTGATCAGCATCCCATTTTCCACAGGATTTTCACTTATCATTAGTATAATCTGTATCCTAATTATTTCCCGTGACTTATATCACTAAATATTATCACCCTTCATTTTATCCTTGCTTAGGTGATCGTATTCCTTCTGCCTCTCATTGTTTTCCGGTGTCATCCAATCTCCTTACCTACAAAATCTATAAACCTTTAACTTCCCAAAATATATTATTCTTATTGCTTGTTCCTATTTAAAATCATCCTTAATGAATATAAAATATAACTCCCTAGACCCATCTAGTTATCTCTTATGTACCTATCACTTCATAAGCCTCAATAATCTCTCTACCCTTTTTAGTAATCGCCAAAGTCCTAGGGAAAGATCTCTGCCTTTCTATTACCCCTATGATTTCCATTTCCACCAAATGTCTTTGAACTGTTGATGTAGATCTCAAGCCCACTAACTTTCCAATTTCTCTAACAGTAGGGCTATAGCCTCTTTTCCTAATATACCCTTCTATAGCTAACAATACTTCTAATTTTCTATCCCGATCCCTATCCTTTATCATCATTATCAAAGCTTCTATTCCTCCTTATCCCCTTTAGTTTTTTATATGTACTTTATATATAAATGCTGTAACTTCTACTTCTACTATTCACTATATTCTTGGCTATACTCAATTTTCACGTATGAACATACGTTCTATTTCATTCTACCCAAATTTCTCCCTATTGTAAACCCCTCATCTCCACTTTACTGAATTTTTGAAACCCATACTGTATAATGTAGGCAATCGAACAAGGGAGGGATAAAGTGAATAAAATTCAAGTATCAAAAAACTTTCAACTGTGGGAATTCCAATGTAGAGGTGGTACCCAATTAGTCAAGCTCGATAACTGTTTGCTTGAAAAGCTCCAGCAGCTTCGAGATAGAGTTGGTGGTCCTGTCAATCTCACCTCCGGTTACAGAACCTTAGAACATAACCAAAGAGTAGGTGGTAGTCCCAATAGTCAGCATATGCTAGGTCGAGCTGCTGATATTCAAGTTCCAGGTTATTCTCCCGAAACTATTGCAAAGCTTGCTGAAGAACTGGGTTTTACGGGAATTGGTACCTATCCTACCTTTACCCATGTTGATGTGAGAAAAGGAAATCTTGTAAAGTGGCGAGGCTAATAACCTCCTTACTTTCAATATGATTGGAGGTGATGAATTGCCTAATACCGAGTTTATAGCCAAAGTAAAAAAGATGGATATCGTCAACAAAGTTACTAATGACAACTGGAATCAGTCCATCACCATTGTATTAAGTGACATAGAGTTGAACGATGAAAACTTAATTGCCATTCGAAAGTTTCGACCTAACGAAGAAATTTCTGTATCCTTTAAGACGTTGCAGTTAACTATGAGCGATTTCCATGAAGAATATGCTACAGAGGACATCAATGCTGTAGAAACTGAAGAAGAGGAAGCTTTATTTGAAATGGATTATGATGAGATTCCTCCAGATCCTAAAGATATCGTTAAGACCTTTGATTTTTCAAAGGGATAATAAGTAAGCCAATTTGAGAAATGTAGAAAATATAATAACCCAATAACCAATCTGCCTTATTTATACTTAGATGGGTTAATGTATTCATCAATTCGTTATCTAATTATAAAAGAGAATTCATCCACGAAGGGAGGTGAGATTTATGGCCATAAGAAAGGTAAATGAAAGAAGAAG
>JAFIFG010000112.1 GCA_020832135.1 Clostridiaceae bacterium
TTCTTGAGAAATGAGGGATTATATTGAGCGAGGCAACTAATGCATATTTGGTATTGTTAGTGTTAATAATAGCGATATTTTATGGAATATTTAAAGCACTTCAGATGATAAAGCTTTTAGGCAAGCTTCAATATAAAGTTGGCACTAAATATCAGCTTGTTAGTATGGCGTTTTTTTCTTTGTATGCGATTTTGTTTGCCTATCGTTGGATAAGTACTGTTGAACATAGGGAAATGTCATATAAGCTGCAAATAGTTCTCATATTAGCAGGATTAGGCGTTTATCTTGTATACAGTATTTGTTTAAGTTATATGAATGGAGAAATAAGAGAAAACGGAATAATTATTGGATCAACCGCTTTTAAGTGGGATGAAATAAGGCACTTTAAATTAACATGTGAAGATACAATTACAATAGATACTAACAAAAAATCTTTGGTCAACAAGGAAGGTAAAGAAGTAAGATGGCGAATAAATAAGAAAAAAGCTCATAAGTTAAGAGAAATCCTGAGCCAGTATGCCGAGGAAATAAAATAGCAACAACTTAACTTTTAATAGTGCTCTATGGAATTTCTATTGCATACTTTCTTATAAAGGCGTAACAAACAAATAATATAAAATTTTACTAGGTAATATTACATTTACTTGATTTGATTCAACAGATTATTAAAAAGTGGGTATGTAAATGGCAAATAATTTCCCAGAGTATTTTAAAAGATTTATCAATAGAAATTTGATGAATGATAGTTTGAGAGAAAGTACAACAAAAGAACCTAATAATGCCACAACCATAACAGATCTAATGATGTTACCAGTCTTAGTTATCGTTATTTTGATTCGTCTTTTCGAAAGGACATTTAACAAAAACAATAAGTAAACAAAAGATTAAATAAAGGTACTGGACATACGAGGTGATATTTCAATGGAAAATTCAATAAGCTCCAAGGAGCAAGTAAAAGAACAAGATCCAATAGAAGATATTCAGCATTCAATGTATAAATGGTACTATAGAGATGTCTATCGAACTGTATACTATATTACAAAAGAGAAAGAACTATCCCAAGATCTTACCAATGATGCTTTCTTAAAGGCATATGATAAGATACAATCCCTTGAGGATATTAATAAATTTAAACAATGGATTTGTGTGATCGCTGCTAATTTAGCGAAAAACCATATTCGAAAGCAGAGTAAGTTACTGACCTTTTATCCTATGGAAACAATAGAAGATAAGCACAAGACAGAGGATATTGTCATTGAAAAAGTAGACCGTGAAGAAAAAAGAGAAAAATTGAAGAAGGGACTACAACAGTTAGACCCTGATGCCAAGGAAATTCTTATCTTAAGGTACTACCATAACTTAACCTATGAAGAAATGGGGGAGACATTATCCTTGAAGCAAGGTACTGTCAAGTCTAGACTAAAAAGGTCCAAGGATAAACTCTTTAAAATATTCAACTCAGAGGGTGAGAAAAATGAAAAATGATAATGTGAATCAATTCGATATGCTTATAGCTGAAGCACTAGAAGCGGAGATGAACAGTATTCATCTGACAGACAGAGAAATTGAACAGCAATGGATGAAGTTTCAAAAGAGGAATAGCAATAAAAAAGGTCACAGAAAGATGAACTATAAAAAAGCTGCTGTGTTTATCATCGGTGCTTTAGCAGGATTTACAATGATGAACTTAGTGGACATTGAAATATCCGCATGGAGAGTGCCTAATATTGTAAGTATTTTTACTCAGAATGAA
The DNA here is from genome assembly GCA_020832135.1 of Clostridiaceae bacterium. Lineage (GTDB taxonomy): Bacteria > Bacillota > Clostridia > Peptostreptococcales > Natronincolaceae > JAFIFG01. Next base: position 1,754 of record JAFIFG010000112.1, read on the forward strand.
GATAAAGTAACCGTTGAGCGAAACTATTCTGTAGGGGAAGGGCTACAAATTATCCCGGAGGAAGAAATTCCAAGAATCGTAACGAATTATATTGAAGAAGTTAGAGATATCATATCCTTTAACCTTAAAGAGCTTCCATTCCACTTAGAGGAAGCAATGATTGAAGGAGATATGCTACATTTAAACTATATTAATGATGAAGGGGAAATACGTTTATTTCAAATGCCCCAAGGACTTGAATTTTCTCAAACCACTCATTTTAGAGCAGGGAGTGAAATTAATGAAATAACGATTGGCGATGTATCCTATACCATCGTAAGAATTACTGAATCAAGAACCAAAATAATTTGGTCTTCCTTTGGAATCAGTCATACGATGGATATTGACTATCCAATCGAGTTTGAAGATGTTATAGAACTATTAAAGGCAATGGAGTAAATTCATTGCTTTTATTATTGCCTAAAAACCTAGATTCATTTAATTTCAGGGAACATTTTGTGTAGTATGGTGTCTTATTATTGGAGGTGGCATGAGAACCAAAAGTGTGTGAGTATATTATGATTTTTTTGGAAGCATTTACTTTATCGGAAGTTTTGCCATTAAAGTACCAAAGCGTATTAAGAAAGTGAAGAAAAATAAAATCTAATTAAAGATATGAGGATTACGTCCATAGGAGGAAAAATTGTGGGGTATATTCAATTTGGTGTAGCAATGATGGTGTTATTATTTGTATTTACAGCAATTATAGGTATTTGGATGAAAGTTACAAACATGATAGGTGAAAAGTTAGGTATAGGAGAATTTCTTTTGAACTTATGTAAAAATAAAAGTAGAGATAACAAATAAAATATAACTATTGTCAGTAATGCATCATCCTTTTTTATAGTAACAGATAAAAAATATGAGTAGTTTAAAAGGAGTGTACAAATTGAAAAAATATAGAGTTAGAAAAATTTTACTCAAATGGCTTGTTTTTTATCTTCTGCACAGTTTGATTGGTGGGATAGGATTGGTTGTTGGCATAGATGGTTTTTCTTATAACTTTCTACGTGATGATTTTAATTTACAACTTTTTTTATTAAATTTTGCGAGAAGCATTATTGCGTTTGCAATAGTTTTTGGACTTCCCCAAAAACAAGAACAGAAAATTAATGTTGAATAATGTTGAGAATATTTTATACATACTCGATAAAAAAGATATAACACGTAAGTAAAGAAAAGTTAGGAGTTAGTAGACTGAATTACTTATCAAAGGAGGCTGATTATATGCCAAATCTAATGAGAGGAGTAATATTACTTGCATTTTATATTATATTAGATAGCTTTTTCAATGGAAGAAAATTCGATGATTTAAATGCAAAAATTGAAAAGTTAGAAGATCGTATCAAAGAAATTGAAAAGCAGCTAAGTGAAAAGTAGGGCGCCATATTATTTATAGAAAAACAATACATAACATCCTTTAAAAATGTAATAGATTCATTTTTTATATTAGGATAATTTCATAGAAAGAAGGGTTGAAACATAATGAATTCAACACCAAAGTTTCTGATAGATGTAGAAGGAAAAAATGGGATTCCTGGATATTACATTAAATCTGAATTAGAAGTTATTACAGCAGGAAAAAATATGATGCCAGTTCCTGAAAATGAACGAGATCATAGAATTTATGAATTATTAGAAGAAAATTGTGCTGTGATTTTTTGCACAACACAAAAACTAGAAGATTTTCAGTTTTATCCTGTACCTAGTTTTTGGATTTTTGCTATTGATCATGAAGGAAATTGTTTTGGTACTGTAGGTGGCATGGGTCATATTGAAGATAATGATTACCCAGTAGGGTATGTAAATACAGATGGTACTTATGGGAAAATAGCAAACAATCTAAAAGAATTTATGGAACTTATTACTTTTTATCCCTCCTGGAGAGATATAATTGAATACGAAAAAATGGGAATGCCCTTTGATATAAATGATATTAGGATGAAGAAATCGGAAAATGATTTGCAATACTTACAATACCAAAGTGAGATTGCAGAAATACTTAGACTTGTTAAGAATCCTAGGTCTATTGAACTACTAATAGAAAATATGAAAGATGAATCAGAATTTATTGTTTATCATTCTAAGGAGGAGGCTGGAATGAAAAATAAATTTTTTGATACTAATTCTCTTTATTAAATAATACGAAATGATATTGGAAAGAGAGAACAATTCAATATATAATATCGGGAATAACGGATTGAGAGGAGGTATACTTTGAAATTGAATGTTATTTTTATTATATTAGCAACTTCACTACTTTTAATAATGGGATGCACAACCATAAATAATGATGAAGTCCAAGAAAACAACAATAATCAAGACAGTGTAGAGAAGAATGAAGAGGTTGAAAAAATAAATAAAGATAATGGAGAAGAGTTTTCATACTTAAATAACTTATCAGAAGAAGCATTACAAACATATGCGACTTTCTACAAGGATAAAGATATCAAGCATTTGAAATATTTTCCACCAGAAAAAATTAAGCTTATATATATTCACTCCGTAGTTATTGATGATATTGAAGCAATTTATGCTTTAACTTATAACAACGGAGAATTGCCTAATTTTTCAGTTTTTAAAAGGAAATATTATGATAATCTTTTGAAGTCAAACCTTGAGATGGCTTTAGAATTTAGACATTATGATTCAATTGAAGTTATGGAAAATACAGAAGAAAACGGTCAAGTAGGAGTTGCGATGAAGGCTAGTATTGGGAATTTTACAGCCTCTGTCCTGTCTTCCTTAAAAAAAGATAGTGATGGTTGGAAGATGGATATACTCCACCTGCTAGAGCTTTAAATAAATTATATGTTATCTCTTTTAGTCACTACAGATGAAAAGGATGCAATAAATAATTATGTAATTGAGAGAAGAAATGGAGGGAAATATATGAAGTGTCCATATTGTCATAGGAAGATGGAAAAAGGGTGCATTAGTGGAGACAGGTATTCTTTAAAATGGATAGAGGAATCAAGATATAAACCATTTTTGTCACAATTTCAAAAAGGCATCAAGTTAACCCATGGTATTGGAACACTAAATGATTTAGAAACCTACTTCTGTAAGGATTGTGAAAAGATGATTATTGATGTATCTGATAAACCGAAGTAGAATATGGTACTCTAGGAGGGGGTTATTATCATTAAAGTTGACAGATTCATTAAAGCATTGAAAACTACTTTATATGATACATTAACAGATAAAAAAATAATGATTCGATTTTTAATATCAACATTATTTGTATATTTTGCACATTCACGATTTATTATTGATCCTTATTCACCACTTGGTCGTCCTCCAGTTAGTGATTCTGTGAGATTTGCTATATTTCTAGCGAGTTTTTTATTTATAATTAATGTAGTTGAGAAAACTATTAAGAAAAATAAAGTAAAATCCTGAACATAGTAAAGGCAATGACGCATCATCTTTTTAAGCCACAATAGATGAAAAGAACTAAACCGCCCAAGGCGGTGGCAGAAAACATAGATATCGCTTTATTTATTAAAACACTTCCTTTAATATTTAAGTTGACAAGACAAAAACCAAGAAAGGAAGTGTTTATATTGTCAGAGTTAAGAAAAAAGATGAAAATGGATTTAGAGCTTAGAGGTTATAGCCCAATTACTGTGAAGAACTACTTAGAACATGTCAGTAGATTCTCTAAACATTTTAATCAATCCCCTGAACTTCTAGGAGAAGATGATATTCGTGAGTATTTATATCATTGTATCACAGAAAAAAAGTTAAGTGAAGGCAGTGTTAATGCAATTTACAGTGGATTGAAATTTTTTCACACAAAAACCCTAAGCAGAGGATGGAATCTAGATAAATTATCACCAATGAAAGAGCCTAAAAAGCTCCCCGTTGTGCTATCTCAATCTGAAGTTAAGGCTATCCTAGAA
>JAFIFG010000047.1 GCA_020832135.1 Clostridiaceae bacterium
TGACTGTCTAATAATGTAAGGATATACCTAACTTTATTGATTTGTTAAAAGTATAATAACTTCTTCTGCCCACTCATGCTTCTTACAAATATACATCATTAAAAGAACTATAAGTAAAATATGGATGTCGCCTTTTACATCTATTACGTCTTATCGATTTTCTATATCTTTTTTCCTATCTACCAAATCTACAATATCTTAGGGATGGCATATAACGTGCCGCGTGTTCCCGAAGTCTGATTACTACGTTCATCATCCTCCCAGATTTTAGGAACACGCTGTTATCTGAAGTTCGACAACTATCGATACAATATATATCATTTAATCTTTTTCTTTTTAAAGTTTCCTGACCAACTATCTCCAATAATATCCATCCCCTCTCCTTCTGTTAATGCTTGAATTACTGAAAATAGAATTCCTGCAAACATTATTATAGATGCATTGCCTAATATCCTAATATAATTCGATTCTTTATCGATAGCTCTAAAGAGTGCAATATTAAAACATAAATATATGACATTTAAAAATACTAGACTACTTCCTAATGACATGCTCTTTACAATCCAAATAATCACTGAAATAATAATCACTATCACTGTAGCAATAATATTAATTCTTACAAATAGTTCTTTTCGTTCTATCTTTATAAAAGCTTTATAATTTAGCAACATTATAATTGCAAAGATAACCATAAGTATTAAAGGGTTATATGGTGATACTAGTTTTATTGAATAATAAGAACTTATTACAATTCCAGCTAAAATTGCATTAATAGTCGAATAAATAATAATTAAGTCTTCTTTCCTTCTGATAAGAAAAAAATATATCAAACTTGTTGCCACTATCCAAATAACCCCAATAAATAATGCTATGCTCCCATCAATCAAAGTGATACTCATTAAATTAACAATATTAGTAATAAAAAACAACACTATGTAAATACAATAAACTTTTAATAGGTCCTTTGTCTCCAAGATTATAATACCTCCTTTTCTACTATGTTAAATCATACATTTAGAGAATTTCAGATAACGGTTCTGCCATTCCCAACGCATTCGAACTGGACCCTAAAGGAATACCCCTTGGTGGTGCTTTGCACCCAGTGAGAAGGTGTGGTGCTCTGACCTTTCCCTAAACACTTGCCCACCAGCACCCTTGTGGGAATGGCTTGTTATATGCTGTCGTTTACCTCTTCACTGTCTACAACCACCAAACTTTTTCCTTTTTATTCTTTAATATCACATTTAGTAGAAAGTATGCAGCAACCAAAACTATATATTTTAATAAAATTGAATTATTTAATTATAATTTCGTTTAAAACGATAACCCTAAAACCATAAAGATGCTAACCCTAAAACCACAAATTGAAGCAGAAGAAAACTACTATCTAGTATATTTATCCTATATCTATTAGATTCTTCTTCATATTTCCACTCCATAAAAGCACGAAAGCTAGTTAATATAATGGGATATATCATAAAGCAATACATCTTTAATTGTTTTTGATAGACAAAAATAGTTAGATATAAAATAAAAATCATTATTACAATAATAGCTATTTGCGACCATTTGTGAACTTTGTTAACAGATTTATACCATAATCCCTTTTCCTCTTTTATATTGAATCTACTCTTGGTTTTATCTAGCATATCTATGTAAACTACAAACCCTGCAAGCGAGATGGTAAACAAAACAACAAATTTAATCGTCAACATATCCATATTTTACCCCCTAGTATTCAAGACCAATGGATTTACTTCACCTTTTTTATCTATTGTGATCATCTTTTCAACCCTGCTTTACCTAATTCCTCCACATTATTTGCTAAGGATGGCATATAACGTTTTGAGTGTTCACGACGTTCATCAGCCCTCACAAAGCTTGACCCAAAATGCTGATGAATGTTGGGAACACTCTGTTATGTGATTTCAGCAACTCTTTCTATTACTAAATTTATTGAAAATATTATTTATTCTAGAAGTTATTGATTTGCTTTGTATATCTTCAAATAGCTTATCATATTTTATTAAATCTCTATATTGATGGATTTTATGATTATTTAGTAATAAAAACAAATAATAACTTTCTCCGTAATAAATTACTCTTTTAATATGTGTAGTCGACAAATTATTTCTATCTTGATTTAAGAAAAATAGATATGATTTTTTTGCTTTAATACTATTGCTTTTTTCTCTTAACTCCAATATAAATAATCCTATTAAAGTACCTATTGTATATGGTAAAAATAATGCCTTTAGCAGTTTTTCAAAGTAGTCTCTTGTGTAAATGAATTCAATTGATCCAAAATGCATACTTAATTCCTTAATTATATATTCTTTAGTAGAAAAATCTGATAAATAATTAGAATAAGCTTTATATAGTTCTTCATTAAAAAAGAATAGTAACAGAGTAATTATAGAAAAAAACACACTAGAAAATCTAAATGAAGTTTTAGTATTACTAATTAAATATGCTGGTCTGATAAAAATCACTAGGGTTTGGACAGTTAGTGAAATAAACAAATTGAGCCAAAAAAAACTATAATCTTTGGCAACAATTAATATTAAAGTGATTATAGGTGCCAACATATCATCAAAAGGATAATTACTTAATAGGACTCCACTTTGTAAATAATTTAACACAGATGCTAATAATATTAAAACTATAAAAACAAGTAGTACTAATAATAAAAATAGTAGTTAATACTACACTTTTCATGCGTAGTATTAAATATAATAGACCTACCAACATTATCAACATAAAATAATAATTGTAGAATGAAATCATTTGACTATCTCTTATACCAAAAGCACTACATATTGTAACAACGAAAATCAACAGAGAAATTAGAAGTGAGAATATAGTTTTATAAAGCTCTTTTCTTTTATCAATGTCACTTTTAAAGTAATCCAAAAAAATAAAATCTAATTCTTTTATGCCTTTATACATTGATAAAATATGACATATTTTTTTATATGATAGATAAAGAGCAATTGATGAATAAAGCAAAATTAAAGTAAAATACAAAAAAATAGGTAATATAACATATGCAACCATAACGATAAAAAAACTAAACATTGATACCATAACAAAGTTATGTTTATTTAATTTCTCTAAACAATTGATATAGTTACTATATATCTTGTAATAATTAAACATGGTTTTTCTCCTTCTGTTTTATGTTAGTAATATATATTAAGTTGATGATTTCACATAACGGCCCGCATTTGCGACGCCTTCGAACTGGACCCCAAGGAATTTCTTCCTTGATGGTGCTTGCACCCAGTGAGAAGGTGTGGTGCGCTGACCCTACCCTTGACACGTGCTTCTAGCACCTTTATGCAAATGTATTGTTATATGTTGTAGGGGGCTACCAATTTAAGGTTGATGAATGTCAACCATCCGTTTATATCAATAGTTATTTACTTAAAATAATTAATTTCTCATCTCAACACTCTATAAAGTCTCTACCTTATTGTTATTTGAGTTCTTTAAATAATATAAGGTTGCTCCACTATTTGCAATAATATGAAATATTACTGAATATATTATTGAGCCAGTAATCTCTACAAGATTGCCCGTGAATAGCCCGAATATAAAAGCGAATAATACTTTATTTATCGTTGTATAATTAAGTTTAAATCCAAAATATTGAAAATGAGTTATACCACAACATATAGCAGATAAAAACACCTGCAATGTAACACCCTTTAGTATGGGGATAGGTACATAAATAGCTCTACTACCAACTAAGTAGGTAGCTAATGACAGAATAATTCCTCTGAATAATATTTCTTCTCCAATGGGAAAAACAATACAAAATTTGGTTATTCCCTTTAAATCTTTTTGTGGCTTGTATCCAGATTTAAGCATGAATGGAATCATTGCTAACAGTATAAGAAGTGTTTCAAAAATAGGTATAGTTTGTTTTGGTATCCTTATGTTAAAAGACATAGGATTAATAATGCTAATGACTAAAATAATCCCGCACCATATATGTAGATTATATTTCTTTAGTTTATTGCTAAACTCCTTGTTATATCTTGCTATAGACTCAAAAAACTTATAATTAAGTATGAGCATAAAAGTTAAATATGTAATGGTTAATATTGCTAAAACGTACAATTATATCCCCCCTTTATCAATGCATAATTATTTGCATTTAAACGGCTTTTGCCCCCTATGTCATATAACGGTTTGAGGCTTAGCGACGTCGGATGTTCCCTAAAAAATCTGCTTTTCGATGTCTGCTAAGCCTATGTTATGCGACGGACGGTTTTATTCATTCTTTCAGATAAATTGTAGAATACTTCTTTCATAAGAGATTCACTTTTAATTTCCTGGATACTTAAATAAGCTTCAATGAAATGTGCTAAGCATATCAAAGAGTTGTAACCACATATGGTTTCATTTATTATTCTATTTAATCCATTTTTTTTAAGCTCATTTTGCAAGATATCAAAATAATTTTCAGTGTCGCTATAATGGATTGTGTTCCTTATCTTTTTCAAAGTATCAACTGGCGCCCAATTATCATCAAAAATAATTTTTGTGTCATCATTAATAGTATAGAAAAAATCTGCAAAATCCTTTCTCATATGTTTATTCATATTTATTAAGTTATCTCTAACTTCGTCAAATCTTATTGCTACACACTTGATGAAAATAAAGATTTCAATAAAAGATGCATTTTCTAACATCTGCAAATTTTCATATAACCATTCTGCATACCTAATCTCTTGCAAACTTATAAGCAGACGAAATTTAATTAAATTATTTGCTGAGCTTCCATTGAATAATTTTTTATGGTTAATATCCTTGCTATTCACTATAAAATGCGATTGCTCTGCATTCAACTCTAAACCTTTTATTAATTCTTCATTAATTGTAATATGATCTGATATAAAATTGAGATATCTCCTAAGACGTGTTCCTACGTCTTTACTAAATTCATGAATAGAGTTTGAGTCTAAGAGAACTTGAGCATCTTCAGTTATGTAAGAAGCATATAGTGTACTTCCTAATATTTTTCCATCAGGAGTTGAATAGAAACCTAGATTATTTCCTTTTTCAGAGAACTTACTAGTATGGTAATCCATTATTTTATCAAAATATATTTTGTTTACGTTTTTTCCTTTTTGATACAAATGCACTCTATGTCTAATTTTTTTTATTTTTTCATTCATGTTCTGAGTAAAATACTTTTTTTCAAACTCGTGCACAAGCACACAGCTGTCTCTTAAAAATGGATATATGTATATACCATTGTAGTTATTATTTTCACAAATTTTTTCAAGAATTTTTATTGATGCCTTAATATCAAAAAATGCTGTTAATAATGCTTTATAATCTTTTTTACTTAAATCCATATAACCTCCTAAAATAAAAGTGTAATATCTAAGTTTAGTCTGTTGCATAACGTTTCCGTGTTTGGGACGTCTCTGAACCGGACCTCAAAGATAGACCGTCCTGGCGGAGCTTCGCTCCCAGTGAAGGGATGTGGTGCGCTGACCTTTCCCTTGACACGTCCCCCCCAGCACCCCTGCGAAAACACATGGTTAGGTGATGTGCAAATGTCTACCTCTTTAACCAAATAACATTATTAATGTTATCTTTACTCGCCCTACCACCACAGGATATTTTCCCGTCAACTCTCATAAGTTCATTTAGAACATCAAATGCTTCCTCTTTTGAAATATTAAGGTGCTCAGCTACCTTCTGTGTTTTTGCAAATCCAGAAATGCTGACATATTTGAAAGCTTTATTTTTTAATCTATCTAATCTTTCTTCTTCAGTTTCTATTTTAGAATTTAAGCCATTCTCGTTCATTCCATTAATTTTATTACTTAATTCTTCTATCATTTCATTAACATAATCAATTGTAGCAATATTATTAGTTGTTATTTCAGTCTTTGCTCGATTTATTTTGTCTGTAATAAAAGCTGATAAAAACACCAAAAAAATAGGAATAATTGCACCAACCCATTGACCGACAGCACTTATTGCTTGAAAATCATAATTTACTTCTGTTATGTATGCTATCTTATATCCAAATAATAATGGAATAAATATAAATATAAAAACCATGAAAATTATTGTAATGCTGATTACTTTCAATATCTTGAACAACTTTATCCCTCATTTCCATTTTCAAATAACGATTACATCAACTACTTTAGTCGCATGTCACCTAACTACTATATTTCTGACATGTCAGTAACACCACCATATTAGAGTGTTTTCTGACCTATGTCGTGAATATCCTCTATCTGTGTTGCTTTATCCTTCCATTCTATCCAATGGACTTACTATTTTAGAAATACTACTATTTGTTACATGTGTATATCTTTCTGTAGTTCTTGAACTATGATGTCCTAATAGTTCCTGTATATATCTCAGGTCAGTTCCTTGCTCTAATAAGTGAGTTG
>JAFIFG010000049.1 GCA_020832135.1 Clostridiaceae bacterium
TTAATAACATCATCAGATAAATATAGTAGTGAGTATTTTAGCAAACACTATCATGAGTATATGCAATGGGAACATGAAATGATCAAAGAGAACCCGGATTATGATAATCCTAAAATTTTGGTAGATATTTCTGTAAAAACACTGTATTTGTTAAATGATAATGAACTAATAAAGACCTATCCCATAGCAAGCGGAAAATTAAGTACACCATCACCCTTAGGATCATGGACGGTAATAAGTAAAGCTAGATGGAGTGGTGGATTTGGCACCAGGTGGATGGGATTGAATGCACCCTGGGGTAATTGTCAGGAAACACACTTTCTCTGTAACCTCTTAGCCCTTGAAAATAGAAGGAGGATTTTCGTGAATCAAGATAAAATGATTGCTGAAAAAAGCAATCTATATTTTTGGCCTTTAACTGCCACATATTACAGAAATAGTAAGTTAATGGTATAATAAGGGAACAGTTTGAAAGGATTTATCGTCTAATAATGTAGAGGCGGTTAGTCTATTTTGGATGAAGGTATGACGTTCCAGATAAATTGTGCGAAGAAATAGGGGTTTATAGTTAAAGAAGGAGATGAAAATATGAACAAAAGGTTTGCACATAAAGAAAAAACAAATGTTTTAACGATGGGTAGCATTACAAAATCATTTAAAAGTATTATATGGGTCTTATTTTTAACTATTTTGTTGTTAGGGATTCCGAGATTAGCAACCATAATCGTTAGTTCTTTAGATTTCCAACTAATTGACCCAGATGGAGCATATGCATGGTTATCAGTACGTCATATTGTCATATCTCTTCTTGTGATCATCTTAATGGGGGGCATAAACAGAATTAAGCTCATGGACTATGGCATTGGTTGGGGAGATAAAGAAACAGGAAAGAAATATACTTTATTATTCTTTAAATATTTTTGTGTTTATACAACAGGGGCCTTTATAACAGTTATTGCAACAAACTCATTTCAACAATTTGAATATCCGTTGACTGCTACTAACATTACTGGTCACTTAGGCTTTCAACTTTTATTGTCAGGTCCTGCGGAAGAACTACTCTTTAGGGGATTTGCTATTACAATGTTAGCTGTAGTAATTAGAGGTAGGATTTTTAATGGCAAGATAAGCATTGCTAACCTTATAGCGGCAGTCATTTTTGGATTAGCACATATAGTTTTTTTATTTAACCCCTTTGAAATTAGATACAGTCTTTTTCAAGTGGTATATGCAATTGTATTAGGACTATTTTATGGAGATTGCTATGAAAAGACCAATAGTGTATTTTATCCCATGATAATGCACAGTTTCACCAATGTTGTAATGGTAGGGACTATAATTATTTTATCATTTATTCTATAAATAAGTATAGGTTTTAGATAAATATGATGGAAATTTTACCTAGTCATCTAGTCGCTTGAATAGTTATCATAATCAACAACATTTATTCTGAACATAGGCTTGGTTCTTGCATTGAAACCCACAGTGGAATTATGTTATGATAAGCCATTCGGTACATCTTCAATAACTAATACAATTTTTATGCTTTACTCTTATGTAGTAGTAGTTCCTGAATAGCTTCAGTAGCATATCAGTTGAAGTAGGATTATCCATTAAATGTGTAAAAGGCATTTTATATTATTTTCAAGGCATGAAATTATAGAAATAGCAAATAATATATAAATAACTGTGGAGAGAAAATATCATTAAATAATATGGAAGAATATAGAAGCGTGTCCCTGAATGCAGATGGGTAATTGTCAGGAAGTACACCCTTCCCATAACTTCCTACCCCTTGAGGATAGAGGATGAATTTCTTGGAATAAAGATAAAAGGATTGCTGGAAAAAGCAGTCTATTTTTTTGTCCATTAAAAGCTACATGCTACAGAAATGGAAAAATAATGGTATAATAAGGGAACTATTTGCAAGTGTTTATCGTCTATTAAAGTAGGGGTGGTTTAGTCTGTTTTGGGTGAAGGTAGGACGAACAAGATAAATAGTACACAACTGTCACTTAGTTATTAAAGAGATGCTTATTATACCTTGTAAATTTACTGTAGAGGATACCCATAAAGCGTTGATATCTCAAAGTATTATAAACTAATTTTTAGAATTTTCAAGGAGGAGATTGTATCAATAAGGTTAAAAAATTTACAAAAGAATTAAGACCTACTTTTTATAAAATGTTGACAGACAAAATAACTTGGGTTCGATACATAATAGCATCAGTATTCGTATATTTTGCACATTTATGGTGGATTAATAATCCTTTTACAACTGATGCAGCTGGTGATGCTAGAAGATTTACTATAAGTATAATTGCTATTCTTTATATAAGTACGATGGTTGACAGAACTATCAAGAAAATAAAATAGCGACCTAAACATAGCAGAGATAATTATACATTCTCTGTTAAAGACGTTCCAGATGTAAAATCGGAAACAAGAATTATTTCGATAAAACAAGTATAGGAGAATGATATGAGAAAAGAAGATATTACAAAGAATGTACGGCAAAAATACCCTACTATTCAAGACAAAGAAATTAAAATTAAATCATTAGAAGTTGGTTGGAAAAGTGTAGCAGTGGCTATGACATTCCTAATCATATGGCGCATTATTCATAATGAAACCCCTACCGACATACTTATGATTTTATTTGCTTATAATGGTGGTGAATCATTTTATAATTATAGTAAAATGCCTGAGAAGAAGCACTTTTTAATAACTGGAATATTCTGTATTGTAGGTGTTGGACTTGCAATAGCAACAATGCTTAGCCAATATGGGATTTACTAGTTAGGAGTATAGACGATATATAATTAGTTGTCCAACAAGAGAGGAGCAAGTTATGAGTCGTATTTTATTTAGTGCTATTTCGAGTGTTGGTGCTATCTTGGGTATTAGTATTACCCTCATCAGGAAAAATTACTATGTTAAACCTTTAAGTATTTTTGTAGTCTTGTATATAATGGGACAAATTATTGGATACGGATTGGGAGTTGATATATTAAAAGCAGTAGTTCCTTCTCCCACAAATCCAGAAACTGGAACCATGTATCAAATCATACCAAGTATTGTATTTCCTTTAGTATTGGCATTTACAAGCAATTATGTTTTTAGATTATTTAAATCACATTTAGGAGGTAGTTGAGTTGTGAAAGATTATACCAATATTAGGGGATGTAGTAGCCATATTTACGATAGTAGTAGTGCTGGCAATGGCACTATATACAGATATTTGTGGTTTTGTGGAAAGCGTTAGTCCTTATCTATCAGATAGGCGTAAATCCGATAAAGACCACTAGCTACAAATAAAATTCCACATGTTATTTTGGGTTGGTTGTATTATCGTTTTAAATCCTCATATATAAAAAAGTGAGTAGTTTAGAGGAGGGAATCAGTTGAAAAAGTATGGAGTTGGAAAAACTTTAATCAAAGGGATAGTTTTTTATCTTCTGTATAGTTTGATTGGTGGGATAGGATTGGCTGCAGGTATAGATGGGTTTTCATATAATTTTCTTCGCCATGATTTAAATTTGCAACTTTTTTTATTAAATTTTATGAGAAGTATTATTGCATTTACAATAGTTTTTGGGCTTCCTAAAAAACAAGAACCGAAAGCTAATGTTGAATAGTGTCCAAAATATTTTATATATGCTTAACTTAAAGGATGAAACGGCTTGACATAAGGAGGTTTTAACATGGATTACATTCCTGTTATGATTAGAAGGTTTTTGGAAAGTGTACCTGCTATGGTAGGAGGTTTTTTAGCTACATACCTGTATATGCGATGGAAAAAGAAGAAAGGTAAAGATAGCAAGTAGTTTAAAATTATTTAGCTAAAGCTATAGGGAATATTATCGTTTTTAGAAGGAACAAATGAATTAGATGACTCGAATCAATGTATTACAAATTTTAGAGACAACGAAATCGAAATATCTCATATAATAAAATGGTGGTTTAAGCCTTTTATAATGGGAGTAATAACTCATTTCATAATAACAATTATACTAAGTATATTTGGTGCAAACACATTCATTAATAGGTCTGATCTTTAGCACTTATAACATTAGTAGGTTTAGTTATAATTCATTTCTATAACAAAAATAAGTCTTGATATCTTTTCAATACGGCATAATGAGAAGTAGATATTTCTGAATCGATGTTCGCCAATATCACTAAACATGATATATAAAACCAACTCGGTATTGGTAATACGATGTTGGCGGAAATAAACCAAAAAAGAATGAAATAAAACACCAAGAGGTGAATAATAAAATGAACGCAATTATAAATTTAACAATACTCGCAGGGCTAATATTGATTCACGAGTCTGGACATATGTTAGCAGGATATATACTTGGCATCCCCAAAAACAAAATGGCAATTGGATTTATAAATAGAGAAAAGAAAAAGAATTTTATACATGCAATAATATTTTGTATTACTCCTCATCTAGCTCTTTTGGACGATGATAACCAGAAGATAGCACCTTCGCCAAATCCAAATGAGATGGAAAGATATGTTGAGATTTTGGAAAATTACATTCCTTGTGAAAAAAGACTGTTTTGGTTTGTTGCAGGAGGGCATGTTTTTGAATTTATTATAATAATTAGCATTGCTGTTATATCATTGATAATTAATGTAAAAATGTTTCAACAGGTGGCATTTGAAATAATAAAGATGGCTCTCATATTGGCTACTATTTACTTGTTAACGGAGTTGTTTTCCTTTATTAAATCAAAAGAATTAACAGGTGGTGATTTTACAGGACAATGGGAAATATCTCCGGTTAAAACAATAATGCTTTATTTAATCTATTTTACTGGACTTATTTATGCATGGTCTCTATTAAAATAGTAGCGAGATTGGTGCTTAAAAGCATAAGGTTGACATCCGCTAGTTTTCTTTAAGGAAATAAATTCCCCATAAAGCAACACATTGAAAACAGTAACGGAAATATTCAATTAATATATAGACGACCTTAATTGACATACAGTACACTATCTATTTAAGATGGATTAGATAAAAAATGTGCTATGAGACTTTTTTAACAAATAAATTAAACTTTTTGAGGTGAAGTGTGAATGCATAATACTTTAGATATAATTTTAGGAGTTTTGATTGTACTCTTCGGACTGGTTATATTAACTAGAAGAAAATTCATGGTGAAGCGAGGGTTCATCAATACATTTATATTTTTTATGATTATATTAAATCGTATTATAGGAATGTTTCAGAGGGGCTACGGGTTTAGCTACCTATTTATTGTTCTGCTACCCTTATTGGCGTTAGTTATTATAATATCTAAAGGAAGATATCTATTGACCAATGTCAATAAAGAAATCGTATCCTCTACCCTCATTGATATTTTAGAAGAAAAAAATATATCTTATGAGGAAGATAAAAATGCTGTGATTTTAGCTGATTATGATAATAAGCGAATATCTTATAACCAATCATTAAACATAGTAGAAATTAATTTAAAAGACGTTATAAATCTACCTTTTTATAAAGAATTAAAAGCAGAGTTAAGAAGTAGGATTAAAGCAATCCACTTTAAAATATTTCCTACCTTGGAAATTTTTCTTATCGTACTAGGAGCAACATATATAGGTTTATTACAATACCTATAGAAAAGATTCTTTTAGAGCAGGTGAAGTAACCACTTCACTAATAAAAGTGATTCCAGTTGGAGGGGAAGGGTTGGAATTTACTGAGATAAGTACTAGAGAAACAGGAAATAACTACATTAGAACTATTATGTCGTTTACCACAATGGACAAAAATATCACATTGCCAACACAGACAATTATTATCCAAAGAACCTTAGGGGTGATACCTATAATAAGTATAAAACAAAATGAATTAGTAGTTGAGTAAGTTTTACATTAGTTATAGGTACTGTTATATAGTAAGTTCCTCTTTAATATATGGATATTATGTTTTTGATACGTAGCAATATGTCAAATTAATTTATAGGTCTTTGTAGAATTATTGCAGAGAGAAGTTATTAATATTTATCGGGGGGAGAAAAATGAGAAAATTATTATGCTTGAGCATCGCTGCAATTCTAGTTATGCTAAATTTTGTTGGTTGTACAACAAAATCATTGCCAACATCTGCTGTAGGACAATGGAGCTTGGAAATGATTTCTGACACAAGTGGTGAAATCTTGATTGTTGGAAAAGCTTATAATGGCTATAATGATTTCAACGGACGAAAAAAGGACATTAAAGCTACTTTTAACGAAGACGGCACTTTTCAAATAGCTGGCTCAGAAGAAAATCTGCAAGGAGAGTACAATAGCAACGAGAAGCATAGAACTGCTGATGCAATCGCAATTAACATGTACTTTGATGATGGAACTAAATCAATGGCTTCACTTGGAATACGACAATATCGAAATGATAAAGAAGTAAATTCTTTAATATTTACAGTTGATAACAAAATTTATTCTTTTATAAAATCAACAGCCAATTAGGATTAAGAGCATAATGTGTCTATATTTGCAATTAAGAAACATTACTTCTTTATTGCCACGAAGCTAATTTATACTATTTAAAATGAATGAAATTATAGAAACTACAGATAATAATTTTAGAAATTTTGGAGAAAACACCATTTAAAAAATGTAGAAAAATATAGAAACGTGTCCCTGAATGTAGATGGGGTAATTGTCAGGAAGAACACCCTTGCCGTAACCCCCTACACCTTGAAAATAAAGGATGAATTTTTATGAATAAAGATAAAATGATTGCTGAAAGGCAGTCCATTTTTTTATTGAAGGAATATACTAAATAGCTTATCAGTTATTTGGAAGGTACCCTTACATAAAAGGAATTACTGGTAGCGATTTATCATTAATAAGCTTCTCGAAAACAATCTTAGAAGATGCTAATGAAGATACTGATGAGCCCAATTCTCTTTTAAAAGTTAAAATATCACACAATTCATCTAAGTCTAAATATCCAAATTTGTATGATGAAAAAGCTGATTGCCAAATAGGGCGGTTAAAGTTATTTCTGAAATTAGTAAAATCATCTCCTACGCCTATAAAATGTAGAGGATAAGATGTTGATTTAGCCAGAGAGCTAAAACGTTGAAACAGTTGGGAATAATTTCCGCTAAGTTCTACATCAAAAGCCACAATAACTTTTTGGTTAAGGGGATCACACCAGAGTACACCAATATAATTAATATCTTTTTTTGTTTGTTTTTCTACTATAGTAGATAAGTTTAAGTCATAAAAGTCTAAAAACTTTTTAGACCTAGCAAGAATTAGATTGGTATGTAAAATTTTAGATTCATCATTTAAAGCTAGTTTTACATGAAAACCCAATGAAATCCCAAGTTCACATAATAGAGTTTGAATACATCTGTGCTTTTCTTTAGATTTTAGAAGAGAAAGATAAACATAGTAATCACGACGTTTTGCAAGTTCCTCTAAACTACATTCTTGAAACTGCACACGCAATGTATCAACACCATTATAAGTCTCATAGTTGATTCATTTAAAATGACAAAACCAGGAAAAACAAGAGTAATAAAATTAGAAGTGGTAGTTTTATTCATGAGGTTACTGAAAAACTTATGCGTCAATATACTGAGGAAGAACAATATAAGGTGTTTTCTAGACATACAGGAGGATCTGATGAAGAACATAATGGTATAACATTATGTTCAATGCATCATAAAATTTTTGATCGAGGTGTGTTTAAACTAACAAGTTCACGTAAGTGCCTAGTTGCTGAAAGGGCACATGGAACAAGTGGGTTTGAAGAATGGTTAATGCGATATTCATGAAAAAGAGGTAGTAGCTTCTATTCCACCTGAATATAGCCTGCAGGATCCATATATAAATTGGTATATAAAAGAGGTGTTTAAAGGACCTAGCAGATATTATGTTGGGCAATATGATTAAAAAGACATATGACTAGACTATAATAGTGTTGTTAGGGACTTTTTATAATAATATATTGGCTGTTCTATAAGAAATATAAGGAGGACTAGATTTCACTTGTATATTTTGTGATAAAGAAAATCTAGATGTTGTAGTAGAAAATGACGTAGCCCTTGCTATATTTGATAGGCTCCGTGTAAATAAAGGGTATATGTTAATCATGCTTAAAAGGCATTAAAAAGAGGAACGTGTAATATAGGAATTTACTGTAGTATATTAAGAAAAATCAATGATAATTTTTTGCTTTTTCTCATAGATTTTAATTATAAAACTATGTCTTGAGGGGGAGTTGGGGTGTACAGGCAAATATTGAGGGCAGCTATAACTTTTTTCCTATGTATTGTTTTAATAGGAGGATTTGTTTTATTTTATCAACATAATGCGATGAATAGATTTA
>JAFIFG010000113.1 GCA_020832135.1 Clostridiaceae bacterium
AAATAGAGTTAATAACTCTAGAAATATGTTCTTATTTATTATGCTAGTTGTAATCACAATAGCTGTTATCATTTCTTTTATTTTCACAAAACTACTTACAAAACCATTACATAATATTAATGCCCATGCACAGTTAATTGCAGATTTAAATATTAAAGATGATTTACCTTCGGACATACTGAATAGGAAAGATGAGATTGGAAAGATAGCTAATTCTTTTCAAGTTGTTTTAAAGAGTTTAAGAGAATTTATTGGTAGTATGGAGCTTACAGCACAACAGGTAGCCTCATCCTCAGAAGAATTGACTGCCACCAGTCAACAATCAGCTACTGCAGCAGAGGAAGTAGCTAGAACTATAGAAGAAATAGCTAAAAGTGCCAATGAACAAGCAAGGGATACTGAAGGTGGAGTGTTAATAACAGATGAGTTAAGCAAAATAATAGAAGAAAATTTAGGGGATATGGCTCAAATCAATGAAGCCGTAAAAAAATTAACTGTCTTAAAGAACGATGGTGTAGAAATAATAAAAGAATTAAGTCTAAAAACAAAGAATAGTGATGATGCTATAAAAACTATATATCAAACTACAGTAGACACCAATGAGAGTGCAGAAAAAATCGGTGAAGCCAGCAAACTTATTCAAGGAATTGCAGAACAAACGAATTTATTAGCATTAAATGCAGCAATAGAAGCAGCAAGGGCAGGGGAAGCCGGTAGAGGATTTGCTGTAGTAGCAGAAGAAATCCGAAAACTAGCAGAGCAATCTACACATTCAGTACAAGAAATAAATGAAATGTTGGAAAAACTGCAAGGGAACTCTCAAAATGCTGTAAAGGTTATGAAGGATGTTCTGTCGATTATTCAAGAGCAAGTTGCAAGTGTAGAAATGACAGAAAATAAGTTTTATGGTATTGATGAACAGGTTGAATCAGTGGAGGGTACTATAAATAAATCTGTAGGTTCTGTAGAGATTATGGATGCTAAGAAAAATCAATTGGCTCAAATTATGGAAAGCTTAGCAGCAATAGCTGAAGAAAATGCAGCCGGGACAGAGGAAGCTTCTGCTTCGGTAGAGGAACAAACTGCTTCTATGGAGGAAATAGCAAATTCTAGCGAATCCTTAGCACAATTAGCTGAAGAAATGCAACAAGGTATTGCTAAGTTTAGGTATTAAAAACAAAGGAAGAAAGAAGCAGGAGAAATGATTTTCTTCTCCTGTTATTAATAGCCTGAAGGGGTAAACTTCAGGCTATTTTTTTTGTAGAAATAGAAATTTGACAATCAGCAGGAATTAGCTAGTAGTAAATTGAATTATAATAAAGATATATGTAACAATGTGTCGAAATAACCTATAGAATTATTTATTCTTTAAAAGGAGCATAATTTATGGACAGACAATTTGTAAAAAAAATTTTTATCATTCTATTTATTTTAATAATGTTAAGCAATTTAAATTTGATAGTAGTGACAGAAGCTATTATAGAAAATCCAAGTAAAATAACAATAGCTGTACCAAAAGAGTATAAGCCTTTTAGTTATATAGATGAAAAAGGAAATGTGAAAGGGGTAATTATTGATTTTTGGAGGGCTTGGAGCAAGGCAAATGAAGTAAAGGTAGAATTTATTATGGCACCATGGGTAGATACCTTGGAATTAGTTAAAAATGGAGAAGCAGACATACACTCAGGACTGTTTTATAGTCAAGATAGAGCTGGATATATGGATTTTGGAGGTTCGTTTTTAGACATAATGACAGGAGTATATGTGCATAAGGATATACAGGCTTGGGATATCAATGATATAAAAGAAATAGGAGTAGGTGTAACACAAAGTAACTATGCAAGGACATACTTACAAAACTACTATCCTGAGTTAAAGATGCATGTCTATCCTAATTTCAATGAAGTCATCGAGGCAGCGGAGAAGGGTGAAGTCAAGGCACTAGTAATAGATTACCATTCAACTTTAAGTAAAGTATCTAGAGTATATCCAGTATTAAAGGATTATCAACTCCTACAAACAATTTATACTCAGCCTTTGAGGGTAGGTACCCAAAAAGGAAATACAGATATGCTATCTTTCGTTAATGAAGGAATAGATAATATAACTTATAGTGAATTTAGAAGATTACAATCAAAATGGGAATATATTACAATATATCTTACTAGAGGTAAGCTGACAATGTATATTCTAATCGCCAGCCTTGTTATAATTGCTCTCTTGATGATCAATATTTTTGTTCTAAGGCGTAAAATTAGATTAGGAATTGCAAGGCTAGCAGAAAGTGAAAATAGTTACAAAAAGCTTATTGAATTATGCCCCGATGGAATATTTGTACAGTGTGAGGAAAAGATTGTATTTGCAAATGAATTTGCTGTAAACACCTTTGGAGAAAGAAGTATGGAGAATATACTTAATAGAAATTTCTTAAGCTTTGTACCCAAAGAGTCTAGATGTAGTATTCAGAGAAGAATGAATGCGATGGAAAAAATCCACAGTACTGTTCCTGTATTTGAAAGCAAGGTCATAAGAAGTGATGGAAGGCTTATTGATGTGGAAATTATATTTAATGCAATAATTTACAAGGGAGAGAAATCTACTTTAACAATTATAAGAGATATATCCTCTAGAAAAGAAAAGGAAAAAGAGGAGCAACGGATATTTAGGGAAAAACTGAAATACGAACGACTGAAAACAGAATTCTTTGCAAATATTTCACATGAGCTTAGAACACCCTTAAATATTATCTTAGGTACTATTCAATTGTTAGACAAGGTTTCACAGGAAAAGGGTGAATTAAATTATAGTTACTATAAAAAATACTCGAAAACCATGTTGCAAAACAGCTATAGACTACTTAGACTTATAAATAATTTAATTGATAAAACAAAACTAGATGCAGGCTTTATGAAGATGGAATTCAAAAATTATAATATTGTTCAAGTAGTTGAAGATATAACTATGTCAGTAGCGGATTATATAAAGAGTAAAGGTATAGATATAGTCTTTGATACAGATACGGAAGAAAAGATCATTTCATGTGATGCTGATAAAATTGAAAGAGTGTTACTCAACCTTTTTTCTAATGCAGTTAAATTCACAAATAAGGAAGGAAGTATATATGTAAATATCTATGACAAGGGTGACTTTGTCTGTATTTCCGTAAAGGATACAGGTATAGGCATTCCTAAGGAGGAACAGAAGGCAATATTTGAAAGGTTTAGACAGGTTCAACCTTTGTTAGACAGGGAAAAAGAAGGTAGTGGCATAGGGCTTTCTTTAGTAAAGTCCATTATAGAATCCCATAATGGAGATATTTATGTAGAGAGTGAATGTGGAAAAGGAAGCGAATTTATCATTGAGTTACCTTGTAATGTGGTGGAAGAAGTAACAACAGCAGTGGATGTTAATAATTATTCTATGGATAAAGTTGAAAGAATTGATATTGAGTTTTCCGATATATATTCAATATAAACCTTAATTTATTAATACGTTAAAGGAGTAGATCAACAAAAATCTACTCCTTTTTCTCATTTACTATCTTAGCTCAGCTTAAAAGTTGTCTTGTAAATTTCATCATTCATAAAAATTATTTCCTTCTCATTCATGGCCTCAATTGTAGCTAAAGATTCGATTCTAATGTTTTCAGACCTCAACTGTTTTCCACCTTTTTGGAATCCTTTTTCAATGACGACACCAGCACCAACCAAGTTTGCCTGTGCTTTATTTACAATTTCTTTTAATCCTTTAATAGCTTCTCCATTAGCAAGGAAGTCGTCAATAATTAAAATATTTTCATCTTGGTGCAAATATTTTTTTGATACCTTCATTAGATATTTTTTTTGTTTTGTATAAGAGTAGACATTTCCTTCATAAGTTTCCTCGTCTAAGTTTTTAGATACACTCTTTTTTGCAAACACAACAGGAACATTGAAGTATTGAGCGGCAATTGTTGCTATAGCAATTCCTGAGACTTCAGCAGTTAAGATTTTATGAATCTTTTCATCTTGGAATCTTTGCCTAAACTCCTTACCAATTTCATTCAAAAGTGATATATCTAATTGATGATTTAAAAAACTATCTACTCTTAAAATATCGCTACCTTTTACAGTTCCAAATAGCTGAATGTGCTTTTTTAAAAGCTCCATATTTTAGACCCCCCATTTTTTATCTAATACTTATACAATGGATTCTAGACAACAAAAAAACCCGTAGTTCACTACGAGGTTTTATCAATATCCGTCACCTATTAAACCTCTCGTAGTCAGACCATTTACGGTAGTCTGGTAGAAACTTTAGGACCATATCTCCAATATTATACGAGAACACTATTTAATTTTTGTGATGTAAAATTAGTTTTAAACCTTTAAAAGAAAAACTTTAGTATAAGTATTATAACATATTTCACTTGAAAATTATATAAAAATTAAGATTGCCATTATGGAAACAGTTAACTGAAAATTTGATAATATTTTGAAAATATCTACAAATTTTACCGTTTATCGACAATAAATAATGTTAAAATAAAGGATAAGATAAGAGAGTCCTAATTATGTTTTGATATATTAATAAGCATGAATAGTAGTTAATTTAATTATTGGGAATAAAATGAGGATTAATTTGGGAGGCGGTTAAATGAAATTGTATAAATCTACTGCAGAGATTTCTTTACAGTTAACGTATGTATTGAATATGTTAATTGTAGCTATATCTTTGTTATTAATTACATACAATAACTCAATTTATTTAATCTTTATAGTTGTATTTTTAATTTCTATAACCTTTTCCTTTTATTGGCCTGGAAAAAAAAGTGTGAAGTATGTCTTAGCAGGTATATCTCTCATTTTACTTCTTTCAATTCTATTCTTTGCAAATATGCGATTCAGTACGTTAATTCGGTTTATCTTTATAGTACCTTTACTTTATGCCCTTGTATTGAAGGATTTTTTTAGTCCTAGTATTGCAGCCATAGGAATTATATGGATTTTTACAACCTATATAGGAGATAAGGGTATAGAGGTAGTTGGAACTGCTTGTATTGCAATGGTGTTAGCTTCTATGGGATATACCACTATAATATATTTGCTTACTAGACTTGACAAAGAATTACAATTTAAAAAAATATTATCAGACATATCTTCAAGGTTTATAGGGCTGGCAGATATTGATGGAGGTATAAATGACTCTTTAATGGATATAGGGATTGCCAGTGGAGTGAGTAGGTCCTATATTTTTCAGTTTAGGGAAAATGGTACACTAATGGACAGTATTTATGAATGGTGTGCTGAGGATGTAGACATCCACATAGATAGTTTGAAGAATATTTCTACCGACACAATTTCATGGTGGATGGAAAGACTTCAGCAGGATGATATTATATATATTAAAGATGTAAGTAAAATGCCCTTAGAAGCAAGTATAGAAAAAATGGTATTAGAAAGACAAAGTATAAAATCACTACTAGTACTTCCTCTTAAAATAGGTAAAAGGCCCATAGGTTTTATAGGATTTGACAGTACAACTAAGACTGGCAAATGGAGAAGAGGAGATATTACATTACTAAAGCTGGCTTCAGAAATATTAGCCAATGTATTGTATAGAAAAGAGGTTGAGGACAAGCTAGATGAAACTATTGCAGAGTTAGAGGTGAAGGTACAGTTACGAACATCTGAATTAGAAAAAAGCAAAAAGGAGTATAGAAGGATAATTGAATTTATGCCCCAAGCTGTATTTATAAACGATGATGAAAGGATAGTTTTTGCCAATAGAGAAGGAGCAAAGTTATTAGGCTTTGATGACTACAGGGAACTTATTGGGAAAAAAGTGGTGGATTTTGTACCAGATGCTCATAAGCAGGTAACAGAAGACGCGGTGAAGGAGGTTATTGTTAACGGGAAAGAATATATATCCCAAGAAGGGAAAAGTCAGCGAATAGATGGCAAAATAATTGATATTGAAGCCACCATGATACCCTATGAATTTAAAAATGGACATGCCGTGATGGTTCTGGTAAAGGATATGACGGAACAAAGAAAAACTGAAAAATTAGATAAGCTTTTGAATGAGGCATTGGAGTATGACAAATTGAAGACAGAGTTCTTCTGCAATTTATCTCATGAATTAAGAACACCATTGAATATTCTATTAGGAACCACACAGTTATTGAAGCTACTTCCAATGGACAACAACGATGATGAGGGAGATGGAAAGAAGAGTAGGTTAATAAAGCATATAGCAAGTATGGAGCAAAACTGCTATAGGTTATTAAGACTAATTAACAACTTAATTGATGCTACGAAAATCGAGGCGGGCTTTTTTGAAATTCACCTCGAAAACCATAATATTGTAGAAATAGTTGAAGATATTTGTATATCGGTTTCTGATTATATGGAGAGCAAAGGGATCAACCTACAATTCGATACCGAAATAGAGGAAAAGATTATAGCATGTGATCGAGATAAGATTGAGAGGATTATACTAAATTTACTCTCCAATACAGCAAAATTTACAAAACCAGGTGGTAGTGTATTTATTAATATTTATGATAGGGAAGAAAAAATTGTTATCTCTGTAAAGGATACTGGTATAGGAATTTCTAAGGAAAGATTAGCAATTATCTTTGACCGATTTATACAAGACAACAAAACATTATGTAGAAACCATGAAGGTAGTGGAATTGGTTTGTCTTTAGTGAGATCGCTGGTAGAAATGCATGGTGGTAGAATTGATATAAATAGCCAGCTAGGTAAAGGAACAGAATTAATAATAGAGTTGCCAGTTTTGGTAATACAGGAAGAAAAAAACAAAGGAAGTAATCAGATTGTTACGGAACAAAGCTGTATTGAGAGGGTCAATATTGAATTTTCTGATATATACATAAGACAAGCCAAAGGATGATATCACTCTTTGGCTTGTCTTATATGTGTAATTTTAAAGTGCATTTCACCACTTCTTTTCATATATTGTATTGAGATCTATAAAGGCAGGTGCTATCTGATCACTTTGCAGAACAGATTCTCTTTTGCATAAAGGAACTAGAACGCTTAGGATTTCCTCGTATAAATGTTCGTCTCTGTCACTTTATTGTAACGAATAATGAAAAACTTAAAGTTATAGATCATGCTAATGCATATAAAAAAGTGAGTCAGAAACCAAAGCATTTGTTTAAAAAACTAGAAAAGTTAGGGCTATTAAATGACTTTTAGATTATGTCAAAAAAGTGGATCAGCAAATTTATAATGAATAGGTTCATAATAAATGATGGGAAAGCTGGATTTGATTTTAGAATAAACTCATATAGTTTGAGCCATTCTGGCTTTTTCGGATACGGTTTCGTGAGCATATCTTAATATTAAATTAAATTCCTGATACTTGCTTCTGATATCTCTGATTTTGAAATATTGCTTTAAGTAGTATACTTAAATTTCTAGTGATATCAAGGGCGAAATAAACGGCTTCGCCGCCCTTGACATAACAAGAAATTTAAGTTGTTTTGGCACTAAGCAATCATTCCAAAACCTATATTTATGCTGCAAGATTCGAGTACCACATCTTTTTATAGGCAGCAGGAGTTATCCAACCTAAAGTTGCGTGTCGCCTTTGGCGGTTATAATAGACTTCTATATATTCAAATATAGCTTGTTTAGCAGCTTCTCTAGTTCTAAAGGAATAGAAATAAGTACATTCACACTTTAAACAACTAAAAATTCATATTTAGTGGCAGTTGTTACTTCTGTGGTTTTATGAAAATGGCTATTGACTTTTTTAGCACTTCGACTGTGTCTTAGCATCATCTAGTTCTCCTTTTAATCTTTAGTTTTCAGCTTCTAGTTCAGCTAATTTCTTAGAAGCAGTATCTTCAGGTTCAGTGCTTGCTTTTACCCATCTCCTAAGGGCAGGTTCTGATACACCCAGATCTTTTGCTACAGCACTAGCTTTAAATTCATCATCATACCTATTGTTATTACTTGACATTTTCAACACCCTTTCATGATTTAATTATACAATCACGATTCTGTGTCCGTCAAACTTGGTATGAGTCAGAGGTTTGGTGGAGGAGCCCTCATTAGTATTGAAGCGGGAGCAGATTCTCCTAGAGCCATTTATAAACTGATGAAGGGGGAGAAATTAAAGCACCATTATTATTCCTTTAGAGAAAACCTATTAGCCTTGAGATATGATCAAGCATTATATTTTAATAAATAAATGGAATAAAGCTAAATAAACCAAAGGGTGAGATTACCCTTTGGCTTATTTCATAAGTAATTTTATTCTTCTTCTTTTTTCTCTTCAATATCCTTTTTCTTAAGATTTACCTTAGAAAGAATATCCGGCACCATATCTATAAGCTTTTCCATACCACCTTTTTGATTGATGGGTAATACCTGTACTTCGTCATCTTTGATAACAATCACTGCCGTAGGAGAAGCCTTTGCACCTACACCGCCACCAGCTCCCATACCTTTATTGCCCTTATCATCGATTCCATCTCCTCCTCCGGTACCTATGCCAAAGGAGATATCCACCATAGGTATTAGGGTAATATTTCCTATACTAATGGTTTCCCCTACTACCGTTTTTGATGTAAAAAAGTTTTCCAGTTTTTCAAACAATGTACCTGCATTTTCCGTGAAGTTAGTTGACATGTTTTTTTTCCTCCTTCTTTTTATTAAATAGTGTTTTGATAATCTTACGTATAGGCTTAGATAAAATAAGCTTTAACATAATCGTTAGAAATAAAATAACAATAACTCTACCTTGGATTTCACCTTCACCCTCAAGTTTAGCCTCTCCAAAGGAGGGGGCAAGATCTATAGGATAGTCATTAAATAGAGAGGATAAAGAGCTGACTATGGCTAACATGATACCAGTATAATAGGGGTCATCAAAGCCATAGGTACCCTTGAGGGTAAATCTATTAGGTTTCATGCGATGTAAAATATCTTTGATGGTGGAAAGTACTACATCTAGTAGTTCACTAGTAAAATGCTCCTTTGATAAGGAAAACTTGTCTTTAGATTTTACCTTTTTTTCCTTTTGCTTTTTAGACGTCTTCTTTTTTTCCTCTTCACTGAGATCTATAGAAATAGGGAAGCCAAGAAGTCTGATACTTACAACCTTTGGATCAGTACTTACTACGAAAAAATCCATCTTTTTTAAACTCCAAAACCACCTAATGCTTCCCTTAAATTTAATGTTTTCATACTTGGAAGCTATCAGATCATAATCCACTGGTACAACCAACACTAATAGTAGTAGTGCTAGAAAAAATAAGAAAATATATCCTAGCAGTGTCAAGATGATCATAGATTAAATCAAATCCTCCTTTCATCAGAAACACTCTCTGAACTAAATCTCATTTTATATGGTCTTCTATACTATATACACTAATTCTACTAAAAAGTTCCAAAAATAGGAAACCTTTTTTGAAAATTAGAGAAAAATTTTCAGGAATGATCTACTTTTTACCCTTTACACTTGACTATGTTCCTATATACTTATAGTTAGTAACCTGTAGTTTTATGCAAAAGGATAATTTTTTAAAACTATTTCTTGATTTTTGCATCTAATATATGAAGGGTGACACCTTAAGAAAGGAGTTTACATGACAAAATTAATTACTAAAATAGAGCAGCAGAAGAAAAATAAACATAGGTATTCACTATATATTAACGAAGAATTTGCTTTTGGTGTAAGTGAAGATACTTTGGTTAAACACCAGCTAAGAAAAGGCATGGAGTTAGAAGAAGATTTTATAGAAAATGTGCTAGAGTCGGAAGAAAAAAATAAAGCTATTAGTTATGGATTAAATCTTTTATCCTACAGAATGAGAAGTGAAAAAGAAGTTAGAGATAAGATGAGAGAAAAAGAGTATGGTGACGATATGATAGATGTTAGCATAAAATATCTTTTAACTAACAAATATTTAGACGACTTAGAGTTTGCTAAATGCTTTGTAAAAGATAAAATTAATTTCAAAAAGATCGGTGAAAATAGGCTAAAGCAAGAACTATACTATAAGGGTGTTAATAAAGACATTATAGAAAGTGTGTTAGAAGAACTTTTATCAGAAGAAGATGAATATGAAAAAGCATCTGCCCTAGCACAGAAAAAGTTAGAAACTTCCTATCGTAAAGATGATAGAAATAAACAATATCAGAAGCTATTTGGATTTTTATCCAGGAAGGGATATCCTTCAAATATGATTTCAAGGATATTAAGGGAGTTATTGTAATATTTATATACATTAAACAAACAAAAACACCGAGGAATCTCCTTGGTGTTTTATGCTTCTACTATTGACCACGATGGTATATTCTTATATATACCAGTATCTAATCCTAAATGATAGCAAATCAGGACTAGATGCACGATAGCTTGTTTATGTGCTCTTTTATAGGGGTAAATATGTAATTAACAATAGGTAAGGTTCAACTTTTTAAGTAAAAACAAAAGGAAGATATACTTGAAGTATAGTGTACATTAGGAGAAAGGGTGATTGTGATGGAAAAGGTCATTCCCGAAATTGAATTAAAGCTTAGAAATAAAATCGTAGAAGTACCGAAGGCTATATATAAGGCCAGTGGAATTAAAATTTTAGGGACAAGGATTAAGTCTCTATTGTTTTCTACCGATGTTGCTGTTATTACAAATAGTAATGCTGATGCAGTTATAGCTGTCTATCCCTTTACTCCTCAGTTATCCATTACAGAATCTATTTTAAACGTAGCTTCTGTCCCGGTTTTTTGCGGAGTAGGGGGAGGCTTGACTACTGGACACCGTTCCATAGGTATTGCATTACAAGCGGAGCTTCAAGGAGCCTATGGGGTAGTAGTAAATGCACCTATGGAACAAGAAGTAATTGCTGAAATGAGCGAAAAAATAGATATACCAATTGTAGTTACAGTTGTATCAGAGTATGATCCTATTGAAGAGAAGATTCAGGCGGGAGCAAAAATTTTCAATGTATCTGGAGGAGCTGATACAGCAAAAATTGTAAGGAAGATTCGAAAAGATTATCCAAATTTCCCTATTATTGCTACAGGTGGACCTACGGAGGAAAGTATTCTACAAACTATAGAGGCTGGTGCTAATGCAATTACCTATACTCCCCCTTGTGTAACAGAAATTTTCAGTGATGTAATGAGAAAGTATAGATTAAAAATGCAGCCTAAATAGAACAAGGGAAGAGGATAATAAAATGCTACTTTCTAATAGTAAGTTAAGAAAGTAGCATTTTATAATTTATCTATTAAAAATTTCTTATTGAAAAATTTCAATAAATTTGTTAACAATTACGGGATCAAATTGACTTCCTGAACATCTTAGGATTTCTTCTAGTGCTTCTTTGTGAGAAATAGGATTTTTATAAACTCTAGCATGGGTCATTACATCATAAGCATCAACTACTGCAATAATTCTAGACAATATGGGAATTTCATCACCTTTTAAGCCATGAGGATACCCTGTACCATCCCATCTTTCATGATGAAATAGAATATGTTTTGCTATATGGATTAATTCAGGAGAGGTTTCTGCGATTCTATAGCCAACTTCAGAGTGTCGTTTCATCTCTTCCCATTCCTCGGCAGTCAGTTTTCCTGGCTTTTGAAGAATAGCATCCGATACAGCTATCTTACCAATATCATGAAGTACAGCCAGCAAGCTTAATTCATTAATTTGATCATTATCAAGGTTTAAACTTCTACCTAGTGTAATACTCAACTCTTTCATACGTTGAGCATGGGCTTCTGTTTCCTGACTGCGCTCATGCAATGATTTTTGTAGAGAGTCTATAATATGACTTCTAGTACTTTTGCTTTCGAGTAGTTTATTCCTATACATTTGCTCCTCAGCTTCTTTGATGACATCCGTCATAGATTGACACTTACTTTGTTTAATAGCATAGCCGAGGGAAATACTTATATGTATTGGGGTATCAGCTGATTGCTTACATAGACTAAAGATCCTCTCACAGATGTTATTGACAACTTGCTTATCTGTCTTAGGTAAGAGGATTGCAAACTCATCCCCGCCCCATCTACAAATAATATCCTCCTTACGACAAGCTTTTTTAAGAATTTCTGCGGTATTAGATAAAAGCTTATCTCCTACTAAATGTCCAAAAACATCATTCGTTAACTTTAAACCGTTTATATCACCAATGATAATGGAAAGTGGCAGTTGTCTTTGGGTATCCAATCGTTTAAATTCCTCTTCAAAAAAAGCTCGATTATATAATCCTGTTAAGTTATCGTGGTAGCTTAAGTACTTTATTTTTTCCTCAGCTTCTTTTCTTGCTGTAGTATCTGTATAAATGCCGTGATACCCAATAATTTCTCCATCAACAATGGTAGGACCCCCTCGAATACAAACATCAACTAGAGTACCATCTTTCTTTCTTCTTACTGTATCTATCCCCAATTCTTTATTTTGGAGAGCTAAGTTATTAATCATTTGACTTTCTTCAAAAAGCTCTTTATTTATAATTAATTCATCGAGGGGTCTGCCAATGCATTCATTTGCTGTATAACCAAAAATATCGGTAAAAGTTCGGTTAATATTTTGTATAATATGATTCATATCAAGATGTACAATGGCATCCGGAGAATATTTGAAAAGGGATTCTAGTATTTTTTGTTGTTTTCTAATTTGTTCTTCTGCTTGCTTTATAATTCTTGCATCAGTATAAATGGCATAGCCTCCAACAGTTTTGTTATTTATAACAATAGGTACTCCTCTAGCAAAAACTTCAATAGGGTTTCCATATTTATCATACCTTACAGTGTCGTGTAATTGATAATCTCCTTCCGTCAGATCAGCAAAAGTAAGGTAATTTTCCATTTTCTTAAAGGGATCAATAATGTCATTTATATGTTTGTCCTTAAGCTCTTCATAGGTATAGCTAAATAATTGAATAAACTCTGGATTAACATCTATAATACGTTCATTTTCATCAAAATGAGCAATGGCATCCGGTGAATTGTTGAAGAGACATTCAAAAGATTTTTTTTGATATAATAAGGCAGCTTCTTTTTCCTTCAGCTGATCATAATTATTACGTAATATTTCCTCGTTTACAGTTAGTTGCTGTAGGACTGTCGCTAATTCTTCATTTAAATCCTGCTGTATTCGTTGGCTCATTTTTAGTTTTTCTTCTTTTTTCTTTAAGGATGTCACATTGCTTATAAACCCTTCAATATAAAGGTCCTTACCTGATGCATCTTTTCTGATCTGCATATTTAAAAGGGTAGTTACAATATTACCATCTTTACAATAGTATTGTATTTCGTAGTTAGAAAGCTTACCTTCTTTTTTTAATTGGTCCAATATTATTTGTCGATTATATTTTTTTACAAATATCTGCTCTTCAATATTCTTAATAGAAAGTAATACTTCCTCAGGTGAATTATACTTTAATATAGTAGCAAAAGCCTTATTAACATAGATAAATTTCCCATCGAAGGTACTATGAAAAATCCCTATCAGTGCATCGTCGAATAGTTCCATATAGGTATTGGTATCTTTATATCTCACTCCAAAATCACCTCTGTTTCTTTAAAGTACAATTTTTACTTGTTATATTTATTCTACATCTTTTTGTAAAAAACCTCTATGATTTTATTGCTATTATTTATTATTTTTAAGATAGTAACAAGACAGGAGAAGGTTTCCTTCATGCTTTTATTTCAGAAAAAGAAGGATTTTTCCTCACAGTAACGAATAAAAACCCTAAGAAAAAGAGAGACTCTTGTAAAATCACTTCAGACTAAGAGTAGGCAATACTCCACTATAGATCTAATAAAGAAAGAAAGGTGGGGGTCAAGGTGAGAAGAGAAGATATAATAACCCAAATAGCTAGAGACATAACTGTAGAAGGCGGGGAAATGTACTATGTAGGAGGCTATGTAAGAGATGAAATAATGGGAATAAATGTAGACGGTGTAAATGATATTGATATTGAAGTTTACAAAATTCACCTAGAGAAATTAAAGGAAGTTTTATCTCGCTATGGAGAGGTAAAGTTCATGGGAAAATCCTATGAAATTTTACAAATTAAAGGCTATGATATAGATTTTTCTATTCCTCATAGTGAAATGAAAAACACCCAAGATATATCCCTACAGGAAGCCTTAAGAAGAAGAGATTTTCGGTTTAATGCCATGGCTATGGACTGCCTTACGAAAAAACTTTATGATTATTTTCAAGGACAAAAGGACATTAAAGAGGGAAGGATAAGACATACAGATAAAGATAGCTTTATGGAGGATCCTTTGAGGGTATATAGAGCTTGTCAATTTTCGGCAAGATTTAACATGAAGATAGATGAAGATACTATGAAACTTTGCAAAAATTTAGTGCCTAGATTAAAAAATATACCTCAGGAAAGAATTTATGAGGAATTTAATAAGGCTTTATTAAAAAGTCAAAAGCCCTCCGTTTTCTTTGATAACATGAGGGAGATGGGTATCGTTAAAGAATACTTTCCAGAGCTTTATGCAATGGTAAAGTGTGACCACAACAATCCCTATTATCAGGAGGGTACCATCTGGACCCATACCATGATGGTCTTAGATCGAGCAGCTAAATTTAAAAAGGCTTCTAAAAATCCTAGAGGCTTTATGTATCTTGCTCTTTGTCATGATATGGGAAAACCTGTGGCGAAGAAAGATCAAGGAGATAGAAGTGTCTTTGATAATCATGGAGAAGAGGGTGTGGCGGCGGCTAGAAGCTTCCTAAGTCGCTTAACCATAGAGAGACGATTGAAGGATTACGTTTTAGAAATGACAAAAAACCATATGAAGCTTTTTGAATTCCATAGAGGCGAAGATAACAAGGATAGTGACTTTAAATTAAAGAAGTTTTTCATTCATCATGATATAGATGAAATTATGTTAATTTCCATAGTCGATAGCTTAGGTCGAACGTGTGATGGAAAGTTAGAAGAGTTAGAGATTATGAAGGAATGGATGAAAAACAAAAGAAAAAAATTGAAACTTGATGAAGCATTTGTTCCTCTTATTAAAGGAGATGACTTAATACAGCAGGGATTCAAGCCCTCTAGAGAATTCGTATCTTTATTAGATAGAGCAGAGGACCTGCAAATAAAGGGGAAAAGCAAAGAGGAAATCCTTCAACATTTAAAAGAATGTTCTAAAAAGACAAAAAAACAGCGACTATATTGAGCCGCTGTTTCTAATTATACACTATCAATTGATATAGGTTCGGTTACTGGCACGTTTTGTAGGACAGGGGGAGTTACAATAAAGGTTAGAACTCCACCTAATACAGCGAGAACGGCAGCTATAAGGAATGTAGGCTTTAAACCACCTACACTTGAAACAATTATTGGACCTACTAATGCAGCTACACCATAGGCTTGATAAACAATTCCATAGTTTGCACCTAGATTTTTAATACCATAATATTCGTTAGTTATTGTTGGGAATACTGCCAAGAATCCTCCGAAACAGAAGGCAACACTAGCTAAACAAATAAAGAAAGTAGCGTAGTTCAAGGTAACTAAACTCATTGTGATCATTGCTATAGCCGTAATTATAAACATCATTGTTACGACTTTGATTCTTCCTATTTTGTCTGAAAGTGTACCCCATGTAATTCTTCCTCCAGCATTAAATAGTGCAATCATAGCAACCGCATTAGCTGCTACAGCATCTTCTAATCCAGCTAATTGCATACCGATATCTTTGGCCAACCCTATAACCAAAAGCCCACTCATACTACCTAATAAGAACATGATCCAAATTAAATAGAAGGATTTTGTTTTAATCATTTCTCCAACTGTGAAGTTGTTTTCTTTATCAACAGTAGCACTCTTAACAGTTGAATATCCTGCTGGTGGAAGTACTAGAAATTGAGCTCCAATTAAACCTAAAACAATACAAATAACACCTAGATAAAAGAAGGTTAAAGAAACTCCACTTGTAGCTATGAAATGTTGAATTGCAGACTTAAAAACCAAGCTTCCAAGTCCAAATGAGCCAACTGCAATGCCCGTAATAAATCCCTTTTTCTCTGGAAACCATTTTACACATGTAGACAATGGACAAACATAGACGAAACCAACACCAGCTCCAGCTATAACACCATAATAAAGATATAATTGCAAAAGAGAAGTAGCTGTAGAAGCTAACATTAATCCTCCACCATAAAGGATAATCCCAATAGTAGCAACTTTTCTTGGACCTATTTTATCCTGAAGTCTACCTGAAAAAATAGTTGCAAAAGCAAAAACAAAAATAGCGATTGAATAGGTAAGAAATACCTCATTGTTTTCCCAACCAAATACATCCATAAGGGGCTGATTAAACAGACTCCATGTATAAATACCACCTATACATATTTGTATTAATACAGCACCAAATACAACAAACCAGCGATTCATTGCTTTCTTCATTAATTTTCCTCCTCGTTAGAATGTTTTTAATTTAACAATAAAAACAAAAATAGTGATGTCCATTACAACTATAATGCCAGACTGGATTTCAATTAATAGAATAATCAGTATTTTCAGTTATATTACTTTAATAAAAATATGTAGAATACAACATAACTGCCACTATCCAGGTTCTAAGTATAATAATAGAGTCATCCATAATAGCTATCAATGAATATCACATACTAACTATTATAAGTCTAATTTAGTATATAAGGCAACAAAAAATATTATCGTATTTAATGTATTGTTTTGTATAGAATAAACAAAAGGAATCAAAAAGGTATATGGGGTATATAAGTATAAGTTTGTAAAAGTTAGAGGCAAAAACAAGTTTGAAAGGAAGGAATACTTTAGATAAGTATTATAAATTGGTTAAACAAAAGGTATCACAAGGTGGGTTATTAGTAATAGTGGCAGGAATAGGAAGAACATGGCACTAATTATCGAAGCGCCGAACCTCTTCCTTACCAAGGAATTCTGATACTTTTTATTGGATATTGCTCATTATTTATAAGTGTTGGAATTTTAAGACTTCAATCACAATTGCGGGCTTTGATTTTTTATCTGATTTTGTCTATTCTATCTGTTTTTGTAGTGATGCTTGCTACATCTGCTGTAAGCTTATCCACCTTTGTTGTAATATTTTCATTAAAATCTATTGAATATGATCTTTCTGAGTACTATGATGAAAGAGAGAGTGTTCTCAATATGAAAATATCATGAGGACAGGCATGGATTGATATATTATTAATGGTGAACCATGAAGATAACAAAGCATTGATAGACAATGAATTGATTAAAGTAAAGAGAGGTAGCAAAATAACTTCCGTCAGGCAATTGTGTGATAGGTGGGGATGGTCTAATACGAAGGTGAAAAATTTTTTAAAGCTATTACAAAGTGATGGAATGTTAATAGCAGAAAGCGACAAGGAGACAATGAAAAAACACACAAATAATAATATGTGTTGTTATCTATGGATGAAGAGGCAAGAACAAGGGAAAGTCACCTGTGCATAGTGTGAATATTCTAAATCATGTAACGGAGGAAAATGTGGTTTGTTTTTAGCAAAAAGAAAGGAGGGTACTGGAGGCTCTGGAGAAGTTTTCTTGTAAATATCATGTATCTAAGAAAAATATAAAGGCTATTTTAAAGGCGTGCCAAGATAATCTTTCTCTCCTTTTGGAAAGAATAGAATATCTCCAACTTAGGGAACCGGAGGGAGGATACCTTAATATCACAGGTGCAATTATTAGTGCTAAGGAATATAGTATAGACAAAGTAGAGGTACCAAACTCAAATGGTAGTTTAGTTAATAAAAAAGTCACCGCTAGCAATAAGAAAAATAGCTTCAAAACAAAGTTTCACCTGAGTGAAAGCAGAGGATCGAAATATAGTGTTTTTCAATTACTAAATGTAGAATACTTAAGAAATTTAAGACGGTACTTTTATGAAAACCTTATGTTGACAGAACTCAATACTATAGCTTACTATGAAAGCAATTTCTTTGGCATATTGACTTGAGTTATTGGTTCATTTTTTTTATCATTATTATATCTTCAAAGAGGAAGGCATAAAAACATAATTTATGAAAATGGAGTGCTGGTCAATGATAAGATTATAGATTGGAATAAGATTATTAATTATGATGATAAGGGATTAGTAGATGATATTTTTAAAAAACTTACAAACTAATGAAGGATTTAAATTGATGTTTTTTTCATCTAAGACTGTAGTGTGAGATTATTAGTAGCTTGATAGTATATTCGGTATGTTTTAAAAGATGTAAATTTGGTGCACAATATTTTTTGTGTGAAGGAAGAAAAGTGAGGTAGTGCCTGTAGGAGGAGATAAAATATAGAATCAGATTTCGCAGATATTCTGTTTAATCTGTTGATATATATTACTATGATATTGGCTGTTGCTGGGATAGTGTTTGAAAATTTCTTTGATGTATCTATTTTAGGTTATTTTTTCACAAATAAAAAAGATAGAAAGCATTTTAATGGTATACTGAAAAAGTCATGGAAAATAAGTACATTATGTATGGTTTTAGCAATAGTGACATCTGTACTAACTTTTGTTGTACATTTAATTTTTAGGGCATAGCCCACAGCAGAAATGCCTGTAACTATGTATTCTATTACTTTCACTAAATTTAGATTTGACCATTCCTAAGGAAATGCTCAAATAGATGGGGTAACCATAAAGAAATAAGATAGGATATGAAAAATCCTTTAGGGAATGATATTGATTCTAAAATCACATAAAAATAATTACAAGGGGGAAGGACACGATGGAAGATAGACATAAAAAGAAAATAACAGATATCGTGATGGGATTAATTGTACTGGTTCTGTCTCTTTATATAAAAAACAATTTTGTTAGACATGATCAATTCAATAATAGAATGTACTATGATTTTCAAGACTTTGGTATTGCCTTAGAGGAAATGAATGAATCTATTTCTAGTATATTCATTTTACAGAAGGATAGCTTTACTAAGGAGAAATCTTTTATGGACAGGAAAGCTCTCTTGGATTACTTAAGTTCTAAACGTTATGCGGCAGATAGAGGGAATTTTACAAGACGCCATGAGTATCCAAGTTTATATAGAGAAGTAGATCGTGTTATAGACAATATTTTATTAGATGGCAGGGTTAGCCCTTCTGAAGAGAGGTATCTAAAAAAGCTATATGCTTATAATGAAGCATTAATTCATGCACATAGAGAAGCTTTAGGGGATACTGATGATATGAATAGTGAAGCATGGAGAAATGCTAGAGATGAAATAGTAACTATTTATGAGGAATTTTCCACCATAGCTAATGACTTGATTGATTCAGAGGAATATAGCTTTTTACAAGATTTTAAGGGAGATTTTGAGGAAGTACATTTTTTAAGAGCAAAGAAGTTCTCAGAGAAAGTTTTCTCAAAAGCCATACCTGATCAAGCTTTACCATTTGATAATAGAGAAGAAAAATATACGGAAAAATTTATCTTTTCCACCCATGACGATGAAGACATTCGTATTTATGGTTTAAATGAAGAAACACAATATAAAGTACTATACCATAAAGGCAGTAGAGAAGTAACTTTATATAGTTGGAGGGGTATAATACCCTCCAATCAAAATACATCTGATATGTATACAGAGAAGGAATTAGACGCTTTAGCAGAAGAAATTTTAGCTAAATTTGGTGATGTTGGTTTTTTATATGACAGGAGTGTAACTATTGATTTAGAAAGTAAAAAACTTCAAAGCATTACTTATGCCTATATTCAAAAGATAGATGACGTTTATGATGAACAACAAAAAGTTGAATTAACCTTAACAAACTATGGAGCTGTATCTAAACTTTATATAGTAGATCATGATGATATAGAAATGAAGCTTCCTCTAGTTTCACAGGAGGAAATTCTAGAAAAGCTTAGTCCAGACACAACTGTTCAAGCTATTTTTAAGGTAAGGAATCTACAAGGGGAGATGGAATATGAAGTACATATCCTCTATGAAGGTACGACCTATGGAGTTATCTTTGATGGAGATACTGGGGGATTGAAATATTATGGTAGGGAGAGAAGAAACTATAATCAATTAAATCAGAGGGAAGATTCTGTTGATAAGATACCAGGGAGAAATTAATATACCTTGTGAAATTACTGTGAAGGATAATTATAAAGCTTTGAGAATATCAAAGTATATCATAAATTAGTTTCTAGAATTTTTAGGGGGAGATTGTTATCAATAAGGTTCAAAAATTTATAAAAGCATTAAAACCCACTTTTTATGAGATGTTGACAGACAAAGAAACTTGTATTCGATTTATAATAGCATCGATAGTTTCGTAGTATTTACATTTATGGTTTATTATTAATCCTTCAAGTCTTGATCCGGTTGGTGATGCCAGGAGGGGAAGTTATGGAACGTATTCAATTTGGGATTGCAATTCTAGTATTATTACTTATATTTACAGTAATTACAGGCATTTGGATGAAAGTTGCAAACATGATAGGTGAAAAATTAGGGATAGGAAACTTTTTTTCGAACTTATGTAAAGAAAGAGATAAATACAATAAATAGAATATAACTATTGTTAGTAATATATCACCTTTTTTTAGCCGACATAGATGTAATAATTATAACAGATGAAAATATAAGAGAAGGTTACCATCAATAAATAGTAGTATAGGAAGCCAGGGGAGGCTAATATTCTTTTTAAGTGCTAGTTTTGTTATAGCTACATTAGTTTATATTACATAAATAAGTTGCTACATTTTTTATAATGTTCTAGATGAAAAATATATAGCACCTTTGTAAAAAAATGTAGTAATGTTTACGAGGGGAGAAAATTTTATGTTAGATTTAAGTAGAGTTTTGCCTCAAGTAGGAGCTGTGAATTTAATTATTTATGTACTATATTTTATTACAAAAAAAGTAATAATGAATAGATTAAATTGGAAATAGGTGCTATAAAACTTTGATTCTTTTATTCACATCATCTTTTAAGAACCATATGAAATAAATAAACTGATAGTAAAAATCACTATAGCATACTTCATAGTATCTGTATGAAGGTAGTGGAAGCAAGAAAGGAAAATCACCGCTCTTGCATTTTTGCTCTTGCTTTCTATAAACATGTTTGCAAAATGTTTGCAATTTCAAAAAACATAAAAAAATACAACCCCTAGACCTCTTCTAGAAATTGCATTTTTCAATAGTTTTAATGGAGCTGATGAGCGGACTCGAACCGCCGAACCTCTTCCTACAAATGAAAAAAATCATATTATCTTGCTCTTTCAGTATGTATCACTATACAGATGAAAGCATTGATAAAACTTAGGCATAGGGGATTGACAGAAGCATGCGAGTGTAGACTTATATCTATATGTTATGATTAACTTGCACACCGTTGGCACACTGTAGGGTTTTTCTTTACATTAAAACTAGCAACGTTTTACCAGAATTATAAAAGGCGCTTAATGACAATAAGCGTTTTTTCTTTTCACATTTTCTAGAAGGATGTTAAGGAGGTATCTACATATGAAAAAAATCGAAGAACTGAAAACAA
Organism: Clostridiaceae bacterium; assembly: GCA_020832135.1. Taxonomy (GTDB): domain Bacteria; phylum Bacillota; class Clostridia; order Peptostreptococcales; family Natronincolaceae; genus JAFIFG01. Next base: position 21,530 of record JAFIFG010000113.1, read on the forward strand.
TTTTAAGTACAAAAATTGAAGAAGAGACAGATTTACAAAGTGCAGAAATAGTAGACGTTAGTCACGAATTGGATACCTATGTTGTAAAAGAGCAAAGAAGAAGATTACTAGAATTATTGAAGGATTTACTACGGTAGTGCTTATAAAAGGTGTGAGATCTAGAGGATATGGAATTATCCCCAAACTAGTTATGCAAGACCAAAGACTTACAAGAGATGCCAAAACTATATATGCCTATTTTGTACATTTGCAGGAGCAGGAGATACTGTCTTTCCAGGAGTTAGAAAAATATCTACAGATTTATGCTTTGGCAAAGAAGAAACTTTTAGGAAACACTTAAAGTGTTTAATAGAGCACGATTATATTAGAAAGACACAAGAGAAATGAGAAGGAGAAATTTACACGTATAAGGATATTGACGATTTTGAAGTTTACTTATATAATAAAAATGAAAACATAATAGCAACATCGTTTAGGTGCCTAGAAAACTGGGAGAATAGGGAATCGGGTGAAAGTCCCGAACGGGCCCGCCACTGTAAAAAGGGAGTAAGTGCCAGAATGCCACCTCACAAAGAGGGAAGGCGGCACGAGACAATGATCTTGAGTCAGGAGACCTGCCTAAAATGAGCCAGTCGATTCGTGTGTAAAATCGGCTTCGGTGAGGATGATGGAAAATCCATACCTTTTATTGGTGTGGTTTTTTTTATTGCATAAAAAGGAGGAGAGTCCGTTGAAGGCAGCAGTATTAGAAGATATTGGAAAACTAAGAATTGTTGAACGAGAAGTTCCTCTCTGCGGTGATCAGGAAATCCTAATTCGGGTAATGGCTTGTGGAATTTGCAGAACAGATATGAAGTGTGTCACCAGAGGACAAAGAGACCTAAGAACACCAAGAGTCCTGGGACACGAGTTAACTGGATCAATTGTGAAAATCGGAAGAGAGGTGCAGGGGCTTCATATTGGTGATCGAATACAGGTTGCACCAGGAATAGCATGTGGTTCTTGTGATTATTGTAGGAAAGGGGAGGATAATCTATGCAATGATGTTCAAATTATAGGATTCCATTATGATGGTGGTTTTCAAGAATATATGATCATCCCGGAAGCAAGTGTAAAAAATGGGTCTCTTAACGTGATACCCGAGTATGTAACTTATATAGAGGCTGCTTATACAGAACCATTAGCTTGTAGTATCAATATACAGGATGCTCTGAAGATTGATGAAGGAGAGAACGTACTCATATTTGGAGCTGGTAGGTTAGGTATATTAAACCTAAAATTGGCAAAGGCCAGAGGGGCTAACCGGGTGATTGTTGTCGAGACCGATGCAAAGAGATTAAAAACAGCTGAGAAGTATCCCTTTGATTATATTATTGATCCAAACAAAAAAAGCCTAGAGCAGCAAATCAAGCAGATCACTAAGGGTAAGGGTGTCGATGCAGCCATTCCATGCTGTTCAGAAGCAATCGCTATGGAGCAATCCTTAGAAGCTGTACGAAAAAGAGGAAAAATTGGTTTCTTCAGTGGATTGATGCAGGGAGCGGGAGTTAACATTGATTTTAATAAGGTGCATTATAAGGAGTTGAGTCTGATCGGAGCCTATGGATGTAGTAAAATGCACAATCAAAAAGCCTTGGAGATGATAGCAGCTCAACAGGTAATTGTAAAAGATATAGATACTCAAAGGATCACATTAGAAGAAATCCAGAAAGGAATACAAATGGTTCAAGATATGACGGACTTATCCGTTATGATAATTTATGAATAATTACGAGGGGGTATGAAGGACGTGGAATTAATGTCAATGAAGGAATTTGGGGCAGGCATTGCTAAGCTGATCAGAAAGGAAAATCTAACGAGGGATGAGGCAAAAATTGCCTTTATGCAAATTTTGAAAAATGAACAAACGGATATGCATCAAGGAGCTTTTCTAGCAGCACTAACAGCAAAGGGAGAAACCGCAGAGGAAATAGCGGGAAGTTGGGAGGCAATATATCATACTGATACAGTCAAGGTAAAGCCTGATATAGAAAGCCCTTTAGTAGATAATTGCGGCACAGGTATGGATTCCTTTAAGACTTTTAATATCAGTACTTGCGCATCGATTGTGGCTGCAGCGGGTGGTGTGGTAATGGCGAAACATGGAGCTAGAGCATTGACCTCTGTATGTGGAACTATAGATATTTTAGAGGAATTAGGAATTGATGTGGAGTGTGAGAGCGAGGTAGTTAAGAAAAGTATTGAGAGTGCGGGTATTGGAATATTCAATGGAATGAGTCCAAAGGTACATCCGGTGGCCCTAGGCAGAATTCTTTCGCAAATATCCTTTGGTACAGTTCTAAACATCTCAGCTTCTTTAGCAAATCCTGCATTGCCCACCTATGGAGTTCGTGGTGTATATTCCAAAGAATTACTAGAACTGGTACCACAAATAATGAAAGAAATCGGATATAAGAAAGCACTGGTTGTTCATGGATTGACAGATGAAGGTGACAGAGGAATGGATGAAGCCTCTACAGTGGGTAGGACCTATGTGGCAGAATTAAAAGAGGATGGTAGGATTGAACATTATTCTTTTTTGCCTGAAGATATAGGTATTGTAAGAGGGAATAAAGAAGAGCTTCGACCACTGGGTAATCGTAGAGAGGAAGCCATTAGGCTTTTGAAAATTCTTAAAGGAGAAGATCAGGGCACGAGATTCGACATAGTATGCTTAAATGCAGCTCTAATTTTCTATATGATGGGGCAAGTAGAATCTATTCAACATGGATATCATCACGCAAAAGATATCATTTTATCTGGTAAGGCTTTAGACAAATTGAGAGACTGGGTTAGAATGCAAAACAGCGATCTACATACAGGCTGTGAAAAACTTGAATCGCTGCTAGCTGCAAGTAGGAGGTAACTATGCTATTTTATGTATTCAAAGCAGATGAAGGGTATATCAAATACAGTGACGAAGGAAATATTCAGATAGTGCCCTTAGATAAGGCCAGTGTGTTTCCTACACTCCAAAATGAGTATATGCAAAAGGTTACCTGTGATGCAGAAAAAGTGGGGTTGACCAATATCCGCATTGCAAAGCTAGAATTAACAGAGACTGATTTCTATTCAAAGAGAAAAGTGTGCTGTATTGAATAAAGGAGGACAAAAAATGAAAAAGCTAAATCAAATCTTAGAAAGAATTCAACCATTAGATCAACAAACAATGGAGGAAGCTAGAAGTCGAATTGATCATCTGATTAAACCTCAAAGAAGTCTTGGAAAGCTGGAGGATATCGCAGTACAGTTATCTGGGATCACAGGAAAGCTACATCCAAAGCTAGATAACAAAGCCATTATTGTCATGGTAGCAGATCATGGTGTATGTGAGGAAGGGATTTCAGCAGCGCCACAATCGGTTACACACCTGATGACTGGTTATATCGCCAATGGGGTTAGTGGAGTATGTGCTTTAGCAGCTCAAGCAGGAGCACAAGTGATTACAGTGGATATTGGTGTAGCTGGAGATCTTGCAGATTCTAAAATCATACATAAAAAGATTAGACCTGGAACTGCCAACATGTCCAAAGAACCTGCCATGACTAGGGAAGAGGCGATCAAAGCTATTGAAGTAGGGATAGAGATTGCAGAGCAAGAAATAAAAAATGGAAAAAATTTATTAGGCACTGGGGAGATGGGGATTGGCAATACAACGCCGAGTACAGCGATCTTGGCTGTTATGAGTCAGACAGCCCCTGAAGAGATCACGGGAGTGGGAGCAAATCTGCCAAAGGAACAGTTAGACAACAAGGTTGCAGTGATTAAAAGAGCTATTGAGATCAATAAACCAGATAAAAATGATGGCATTGATGTACTCTACAAAGTTGGCGGTCTTGATATTGCTGGAATGGCCGGGGTTATGTTGGCAGGAGCAGCAAACCGTGTACCTGTAGTAGTAGACGGATATATTTCAACTGCAGCTGCAATCATTGCCACTGCCATAGAGCCAAAAGTACGGGATTATCTCATTTGTTCTCATGCTTCAGAAGAAAAGGGATCAGCCAAGGCGTCTGCTTTCTTGGGCTTTGAGCCTATGTTAAATCTGGATATGAGATTAGGAGAGGGAACTGGTGCAGCATTATCCTTTAATATTATAGAAGCTGCAGCCTTTATGAATGAAAAAATGATTACCTTCCAAGAGGCAGGAATTGGCGTAGTATAAAATCAATGAAAAACCACATGGATTCCATGTGGTTTTTTCTATTGGTCTTCCATGAGTTTAGTAGGAGATGACGATGTGTTTTACTTTGATAATGAAAAATTTTTATCAATAGAAAAGGACTATTCATTAATTATGGTACCATGATGTTTTCAATCATATCAATTGGATACTTGATGATACAGTTTATAGCTATAAGCTTTTGTCACAACACATGACTTCTTTCCTTAAGTTGGTTGGTCATGTGCTCAATAACAAGCATGAAAAAAGCCTGCAGACTATTTCCTGTGAGGCTTTTAAATATATTGGGAATTCATCAGGGCTTTGAACCCTGAACCTCTTGGGTAAGAGTTATAACAAACATTTATTCTAAAAAGAGTAGCCGTTAATTGACAATAGCGATAAATACGAACAAATGCATTGAAAAGCCAAGGGGACGTTTTGTGCGCCAAGCGAAGGGCGCACCATAGTTTTAGGTAGTCAGGATTTGTGAAGTGGATTCCTTGATCACCACTGATGATCTCTGGCTTTCATTTGCTTTAAAAATGTATAGAAAAAAACTAACATTTAGTGGTGCATATTCTCGCACACTTTTCAGAACACAAAAAAATACAGCCCCCAGATACATCCCTGAAAACCGCATTTTTTCTTAAGTAATGGAGCTGATGAGCGGACTCGAACCGCCGAACCTCTTCCTTACCAAGGAAGTGCTCTACCTGCTGAGCTACATCAGCATGTTTGTCGAACAAAATCTATTATATAGGATTTTTTATATTATGTAAAGGGGTAAATTAAAAAAAAATCAAAAATCATATTGTGGAACTTTTCAAAAAAATACACGTCTACAATAGTATAGGAGTAGAAAAATAAAAATATACATAGGGAGTTGGTTAGAGTATGGTGAAAAAATTTTTACCGATGGTACTTATTATTACTTTAGTGACCACAGCTCTTGGTGGAATTGTATTTGCTGAAGTAACATCTTCTATTTACACAAAGACACAAATAGAGGAACTAATGAGGAATAAGCTGAATATCCAAGAAGAAATGAAATTGATACATAGCAACTTAACTACCCAAGATACCCGAGAAAAGCAGCTTTGGCATATGGAATTTCAAAAAGAAGAAGGATATATTTCTATAACAGCAGAAGCAGATACAGGAGAAATTACTAGATTTCATCAATGGGATCGTACTACCTATGATGGTGTGCTTAGCTTGCTGCCAGAGGATGCCAAGAATAAAGCTAGTGAGTTCATAGAAAATCTACAGCCGAAGAAATTTAGAGAAACAGAGGAAGTGTCTGTAGAGGCTCCTTCTATGGTACTGCATCACCTTCAAAGAAATCTTCAAGAGGGAGAAGATTACTACTTTATGTTCGTGAGAAAGCTGGGAAATGAGTTTTTCCCTAACAACTATTTTAGGATTCAAGTTTCTGGAATTAGTGGAGAAATTGTAAACTATGAAATGAACTGGGATGAAGCTACCTATAAAGATAACAGAAATTTAATAAGTGAAAAGAAGGCTAGAAATATTTTTGAAGAAGAAAGTAGACTTAACTTAAAGTATGTTCAGCTATATAAGGATAACAAAGGGGAAGTAGAGAAGCCAATATTAACACCAGTGTATATCTATGAACCCAAAGTATCGGATATAATCAGTGGTGTTGATGGAAGATTACTTACTAAAGATGAAATCTACAATAATTTCTCCAACATGTTTCCTAGGGGATACGCAGTAACAGAGAGTATGGCAAAGGACAGTACAAGTGAAGGTTATTATGGTAGAGTGGAGATGATTCCAGAAGAGGGGGTTATGTCTAAAGAAACAGCTGAAAAGCTTGTGATGAATATGCTGTCAAAGAACTTGAATTTGGAGGATATGAGACTACAAAATAGTGGTTACAGTAATCAACAAGAGGGCATTAAGGGAAAATTCTGGTCCTTCTATTGGCAAAATGATAGTGCTGAAAATACACTACATGCTGTTTTAAATACGGAGAAGAAAAATATAGTTTCTGTAAACTACAATACACCCTTTAAACCAATAGAAAACAGAGAATATTCTATTGAGGACAGTATGAAGAGAGAAGCGATCAAAGAGGATATGCTAAATAAAATAGATGAAGATACAGTAGCTGAAACAATAGCCAATAAAATTAAGGAAATGTTTCCTGAAATTGATGCTAGAGAAATAAAGTTGGAAGTTATATCTATGGAGAAAAATAGTTTGTTGGACATTAGAACGGTCAGATATATTGATGACATTCCTTATGATAGAAACTATATAAATATAACCTATGATATTGATGAAGATAAAATTGTTCAGTTCCACTATAAATGGATTGATGTAGAGGCTAAGTCATCAAAGGATATATTGAGTAGAGATACTATAGAGAAGAAATTTTATGATGCTGTAGGCTTCGAAAGATACCTTATTCAATTAAGAGATCAAGTTGCTAAGGAAAAGGAGCGGTTAGATATTCCTTTGAAGGAACTTTATCCAGTTTATGCTTTAAAGGACTTTGGTTTTGCTTATATAGATGCTAAAGATGGAAGCTTCTTAAATTTCAGTGGTGAAGTACATGAGGAAAGAGAGCTTCAAATAAAGGGATTTAAAGATCTAGAAAACCATCCCTATAGAAATGAAATCATATTGATGAACAAAATGGGTGTTTTACAAGAAAATAATGAAGCATTTTATCCAGATGAAACCCTTCTTCGTCAAGATGCACTAAAATGGATTATGGAAATGGGATGGAGAAGTAGACTTTATCATTTTAACTGGTATAATAGCAACCAAAAGGAAGAAGAGGTTTATTTTAAGGATATGAATAAAGACCACCCATATTATAAGTATATTCAGGCAGCCGTAGAAAACCATGTTATTGAAAATACTAAGGATTATTTTAAACCTTTAGAGGCAGTAGAAAAAATAGAAATAACAAGATGGATTTTAAATGCAATGGAACAAAAAGAATTGGCTCAGTTTACTGAAATTTTCAAGGTGTCCTATAGTGACATTCAGGAGATAGATGACAAGGATATAGGTTATGTAGCTTTGGCTAAATTCTATGATTTATTTGCCAATGGTAAGGAATCCGAAAGTTTTCAAGGTCAAGAAACATTTACTAGAGGAAAGTTTGTAAGTATCCTATACACTATGCTAAAAAATAAATAATATTTTGAAGAGAAACCATCTATGTGTTATAATACGTCAATGTTCGGGTATGAATATTGACGTATTTATTTGTTTTTATTTCCTTATTTTAAATGTATAGATTTTACTGGAGATTCCATTCTATAATAAAAGAGTAATTTAAAAAACTTTAAACTACAGTTAAGGACTGAGAAAAGATGAAGGATCATCAATATATGATTAACAATTATAAAGTATTAGGAGAACAATCTAAAAGAGAAGGTGGATTGGAGCGGGCCTTGGAATTTTATGAAAAAGCCTATAGATATAAAGAAGGTAAGGAGGATATAGAGTTAATTCTAGATATGGCACTTACCTATGATGAGCTGGAGGAATATCAAGCTGCTAAGGATAAATATCTAGAGGCGGTTGATCTTAATCCAAAGGATGCTAGGGGATATTATGGTGTAGGTACTGTCTATGATAATGAAGAGCGATATGAAGAGGCAATAAAGTATTATAAAAAGGCTATTGAACTAGATGACACCTATGATAAGGCATACTTCTTTCTTGCAAATGCTTATGATGAGCTAGAAAATAAGGAGGAGGCTATTAAATACTATAAAAAAGTAATAGAAATTAATCCTGGTGATTTTTGGGCAAATGTTAATCTAGGCTCTATTTATGAAGAAATCAACGAAAATGAACTTGCTCTTGAAGCTATGGAGATGGGATGCAAGATAGATCCTAATAACTATAAAGCACTATTTAATATGGGGGTTGTTTTAAATAAATTAGGTAGAAAGGAAGAGGCGGTAAAATATTACACTAAGTCAGCAGAACAAAACCCAGATTTTCCTTATATTTATTTAAATCTTGCCCTTATTCATAAAGAGAAGAAGGAATATAAAAAATCCCTAGAAATTCTGACGGAGGGTATAAAATATAATAAAGATACAGCTGTTTTATATTATAACAGAGGTTGTTTATTTGCAGGTTATTTTAGTGAATTTGAAAAGGCATTAAGAGATGTTATTGTAGCAACAGACTTAGATTCTAGTTTGATCACTTATATGAAAAAGGATAAGGAATTAGATGGGATTAGACATCTAGAGGCATATAAAATGATGTTTACTTCCTAAGGGATTTTAAAGTGTATTGCTAGAGGTGAAAAGACACAAAGGATTTTGTAAATCTCTGTGTCTTTTTATTTTTAATTATAATTTCTATAATTTAAAAAGAGGAAGGGGTTAGTAGTATACCGAATAATACAATAATTCCGATCGTGTAATAATGAAAGGTAGGGAATTGCAATGAAGATATATGAGAAAATGAAGCAGTATATACAGCTACTTATAGAGAAACCTTATATTTCCCAAGAAATACAGGATTCCAAGGGGCCCTTATTATTACATATTAGTGATACTCCTGAAGAAATCCACAGCTATATTATTAGATGTATCCATGCCTTGAGGCCCACCTATATTATTCACACAGGAGATATAGTGGATAATATTAAGCTAGAAATCGCACCTCATGAACTAGGGGATTATAAAAAAGAGTTATATAAATTTATCAAAAAATTAGAAGGGGTTACTGATGCCACTATTTATTATGCTATAGGTAATCATGATCTATATGAAGAGGTTAGAAGGGTAGCAGAAAAAGGAATACCTTTAAAAGAAGGTAGTATAATGATAGAGGGCCTTAATTTTTATATAAGTCACTATCATGTAGAATCAAGCCAAAGGGTAGGGTATCATTTGTTTGGCCATAGTTTTGAACCCCACCATTATCAACTGGAGGATGAGATAGGACTTAATGGATTAAACAGTATGAATATCATAGATTTATCTACGGAGAAAATTTATCACTTACCCTATCCTATCGCCACCAATACATTTCGAAAGATGGAGAATAGAAGAATAAGTCTATAAAGGGGGAAGACATATATGTTATTTATAAGGATGGCTCCAAGACTATTATTTTTAAGAACTAGCAAAATAGAGGAAGTAACGGATTTTTTAACTAATAATTTACAGGGGAAAATAACGGATTTCTTTAGAGGGATGGATGAGGCAACGGAGGATAGTAGTCTTATATTTATTACCGACTCATATTCAATAAAAACAGACATAGAGGATGCAAAAGCCATTGTGCTAATTAACGAGCCCGCTTCTGTATGTTTATCTGCTTTGATCAATAATAAGATAGCTCATTTAATAGAAAAAGTGGATATGGGACCATCCTCCATGGTAATGAGGATAGCTGGTGAAGAAGATAAAGTAATGGAGGAATTAAAGAATATGTACGATGGTAGAGACTTACCATTAGAGGAGGCTATTAAAGAGGGTGAGAAGGAAGATACTATTTTGTTTTTAACCCATAAACAGCTTTCCAAAAGATTATCTAAAGAGGATTTGATGCATACACAATTGCTACTACCTCATCCTGCATCGATGATTTACAAAAAACTCCGGAGTGAAGGCATATTATTTATTACACGCAGCCTAGAGGATAGGAAATGGTATGAGGTTAGAATTAATATATATGATACACAAGGAAAGTATCAGGAGCATTATGATAGATTAAATCATGTTTTGACACAGTTGGAGATGGGCATGGTATTAGAGGAGGGTTGGACGAAGGATCATGCTTTGACTTTGTTTTCAGTGCTGGCTTATCAAGTAAGACTCTTCACCCTATATAAGCCAGAGGAGATTAAGAAGATCTTATTAGGTTTAGAATACGATGATAAAGGAGAAAGATGGGCGGACTTTGATTTGTATTATCGAAATAAAAAAATATCTTGGGTAGATATAGATAAGGGACGAAAAAAGAGCAACAAGGCTGTAGAAGGATTAAATCATAGAAGGCAATTGGTAGAAAAACTTTCCGACAATGCATTGCGACAGCTAAAATGTCTTGAGGAAAGACTGATTGTTGAGTATTAGAAAAGCAGGATGACTGGCATGAAAGCCTACATCCTACTTTTTTATTTTACCTTCAAATTTCTATATCTACTGATGGCGGAAGCTACTTCTTGCTTTCTTGGTAATGCTAAGTTACCAGGGTGTCCAGTATAGGGGGAGATAGCATCTAAGCCGCTCTTTTCGATAAGATGATAGAGACTAGCTATTATCTCTTTAAGATTTTTCTTATTATCCACCATATGTTCCATCATATATTCCAACATCACAGCAATGCTATTGGTCTGTTGGCTATCCACTAGTTGCTCTAAAAAATTCAAATCAATATTTAATTTATTGTAGGTAACTGTATGTAATCCTCTTGCTTTAATAGTTATACCCTTTGGTGATTTTGGAAAGGAGGATTTTAAGATGATCCGGTCGCTAATGTCCCCAAACTCATCACTGGTGCTGATACTTTTACCGGACTTCATATTTTCATATATGTTTTTAGCCTCTGTAGTTACATCCTTTGGGATATATTCATCCATCATAATAATCGTATCCGCTACTTCAAAATAGTCACCAGAACCTCCAATGACTAAAACAGTAGAAACATGGTAGTCATGGTACAGTTGACGCACCTTGTGAATAAAAGGGGTTATAGGTTCCTTTTCCTTGCTTACAAGCTGTTGCATCTTAGCATCTCTAATCATAAAATTGGTAGCACTGGTATCTTCATCAATAAGTAATAGATCGGATCCTATCTCTAAAGCCTCCATAATATTAGCGGCTTGTGAAGTACTGCCACTGGCATTTTCTGTAGAAAATTCAATGGTATCCTTCTGATTAGGAAGGTTATTAATAAAGGGAGAAATATTGGTTTTTTCCACATGCCTACCATCCTCGGCACGGATTTTCATTGCATCCTCTCTGGTGATGACATATTCTCTGCCGTCTCCTGGAATATGGTTATACACACCTAATTCCAATGCCTGTAGCAATGTGGATTTGCCATGGTAACCTCCACCTACAATGAGGGTAATTCCTTCATTAATGCCCATACCCTTAATAGGTCCCTTGATGGGAAGGTTTATTTCTACCTCTAAAGAAGCTGGACTTTTAAAGGCTATAACACCCTTAGACATTGGTTTATCAGAAACACCGCTTTCTCTGGGCAAGATGCTATCATTTGCAACAAATGCAACTAAATTTCTTTTCTTTAATTCTCTCCTTAATGCCTGCTGATCCACTGATAAATCCACCTGCTGCTTTAATTTTTGTTGATTGATTTTATGATAATAAAGTGTATTTTCCACGATTTGTGGCAGGACTTCTGAGAAAATTGTGGTAGCACTACGGCCTAGTATCCGCCTACCTGCAGCAGGAAGACCCAGTTCGAATCTAGCTTCTACTTTGTTTTGATCTATGACGATAGAGGTTCTATCAAGGATTTGTTGACCACAAAAACCAATGCTTAGCAATCCGCTTTTTCCGGAACCACCTACTTTATCATAGAACTTATAAATATGATGAGCAAATAGTCTTGTTAAAAAATCTATCACAGCAATTCGTTTATAGGGTTTATCAAACAGTTCAAGAGGGAACTTGGCTTGATCTTGAGATAAAATCACTCTACATTTAGATGGTGGTGCAAAGGGGTCGGACTGTACGTGGTCTATAGCTAAAATATAGTTGGAAAATTGATACTGTCCCTTTATATCCTTATAGGCCTTATACCCACGACCATCTATTTGTTGTAATTCTTGTTGCAAATTTTCATAGGACTTCAAAATTTCTACCTCCAATACTTTAAATGTTACTGCCTATTATATCTAGTTTCAGCTTATAATTCAAAAAATATAGAGGTTTTGTTAGAAGTATTTATTCTTCTGTATTCATGATGATTTTGATGATAGCATTATTATCAATAGCAAATTGAACTAAAGCTGCATCCACCGTGGTTCCTTCTTCATAAGTTTCCTTAGCTATTACAATATCTTCCAAAAGTTTTTTTCCGCATAGATGATGATATCTTGGATCTATTTCTATATCTAATGGATCATCACAACCAATAGAATCAGTGTCACTCTCACTTTCAAATACTTCCTGTGTATCCTCATAATTGTTTTCTTCCTCTTCACTAGATGAATCTATAGAAGTAGGTTGAGTTTCTAGATTTAGTTCATGATTGATTAAGTTGGCTTCTTCTTGTATATCATCTTTATGATTTAATGTATGCTTTTCGTCAATAGTAATAGGAGATTCCATTGGGCTATAGATAGCATCCACGTCCTCCTCTACTACATCTGTAGAATTTTCTATATTGGTTTCAGTCATGTCTACAATAATTACATTTTCCATATGTAATACTTTATTGATCTCAATGAATAGATCTTCAACAACTAATCCCATTATATGAAAGGTTTCATCCATTTCAAAGGAAGTAACTGTACCTATTTCTTTTCCGTTAATAGTATAAACCTTGGTTTCAGCATCGGTATGCAGGATGTTCAAGTCCTCACTGTCTTTTAACATAATGGCATCGGAACCTATAGTTGCATTAGCAATAGGGATATAGAAGTACTTGTTTATACTGTTGCAATATAAAAAAGATACTTTGTTGTTTTGTAATACAAAACCTTTTAAAACACCTATAATTTTACCAGTATCCATTACGATAATTGGTTTTTCAGAAACTTTTATCAACAAATTTTCCACCTACTTTTTAAAAGTTATTTACTGCATCCTTATACATTCTATAATACATACTACCTATAATATTGTGGTATTCAGCAGTGTCGGTTTTAACACAATAAAAATCATTACCAAGATAGTTGTTTAAGTAATCAAATAATAATTCGCTACCTCCACCACAGAAGATTGCTTGGTCACAGTTACCAATGAATTTTGTTTTTACAAATTCTCTAAAATCCTTACTAAGCTCATAAGCAAAACCATCAAAGACCGTATCAACAATCTTCTGAACATCAATACTTTCACCTTTTTTCACCTTAAGGATTTTATCGTTAAAACGAATCATGTTATCTATGTCATAGGTATAGGGTTTTCTATCTAATTTTTCTCTATAGTTATTAAAAAGCATCATGGACACCTTTTCATAACAATCTAACATACCTTTTTCAAAAGTGTTTACCCCTACTGTTTTAAGTCCATCAAAGGCAGCTACATTAATTTGTCCCGATCCAATGTCAAAAACAATAGTTTTTTTGTTTTCCATATACTCATCTTTTACAGTTCCGTTCTCATTTACTGAATAATGGAAGAAGGTAGCTATAGCTTCGGGACAGAAGGTGACACTTTCAATATCAAATACTACTTCTTTTATAACTTCAGAAGTATTGTTGGTATTGTAATATAATACCTTAACATTACCTTTTAGAGTTTCTCCATGGTGATTAGAAAAAGCTTTTTTGTTGGAAACGTATTCTACCAATGGCTGATTAATAGTGATATCTACAGCCTGGTGGTTTTTTTCATATTTAACAAAGTTAGATGCAATTCCTGATAAAATACAAAATTTAATTACTTCATCATTATATTTTTTCTCATACCTATTTCTATCTCTAATCAATACACCCTTATTTTCAGCAGCCTTTCCTACAAGTTTTTTGCCTAAGGATTCTCCGTCTTTAAAAATCTCCACCAACATATGATCAAAATCCACTTTGGGTGACTCTACTTGTAGGTCAAATAAGTCAAAGCTTGTACCATAATCTAGCTCCATTCCAGGCTCTGATATAATGGTAGGAAAATTGAAGGGTTTTTTTGCTTCCTCCATAACTTTTGTTAATCTATTGCCTCCATCAACATAAATACGAACTTTATTTTTCATTCTTTTGCCCCCTAACATAATTTACCAAAATAAAGGTATCTTACTGTAAAATATATCTTAATAAACACCATTTATCCTATAGGACTTTTGTAGGATTTTAGAAAATGTTGTTGAAATTACCAAAAAAAGGTGGTATTTTCAGATATATAGAAGTAAAAGGAGGAATAATTATGGATACGATTACCAACAGACATGAAAAGAATTTAAAGACATGTATAATAACAACGGGTGTATCTTCATTAAACTATTACCATGATTATATACAGCCTTTTGAAAAAGACAACCTGCTATTATACAACTGTATGGGGGTAAGCAGTATCAAGAACATTGATAAGGTAGATATTTATAATGTAATTATAGATTTTACTGACAACAACATAAAAGAAATTGTTTTTGAACTTTTTAACTATCTGTTACCTTTTGATGCAGAATTACATGTAAAAGTAATATATAGCTCGTGCTTATATAGTGAAGACCTGGAAGAATGCATGGTTTTACTTAAGCGTTTAGATAAACATGAGCTTATTGAACTTGAAATTATAGAGGAAGTATCAGAAATACCCAAGAAAAAAGAATCGAACTCTTGGATTAAAAAGTTGAAAAACACCTTCTTATTCACAGGCTCAGGTAATACGGGCAAGACATCTTTAATTGCTACATTAAGTGAATTATGTAGTGAAAAAGGCCATAGGGTGGCTTTAGTGGATTTAACAGAGGGAAATAAGTCGATAAACTATTTCACCAATATATATTCACTAATGGGTAGAAATCTTCAGGATGATTTACTGAAGGGAATAAGGGGAAGTCATGAAAAAGAGCAGGTGGATGTGTATACATATCCTTGCGAAAATTTGGAAAATACATTAGAAGAAAAGCTGTTCTACAAATCTATAAGAAAAGTTAGCAGTATTTATGACTATGTATTTATAAACACAGATATAAATACTGTCCACACTAAAAGTAACATTTTTAATATGGGAGAAAAGATTTTTATTATACATGACTTTATGCCAACTAAAATAAATGCAACGAAGCAAATTTTATTGAAGTTTGCAGAATGTGGAATTAATACAAAAGGTAACATCTCTTTAATATATAACAAAATAGTAAAATGTTATTTTAACATTGATTTCATTGAAGAAAGAATGATTTTTAAAAAATTACACAATAAGAAGCTGATGCCTTTAGTAGACTTAAATTGCCATACTTTTGAGATCCCTTATAATAAAAAGACGATGGAAGCAATGATTAATCACATTTCCCATAAAAGTAGCATAGTCGATAATGTATCCTACAGTTATAAAAAGAATATAGATTATATTTATAAATATATCAATAATACACCTTATGTTGAAATCGGTGATGTGGATATCGTAGAGTATATCAAAAATGCATTTCAGCATGTATGGCAACATGCTTTTGTTAAAAACATACAAAGAGAAGTCTATAAATATATGATGCAGCTGAAAAATAGTGAGGGTATATAAAAAAAGACTGAGGACGGGTTGTACTGTCATCAGTCAATAAAACTTTATTTATTTTTAAGTTTAACAGATGTACCGTAGACCATGTATCCTAAAGCTCTAGTTAATATTAAGATTAATATTGCCCACTCCTATAGAAATATCAAAATCAAGTTTTGAATCTGCATCTTTATAATTAGGGGAATAATAGTAGTCTTCTACCTTTTCCCATCCTAAATCAGAAACGGTACTTTTGCTAACTAAACCTGTAATCTTTATTCTTGCTCCTGCATCTTGTGGAATGGTAACGTTAATATTAGAGGCACCACCTTTAATTTTAATCGTTGAGTTTTCAAATTGTGTACCAAAAACCAAATGCAGGTCACCTGCCCCCACTGTTAAGTCTAAGTGGTGAAGCTTTAAGGCAGAAAAGTTAAGTTCTCCTGAGACTGCTCCTATTTTAGCATTTATATCCCAAGGAACATCGTTATTTAGATAAAAACGATAATGCTCTGAAGAGGGACCAATGAAATTAGTAGCATGGTTAATGGATTCAAAATCTATAATGGCTTTTTCACGAGAATTTTCATGTCGGAGACTATGTTCTATTCTATTGGAGTTAACATAGGCTCTTAAGAGATGATCCTCCACTGTAGATAGATGTAGCTTTACTCCTCCAACCCTCAGGTTCAATTGGGCCTCCTTATTATCTTCAATCTTCTCTATAGAAATAAGCTCGTTATTTTCCTCTATATAAATTTCATGCTTTTCTTCCATCACAAAGCCATAGGCCATGAAAATACTGAAAAATAATACCCAACTGATGATTGTAACGGCTACTTTGTTCTTCAAGACAATGTTAACCCCCGCCACCACTAAAAGAAGGGGCCATAATCTAAAGAAAGCGCTCCATATAGACCAGTTAATAATGCCGACATTACTCAGAAGAAAGAGAAGGCCTATACCAATTAAAAATATACCATTGGCTAATTTCTCTGTATTAATTTTCATCACTTCCTTCCACTAATAATAGTGATGACACCTAGAGCAATTAGAACAACAGGCCAGAAACCGCTAAATAAAGTTCTGAAAATCATTCTAATTGGATGTAGAAATACAAAATGAGGAAAGAAAGTTCTACCAAAGAAGAAGATGCCTACACCTATTAACAAGAAACCTATTAAATAACGGTTTTTATCATTACCTTCCTCCTCATGATGATGCCTATCTTGATAATCTTCCTTGTTAGTTTCAATATATTGTCTTTCCAATGAGGCCCTTTTTGGCATGACCACAGAAGCGATGATATAAGCTAAAACACCAGATCCCCCCATAACGGCAAGGATTACCCAACCTAATCTTATAAGGGTAGAATCTACATCAAAATACTCCGCTATACCACCACATACCCCTGATATTTGTTTATCTCTATCAGATACATAAAGCTTTTTTGCCACTTCTTTTTCCTCCTTTTTTTAAAGAATATATTAATCTCAATCATCTACGAGGCATAATCAAAGCTGCGATAATATAGGCAAGTAAGCCAGAACCACCAGCAAAGGAAAATAAGATCCAACCGACTCTAACTAGGGTGGAATCTATATCAAAATACTCTGCAATACCTCCGCAAACCCCCGCTAATTTTTTGTCATAATCTGATAAATATAGTTTTTTACTCATGATAATCTCTCCTTATTAAAAATAACTCCACATGTTACATCATAGCATAATGTGTTGAATTTTACATTAAATCTTGATAGAAAAGTTAAAATATTACAATATATATTATGTGAAAGTACAGATATGTAGACAAATTTTATGAAGGAATAAATGTTTTATCATAAAAAATATAAAGTCTTTATAATGCTTGAAAAGACTATGGTTACATCATATATAATCACTGTGAATAATTTGTGCTTAAAAATTTATTTTTGTAAAAAAATTATATTGCTTATGGTGACAAATTAGATTATAATTTTTCTGTTGAGGAAATAAAGTAAGCTTCTAATAAAGTAATGAGTACAGCTTTAGATACCTAAACATGAAAAAAAGGCATTAAAATTATTTGTAGTTCATTATTCAAAATAAGAAACAAATTATCTAAAAAGTTCGAAATTTTTGAATTATAAAAATAATAATTTTAAAAACAATTTAGAAGGAGTGTAGAGATGGAAAAGAAAGTCCTTTTTATTTACAATGCTGTACTACGGGAGGAAAAGAAAGGTTTTTTAGGAGAATGTATGACCTTTGAAGCCATTAAAAAAATGAGTCTTATATTAAATAATTGGGCACATCAGGTTGTTGAACTAAATTTAAAAAATCAACAACAATTACAAAGCTGTGTAGAAAATGAGGGACCCTTTGATTTGGCATTTTGTATTGCTGAAGGATTTTTAGATTATCCTGAAACACTATTTGATGGTTCAGGAGCTGCTGAAGTAAGAAAAAGTTTGGAACAGCTGGGTGTTTTCGTATCGCACTCCTCCTCTGAAACTATGGAGATCTGCAGACACAAGAATTTAACCTATGAGGTTCTAGGAAAACGTGGCATTGATATTCCTGTTTATTTTACTATTGATCCAATCTTAGGGGATATCGGAGAGCAGATAGAGCTTCAGCAAGAAAAGCTACAATTTCCATTGTTTGTAAAACCCAGTGGGGGAGGAAACAGCATCTGTATTTCGGAGAAATCTATTGTCCACAACAGACAAGAATTACAGCAGCAAATACAATATGTTATAGATACGTTAGGTCCCATTCCAGTAATGGTAGAAAGTTATTTAAGTGGTAGGGAATATACAGTCGGGGTTATAGGGAATGAGTATAAAACCGTGTTACCTATGGTGGCCTTTTCAATAACAGAAAAGGTTCGAGGTTGTGATGCTAAAAAAGCAGAAGCTATTGGTGAGAAAGAAAGAGAAATCATTACAAAGGAACATCCAAGTTATTGGAAGCTTTATCAATTAGCTGTTAGTACCTTTGATGCTGTTGGCGCTAGTGATGTTATTAGAATAGATATAAGGGAAGATGAAGAAGGAAATCCTAAGGTTATTGATGTAAATGGAACTCCTACTTTAACAAAAACAGCTTCTTTAGCCTTCATGGCAGAAGCGGAGCAGTATAAATATGAAGATTTACTTTATCTTATACTGGATACCACATTAGACCGTATTCATGGCATTTCAAATGAGGCTACCTCTGTATAGCAAACACATAAAAAAAACTGTATACCCTGGGGCATACAGTTTTTCTATTTCCTTTATTTATTAATTAGATAATAATTTCACCTTTTATAAAGTTACGAACTGATGGATGTTGAGGGCTGTTTATTATGGCGGAGGTTTTATCATAGGCAATGATCTTCCCTTGGTGCATAAAGGCCAGTTTGTTACAGAGGCGATTGGCTTGTTGAATATTATGGGTAACCATAATAATCGTGGGGGAGTGATTTTCATGAAATTTTTTAATTGCCCCTTCCATCAACAATAAAGAAGCCGGGTCTATACTGGCGGTGGGTTCATCTAATAAAAGTAAAGAAGGTTCAAAAATGATAGCTCTAGCTAAAGCTACTTTTTGAGCTTCACCACCCGATAATGTCCAAGCCTTTTGATCCTTTATATCCTCTATATCAAGCTCCTTCATTAGGGTATTAACTTTATTATTTATGATTTCTTTACTAAACTTCCTTATAACTAAGGGATAGGCGATATTATTAAACACGGTAGTGCGCATTAGATAGGGTTTTTGGAATACCATTGTCATTTTTTTTGCCACAGTAGCATTTAAATAGCTACCATTATAGGTTATTTTCCCAAAGCTAGGCTTATCAAGGGCAGATAAGATCTTTACCAAAGTGCTTTTACCGGCACCATTAGGTCCTATAATTCCTAGGAAGGAGGATTTTTTTATGTGAAGTCCTCCTATATTTAACACCTGCTTTTTACCATAATTTTTCACTAAGGCATCTATTATAATTTCCATAGCTATTCTCCCTGCTGAAAGTGATATAACATAGAGTTGATAATGAAGGATAAAAATAAAAGTACTAAACCAATAGCAATAGCTGTAGCATAATCCCCTTGATTACGGAGCATAGCAATAGTGGTGGTCATTACTCTAGTATGACCTTTAATATTTCCACCAACAATCATGACGGCACCTACCTCCGATATGGCTCTACCATACCCTGATACAATACCTGTAAAAATATTGATACGAAGTTCTTTAATCAATAAAATCAAGGTTTGACTTTTGTTGGCCCCGAGGGTTTTTGCTAAACGCTTTATTTCTTCTCCCTTTTCCTTTGTACCATTATAGACCAATCCTGTTATAATAGGCATTACTAAAATCACCTGCGCCACAATCATAGCGGTAGGGGTAAAGACAATACCTAAATGGCCTAAAGGTCCACGCCGTGATATAAATAAAAATACCACAAGACCTACAATAACAGGTGGCATACTCATCATGGTATAGATGAATCGAACCACTAGTTTTTTTAAGGGGAAATTCTTTGAACCCACAATGATTCCTAGTGGAATACCTATAATACTGGATATAAGAGTGGAAGCGAGGGAAACATAAATAGATAAGAAAATAATTTCATATATTTCCTTATCAAATGAAAGTAATAGTTCTATTGCATATTTAAAGCCGTTTAGTATTTCTTCCACCTTACGTCCCCCCTTGATAAAGTCTATTGTTTATTTGGCATTTGGAATAAACAGAGGTTCCCCAAAGGTATCAATACCAAATTCACCAATTAAACCCTGGCCTTTTTCTGATAACATCCACTCTATAAAAATTTCAGCTGCTGCATGATTTATTTGATTATTTTTGTTAGGGTCAACAGCAATAATGCCGTATTGATTAAAGAGTCTTTCATCCCCTTCAGTAACAACTATTAAATCTAAGTTACTCATCATAGATAAATAAGTTGCTCTATCGGATAAAGTATAGCCTAACATGTTATCTGCCATTTCAATAACGGCACCCATACCTTGTCCTGCTTCTAAGTACCATTTACCGTTTGGCTCTAAATCAGCTTCTTTCCATAGATTTACTTCCATCATATGTGTACCGGAATTATCTCCTCTAGAGATAAAGGTGGCTTCTTGGTCATGAATGAAGGAAAAGGCATCTAATATATTCTGAGATGCCTTGGTTTTAATAGCTGCTGGATCATCTGACGGTCCTAAAAGAACAAAGTCATTGTACATTAAGTCAAATCTTTCTATACCGTGGCCATCTGCTACAAACTCTTCTTCTGCATCTTTGGCATGGACCATCAATACATCAGCATTACCATCTCTACCATTTTGCAGGGCAGCCCCTGTACCAACCGCAACTACCTTCACTTCGATACCTGTATCTTCCTTAAAAACCGGTAATATGTAGTCTAATAAACCACTGTTTTCTGTACTGGTGGTTGTAGACAATAAAAGTTCATTAGATGCATTATTATTACTAATTTCCGTTGCTGTTTCTACTTCTATGTCGACTTCTTGTTGTGTACAGGCAGTAGTAAACATTAGTATTAATGATAGCATAAATGTGCAAATTAACAAAGATTTTCTGTTTTTTATTCTCATAGTCTCTACCCCCATTAGGTTTATTTTTAAAAGACAACAAAACCAAAACTCCCCATAGGATAAGGTGAATCTAGCTTAAAACAAAAAATGCCTTAGAAAAGGCATTTTAAAATCTTAGTATTGCTCCTTTCCACCATGGGAGGCACAGTTGTTTCCAACTATACCCTACAGGTCTATACTCCATAGAACTATTTAGAACTTTAGGAAGTATAAACTCGGAGATATTTTATTTTCTTAAGTATATTTTAAAGTGTTTTGAAAGGGTTGTCAAGAA
>JAFIFG010000051.1 GCA_020832135.1 Clostridiaceae bacterium
GTAACATCGTATTTGCCATCCTTCGTGATAAAAAAGAATTCCAAATTATCACACCGGAGCAACACCAAAAAAATTACTTAAAAGCGAGATGCGACTTCGCTGCATAGTGTAATTCCACATTTGAAATTTCTGTTTTTTGAAAACCTTTCAAAAGGCTTCTTAAGGTTACCCTTTTTAAGTTCATCTAAAAAAACAAATATTTTTTAATTAGTTATTGACAATTCTTAGCTGGACTGTATAAAGTTAATAAACTTATTACCCATTGATCCCCTCAAATTTCTATTAAGTAAAACCACAAGCATTTGTTTTGCCCTTGTCATAGCTACATAATTTATGCTACTAATCCAATCATTCTCCAATTCCTCTAATCCAATTAAGATAATTATTTTATTTTCTAGACCTTTATAAGCTTGTACACTGCAATAAGATACCCTATTATAATCTAATAAACCTACATTCTCATAAGTTATTTTTATAGGAATATGATCTATTTCTAATTTTTTTATTATCCTATCCTCAAGACTGTTTTCTGGATAAAGAATAGTAATATCACCATAAGATAATCCATTAGATTGTAAGTTTGTAATTGTGTTTTTTAATAATTCAATTTGTTCTCTATCATCAACGTAATAGAGATATTCAACAGGCTCACCTTCCTGTACTCTTGTTTTTTCTACAGCATATCCAGAAACTAAAGAGGCTGCATCAACAATGGGTTTTGTATTTCTACAGTTAAAATCAAGGTAATATTCAGCTGCCCCAAAGCCTTTTAATTTACCTACTAATGCCTCATCAAAGTTATTATACATTTGGGCTTGATTACTAGGATCATAAAAGATTGTCCAGTGTCCACATGCTAATCCACCTTTTAAAATATAATCAAGGGCTATAAAATATCTTTCATATAAAAAATCTTGCCCCTCATCAATAATTAAATAATTATACTCCTCATTTACTTCATGAATAGCTTTAATGAAATAATTAGGATATACTTGTCGGTATAATTTATCTAATGGCATATCTTTGCTTGAGACTTTAAACTCTTGATACCAAATTGATCTTTTGATTACATTTAGAAAATACTTATGTAAAGATTCCACCTCTATTGTATTTTTTACCTCTTCCTTCGCTAAAAGGGAGTTCAGCTTTGCAGCTAAAATTTTATTAAAACAAAGGAGTAAAACCTTTTTTCCTGTGGCCGCCAACCTTCTGGCCTTCTCAATAGCTAACAGTGTTTTGCCAGTCCCTGCAGTACCTCTAAAAAACATCCTATCATTAAACTCCATTTGATCTAATGCTCTATATTGATCTTTAGTAAATCTTATACTTAGCTCTTCTCTTTCATCCAACTTAAAGTTTAGTGGCTTAATAATTTCAAAATCTCCCCTTAGATAATCCACTATCTTTTGAATCTCAGAATTAGATAATATGTTTTTTTGTGGACATTTCATTTCCCAAAACTTTACTAATCTTTCTACATATAAAGAAAATGAATATAATCTATCGCTACGATTATAAATAATCTCATTACTCCATTCAATGGATGAAATGTTGAATTCAATATCAGGAAATAATACCCCATATCCAAAAAGAATGTTGCTAAAAAATTCAGGAAATTTTACAGATAAACTTTGCTTCAATGAAAAATGTGCATCTGCTATTTGTCTAAATGGACCTTCTGTTTTCTTTGTTATTTGACCATATTTATCAGAGAAATACCATAGACCATCCTTTCTCTTTACATTTCCTCCCTTGACTTCAAGACACAGTACTCCTTTAGGACCTACCATAAGAAAATCGATTTCACCCTGTATTTTATATGTATGTTCCGCCAACCCTAGGGAATGGATACAAGTCCATTCCTTAAGTTGGAGATCATTTTGTATTAGTGTATATATCCTTTTTTCTGCATTACTCTTTACATCGCGGTGTATATAAGGTGGTATCATTTTAGCCACGACTTTCCACCCTCCTACAAATTATCTTTTTCAATAATTCTATTAATTTTTATAGCAGGTACCTTCACTAAATCTTTGTAAACATTTTTAACAATAACAGTTTGTGCATACTCAGATAAATCTTTTTCTAAATCCTTAAGAAGCAGATCTTGTTCTTCTTTAATATCTGTCAATGAATGGGTAATCTTAAATGCCAGCAATCTACCTATGCGAATATGAATACTTTTCAATTCCCTACTGGCAATATCAACTTCTTGTAAATTATTAATTAATTCTTCATCCTTGGTTAAGCGAGAAATACTCTCCAGTGCATTTCCACTCGGACATATACAATCTTCACTGTTCAGCCACCATCTAATAGTTTCTATTCCTCTTTCACATCCGATGTTCTTCAGTCTAACTTGCAACTCTTCAAAATTAAACTGATTCTCATCCATATATTTTATTAGTGCTTTTCTCCACAAGTTTGCTGTTTTTACCTTTTTACCAATATCAGTATTGGCTTCTTTAAGATGAGCCATTATCTTTTCAAATATATCTTCCTTTGAATTTTTTACAAATACTACTTCATCTCCTACCTCTAACTCTGCTGCTTTTTTTATTTTCATTGCCTTTTTTTCATAATCTACACACCTACATCTATATCCTTCTGATAAAAATCCAATATAATCATCTTCAAACTCTATAGGGATTGCTTCCTGCACCCGTGTTTGTTCTCCTAAATATTGGTTCTCTGTATTAATAATTCCACTATTGATAAAGTAGGATATATCATCAAAATTTCTTATAAAGAGAGAATCTTCTAGTTTTACCTCTTCTACCTTTTCATCTGCTAATATAGTACCTTCCTCTTCCAGCAGTTGATTTTTTCTGTTAAGATAAGTGGACTGGTTTTTTTCAAAGTAATTAAAAAATTTCTCTTCTTCATTATAAAAAACCATAACTTGTTTTTTTACCCCGGGCTTTAACAATGTTTTTACATGTTTTGCTCCATACATACCTGTAAATAAAGCCATTTGAAAGTTTTGTTCTGTCTTCATAAATTCTGATAAGGTAATTATTTTAATTGGGTTATGCACATTCCACTCTCTCATTCGTTCCATCAAGATTGTTTTGTATCGACCGCCATTCGTTACAATAACATCCTTTTTCCTCATATTTCTCACTATATCAATAAATATTTCTTCTTTGGGGTGTCTCTTATCATGTTGTTCTCTAAGTTTCTTTACTATTTCAATAATTTCATCTGTTTTTTCAAAAATAAATTTATCTGTTGAGGAATACATATATACTCGCATTTCCTGTAAAAAAGTATCTGCATCTTGAATTTCATTGTGAAGGTTATTATCCTGTAAAAATGCTAACGGTACAGGCAAAAGCCTTAATTGTAAAATTATTTTGTAAACTCTTTTTATAAAAGCACTTTTATAATCATTTTCAAAATCAGCCTTATCTACTTCGTCAAGAAGTTTATACAATGCCTTTATATTTTCTTCCACTTTATCGGAGACAATCTTTATTTCCTTGTCAGATTCTTTAAAATATCTCAGGCTCTTCAAAGCATCAGTAAGATAGTTGTCTCCTAGAGAATCTTTTGCATTATTTTCATTTTCTGTATCGTACTTCCTCATATATTCTTTATCATAAACATTTACCGCCAAACCTAAGGATGCCAAATTATCAAGATCTTGATTTTCATATCTATGTAAGTCATCTATTACTATAATATTTTTTAACTGTTCTTTTTCTATAAGACTATCGAGGACAGCTAAATTACCTGATGTTTTATTCATTCCGTGGATTAATAATGCTTTAATTTCCGGTCTTTTTTCTATTAAATCATGAGCTGTATTAAGGGATGAAGTAAACAGAATTTTAGGATCTCTTTGAAGGTCATCAGGTCCTATCCTTTCAAATAATTCATTTGATGAGGAAAAATATGCTGAAGGGAAAATAAAACTAATAGGAATATCTTCTACATTAATATTAATATACCTATCCATTATATCTTTTTTGCTCATTACTATAAGAATCTCCGACTTGGAGAAATTAGGAATATCTCCTTCATCTAATTCAAAGATTTCCGAAAAAATTTCTCTTGTTTTACTTATTTTCTTATTAGGCTTATATTTATAATTATTTAATTCTATAGCTTGCCCATCATACCTATTAATTTTCCATGCCTCTTCAACAGACAGGTATATATTTAGATCCCTAAATTTAATCATAAGCTTTTCATTATTTTTGACATAAGCTGAATCTATTTTCTGTATACCTATGTATTCTCCAAGACAGCCATTTACTTTTACTTTATCACCTTTTTTTAATATGCTAGTGACATCTAGTGCAGCACTCTCCATGTCACTTTTTAAAAGATAAAATGGAAGTGTTGATATCAGCATCATGGACAAAATAAAACTGGTAGGATGAAGAATAACATGGTGTTTATCGTGATTTATTTCAAATGCTTTAATTAATTTCTCTAGTATATTTATGTCAATAGGTCCATATGAGTAGCTAGTTTTTTCATAATTTAACGTTAACTTTTGCAAAAAATCCAAGTCTTCACTTAGTATTTCCTCAGCACTTATAGCTTTCATTTTAATCACCACTTTCCTAAATTGACATTGCTAAACTTATTTAATTATATATTTCTAGTTCAACTTATCTTTTCCTTCAATTTTTACTTTTTTTCTATTGTATTCCAAAATTAGCTTTAATAGTTTAAATTTGGAATAATACCCTTACTTAATATCAGATTATTTTTCCATTAAATTAACATCTATATTTAATTAGATAACCTCTTATTATAAACTGTTGTTGAGTAAACAAATCAAACTCTTTCTAAAAAAATAATCTACCTTCAATTGGTAGATTATTTTTTTAGCTATGTATTTTTTGCTTTAACCATTTGGATAAAATATTCTAATGAAAAGATTCTTTCCTTAAACTCCTTTGGGAAACTACTAATATAATCTTTTGGTACTACTAAAGTAACTTTATGGCTATACATCTCGGCTAATTGGTTTTTTGATATTCCCTGTTGTAAAGTAAAAAGATGTTTTTCTTCTATTCTATCTGCTTCATTTAATATTTGTCGCCACCGGTCTTTACAGGTTGTCTTGGCTCCCAAAAAAGTCAGTCCACTACTTTCAAAGCTGAGATCATGGTAAGCCTCTTCACTTGGGAAAATAAAGTCCGGTTTTTTATTCCCTTCTGTTTTGGCTTGTGCAGTATAGGAAAGGGTATAGTGTGTAAACATAGCTGCTAAATGATGCTCTAAAGATCTACCTGCCCTGCTTTTTCTTCTGTTTAATAATGTATTGGCACATCGAATTAATTCATCTACTGTTTCAAATGGTTTTGCAATTCGATCACGATATCTATCATTTTCTATAGCTCTAAATAGTTGATACTCGATGTCTAACCACTGAATTAAAGCTTTATCTGCACTATTTAATATTTTTCCCTTTTTGATTTTAATATATATTTCTCTAGATGCCTTAGCTATTTCATAGGTAGCAGGAAAATCTGTTTCTAACCGTGAAACATATTGAAGGAACAATTCCTCTAATGAAATCTTTACATCAGCTGACTTATCTGTTTTAATCAGTGCATTTGTATCACTAGGAGACATGCCAAAGGCAGCTAAAAAACCCTCGATTTCCTCGTCAGAACTAATAATAAAAGCTAAGTAATCCTCTTTATTAACCTTTACCAAAACAAACAAGTCCCCCATATATTTATCCTTTAAAAAAGGAAATCCTCTTCCAAAACGAGTTATACGGTATTCACTTCTAGTTCCTTTTCCATACCAAATAAATCTACTTTCAGTTTCAAAGTCATCCTGCCATTTGATTTTTACAAAACTATCCTTATTTTCTCCCTTATGGCCAGCGACATCAAATAAAATTCTATAGGCACTTTTAGGTATATATATACCTGATTGATGTGCACCCGTAGCTCCTACATCATTTGCTGCAATGAACTTGCAAAAAGCTAGAGGATGCTCTTGACAGGCACTAATTGCCTTTTCTAAAATTTCCGACATCAAATCACCCCTGATGAAGTTATTTATGCACTTTGTTCCTTTTCAATCCTTTGTTCCTTTTGTTCCATTGCAATAAGCATTTGTTTCGCAATATCTGTTATTAGTGGCACAACAACTGAATTGCCGAATTGCTTATAGGCTTGGGTATTAGATACTACAATTTTAAAAGTATCAGGAAATCCTTGTAATCTAGCACATTCTCTAGGAGTTAGTTTTCTGGGATTTTTATTTTCTTGTGGAATTAATATCTCTGATCCATCCTTATAGTATCTTGCACTTAAGGTTCGGCTAGTACCATCTAAAGGTGCTAAACCATAGCCAAATCCATTTCCCTTAGCTTGATGTTTTTCTTTATATCTTTTTAAATAATCCCATTGTCTATCAGTTAAAGTATACTTTTGATCTACTATATCTTCAAGTATGTCCTTCATAACATGGTTAGCTGGAGGCAATTCGGGAAACTCAAATTTTTCTTCTTTCCCATAAACCAACTGATCCATTCCAACAATATAAATCCGTTCTCGGTGTTGTGGTACATAGTGTTTACCATTGATCACTTTAAAGTAAATTTTATAGCCTAAGCTTTCTAATGTTTCTTGTATGACTTTAAAGGTTCTTTTCTTATCATGGGTAGTTAAATTTTTTACATTTTCCAATAAAAATGCTTTGGGCCTTTTATGTTTTAGTATACGAACAATATCAAAGAAAAGTGTTCCCTGGGTCTTATCTAGAAACCCATGTTCCCTACCTAGGCTATTTTTCTTTGAAACCCCCGCAATTGAGAAGGGTTGACATGGAAATCCCGCCACCAAAATGTCATGATCAGGTATTTCTTTTTCATTAATTTTTGTAATATCTCCTTCAGGAAGGTCCCCAAAATTTTCATAATAGGTCTGCTGAGAAAATTTGTCCCACTCTGAGGAAAAAACACACTCTCCACCATTCTCCTCAAAGCCAAGTCTCATGCCCCCTATCCCTGCAAATAAATCAATAAAAGTAAAGTTAGCCTCCTTGGCTTTACTCTTCTTAAGCCATTCATATACAGAGATTTGTTCCTTAAATTTATCATTCAATGCCTCTATCACATATTCCTGCATAGTCTTCTCTTCTTGTGTCGCCTTAGTTCGTAGCTGTTGATGCATCTTATCAGGCAGTTTAATATGTATTTGTTTTGTCATTTCGCAACACCTCTGGTAAATTTTATATACCTATCATATACCAATATAGAAACAGAGTCAAGAAAAAACAGAACATATATTCGAGTTTTAATGAATTTATATTTCAAATCTTATAATTCAAGGGTTTATAATTACAAATGGTTTATTCTTAAGAGTTATGAATTGTCTTTCTAAATCCAAATTGTTTTACATATGGTAAATATAGCTATTCTTTCTTATCACCGAAAAAACTTTGCTATTGTTACTATATTGAAGTTTAAAGCAGCTCACTGTTTCTATTGCTAACTAATAATTAAATTCTAATTCATAAACAAGTTATTTAGGAATCGAAAAATAATATTTAGCTACTACTTTTAAAATTCACAAGAATATAATTTACATAATTTCTATATTTACATGTTTTCATGCACTATAAACTTTTTTCATGTCTAATCTATTTTGAATTAGTGAGTCAGGGTCCGCAACCTTTTAAAGCATCTATAGAAGCAGTACTCACAGGCTGATCCTTTAAAAGATTGCCCTCAAGGGTTCAATGCTACCGTTCCCTCCATAAACTTTTCCCATGAAGGCCTACTTACAGCAATGGAAAAGATTATTCCAGTCACCGGGTCTATCTCTATAGTCCATCTCCACAGACTCCCTCCCCATCCAGCAAAAAACAAAAGCAGAGGCAGACTGTTCCGATTACAGGTCCACCTCTAGGGTCTTCTCCCCCAACTACCGTTCCATAGTAATAGGATTTCAGTTGGTCGATCTCAAAAGCTAATCCTATCCCTATTCCACTTTCCCTAAATGTACATAATTTCAGGAATAGTTGCTCCTATGGGGCATTCCCTCCGGAGTCAGCAACTACCGTTACACTTGCCTGAAATCGACATTTAGTGAATAGTTGGGGGATACCGGGGTCTAGCTTTAGGGTTCTTTGCTAGGTCTATCTCTAAAGCTATATAAAAAATCCCTAGGTCATCAGGAGAGGAAAAACCCCTCACCTGCCTCTCGGGTCAATTTAACAGTGATACTTTTAAGAATTTTTCTAGTAGTTCTCTGAAGCCTGTCACCCATTATTTCATCCTCCACCGCAGACTTCCCCAACTAAGGTCCACCTCTACAGAGGGAAGACTGCTTTCAAAACTACTACTTGTTGATCATTACCATCAGCAAGAGAAGCACCCCACTTCCCTTGCACCTATAGGGTCCTGCAATGCTATTACCTAACGTTCATAGATTGCTGGCTTTATGGTCTCGGTAGCGACATTGTCACGATACTGTATTAATACAATCTCATTTAACTCTTTCTTCACTTTTCAAGCCACAGCTCTAAATAATATGAATCATTTTAAATTAATTTCAATTATCTTTGAAAAAAGTTTAATGTCCCTAATCAATTTTATTACAGTAACTCTGTTGCTAGCCCTTTGGAAGATTTAGGTCGAGCCCATTTGTAATATCCAGTATTTTTTTCATCTGGGTAAAAATCATGTATCCAGTTCTTCTCTTTAAATATTGTTAATAACCTTTCATTTGTTGTATTAACCTTAAATTTCGGTCTGCCACTCCCCAATATTTTGAGATATTGTACTAATCCTAATACCTCTAGATATTCTTTACAGGAATCCTTATCCATTTCAGGCAAAGAGATTATTAATAGTTCTATTTTTTTATCTTTATTTAAAGTATCCGAAGCTAATAAATTTCTAAATAGTTTATTGGAAAGCTTTAAAGCATCAGTAATAATTCCCTCTACATATTGCACTGCTAAGTCATTTATTATTTGTTGAGTAGAATAATCCCATCTTTCATAGGAAACAAAAAGATACGGGAGATCATCTTGATTAAGATTATTTTCCAAAATGTGCTTATTAACAACGATGGAATACCCTTTATCCAAAATGGATAGAGGCTTGTCAGCAAACTCAAGTAATTGAATTTTAATTTCATCGTCTACTGTCCACAAAAGAATTTCCATCATTTCATCAAAATTGAAAGTTTCAGTTGTAATAACTTCATTAACATACTCGTGTAGGTTTTTTTCTATATAATATAAAACTTGATCTGGATATTCTTTCCTTATAAATTGCAATGTTCCTAGATTCATCTTTATGATTTTTATGTCTATAATAATTCTAAGTTTTTCATCTGTTATGCCTGAGATATCAAATGAATCGCAGTGAAAATTTAAAGAATCTACAATTGATTTATATTTATGACTTGATAATTCGTTACAAGCAATGGCTTCATCAAACAAATTTTCCGCTAATTCTTCTCCAAAAGAATTTTTAATATTAGAAAAGTCTAATTCTTTCTCCCCACTATTTATAAATGAAATAAGTGTATTATCTAATTTTTTACTATGTCCAAAATATATGAATATATTGTTATCTGAATATTCCACCAGGTCATTATCAAGCAATTGTGCCCACAATGAATTATCCTTAATCTCACTTAGCGATGTTATTGGTGTTTGCAGTGAATTAATATATGTGCTTTTCTGTTCAATGGATATATCGGGATTATTAAGAAGCAATATAACAATTTTCTCATCATCATTAATAGTTCCATTACAATTCGTTAAAACAATGTCAAGATAATTACTGATATTATTGTTCACATATTTAGCTAATGACGATTCTGGATGTGCCTTAATCAAAGTATAATTCTTATGCCGAATATTTACCTCACTTTCTATTTGATAAACTTGACACAGCATTAGAGATAGATTATCATAGTTTATTTCATAAAGAGAATTATCGTATACTGCTTCGAATAATTCTTTATCTGCTACATCATAATCAATTGTTATAAATGATACTTTCAGCAGATCGAAACCATAAATTAGCTTATCTATCTTTGGGCTCTCTATCGCTAGATAATCACTACTATTAGAAATGTAATCAGCTAAACAATTATCTGTGTTAACAGCCTGAATACTATCTTCATCTGAATAATATAAGGTGTACATCGAATAAAGCCTTTTCTGTCTTTCAGAAAGAGTACCTTTTTCCATCATAGCGAGGAATAGCTCCGGCCACTGCAAGTTAAGATTCTCTATATAAGAGGACAGTGCTCTTCTCGTATTAAAATATGCACCTACAAATTTATAGTTCTTTGTTTCTTTAAGTTGGTTTAAAAATCTGTTCAGAAACTGCAAATTATCCTGTTCCTTTAGAAGATGCTCTAGTAAATCAAAATTTAAAATTTCTTCCTGGTCGAAATTCACTAACTGGAGTCTATAAACAACCTTTTTGGGATCTTTGAGCTGGTATATCCATTCTTTAGCTTTCTTATCTGTTATACTACGTAAAAAAGTCTTATCTATTCGACTGAGGCTATTCTCATAAAAATACGTCATATAATCTGTATATGTTTCATCAATATGACCTTCACGTATGAGATACTTAAGCAAATCAAAATAATCACTGCCCTTGATTTCATTAAAGTCGGTTTCGATCCCAATTTCATTTATACTGGCTACCTTGAATATCTTATCAATATTCTTTCGAGTAATGATTTCTTTTAGCTGTTTGCTTTGCATAAGAACGATTTCATTTTCAATTTGTGCTAAGTCAGATTCTAAGTCTGGGAGTCTACGATTTAATACATTATCAATAGCTTTTTTTCGTTCCGTATATTCGACATCATACTGTTTCGACAATTTTTCTTGTTGTTGCTGGTATTGCCAACCTTTAGGTATTTTTGAACGTTTATCCATGTATACAGCATCTAGTTCTTGAATAGAAATAAGATGCTCATTTCTAGCTACTCCAATTTCCTCCCGCTTAAGGACTGCCTGTTCTTTAAGCGACTCTATTTCTTCAGCAATAAATTCATCTTTTTTGTTAAAGATTGTGAAAACCATTCCTCTATTAAGCTGTAAATCAGTAAAATCCCTTGGAAATAAGTTTTTATACGTTATCATTGCCAGCATTTTATTGCAGTCCAACCCTGTTGTATTAAGCCTGTTGTAGTAAATTGTAAATTCATTGTATATATTTTTTAATATGCGCATGTCATCAATGTATAGAGAAAGCCCTTGTAAAAAACTTTCATCGAACAGTTTAAAAATCCCACCTTCTTTAAAGTGTGAAATGAATTGATCATAAGAGTTTGAACTATCAACCACAGGAACAATGGGTACAATATAATCAAAAAATTTCGTTCTATCTTTGGATATAAAAATATCATCACGGACAAGATAAAAAAATCTTAATGGGGGCTTTCGTTTTTCCTTATGCTGTATATTTACTAGTGTATTTACTTCACGAAGTCTCTCAAATACTTGATTAGCATTAAAACGATCTATATCCTCAAAAACAATAACATTAGCCTCAGTATTTTCAAAGAGATATAAAACTTCATTAAGATATTTATCGAAATATGAATCCTCACATTCTTCAAAAACCTCTATTTCATTACCGTGCAAGCTAATTTTTTTAAATACATTTTTATTTTTTTGTGCTCTCACTAAAGTATAGATAAATATACCAAATATAGTGATACAAAGCAATCCACTTACCAGAAGAGAATTAAGGTGTGTTGATGATAATAATAGTATTTTTAACCAATTGTCATATAAAGAGTGTACATATCCAACCCAATTTTCAAACATGGTGACGTGTAGAATAGAAATAAGAAACAACACAGTAAACAATGTACTTATTATAATATTTTTAGGTTTAACTATTTTCTTGACTTTAAAATTAGTTTGAGGAATTTTATCAGGATGAATCTGATGTATTAGTTGATTTAATATTTTCCCTTCTAATACAGATTCTTTCTTTTGATTAGGAGGCTTAAGTGAATTCAGTCCTTCATCTTTTAATACAGATTCTTTTATTTCAGTCTCTTCATTCTGATTGAGAGACTGAAAATGTGCTAGCGATATATGTAAAAATCGTATTTCTTTATGTTTATTCTTATATGATTCCAAAACACTACTCTTGCCAGCACCATATGCTCCTGATATTGCAACATTTTCAATGTCATCATTGTAAAAAATAAAATCTAATGCATCTTCATATATTTTGAGATCTATGTTGCCGTTAGGAGTTAATTTTTGGAATTTATACTTGTTTTCTTTCATTATAACCATTCCTTTTTATGATTACGAACCATCTATTCAATATTGCACTAAAATTAGGCATTCCCATCTTGTTTTTAGTTTTATTTAAATTTTTACCGTTTTACAAAAGTAATTTTTTTATCTTTATATGTGTCAGTTACATAATCTGTTTCATATCCTGCATCTATCCAAGCTATTGCTTGTGAATGAGTATAATCATTAGCCCACCATACTTCAGCATGAACAGAAGCTGACTTAGGTAATGTATTTCCTATAATATGTTCAATCTCTTTAAATGACAGTGTAACAATAGGTATAGTTGTACTTTGCAAATACCTTTTCAATCCAATGTATTTATCACCTTTTGGCATTTATAGTACCTCCTTTTAATTTCCCATAATTACTTTAGTGTTGATTTAAAACTATTTAGTCTATTGTGTTTCTACTAATAATTATCAGCTTCCCATTATAAAAATAAAATATAAATGTCTAATTCTTTCTATGATAACATCATTCTACAAATATTTACCAATCCCTTCTGATAACTACTAAATATTACAAAATATATCTACACTTAATTCACATCACAAATATTAAAATATTAAAATTAAAAAGTTTTAAGCCACTCCTAGACTTAAAACTTTTCTAGATTATCCCACTTCTGAACAACTATATTTTAAACCCTACTCAACCTCTTCACCCTCCTACAAACCCCACTACTACTCAACCCAAATTTCCCAGCCAACTCCTCATAGGTCCACCCCTCCCCATGAAGTCGCTTCATCTCTAATGCCTCCACCCTCTGCTTTTCCTTTAGAGTCAACTCAATCAATCCGTACTTATCTAAGATTAAATCCGGCAGCACTTCCTCTGGGGAAAGAATAACCTCTAATAAAGCTATATAGTTAAGCTTAAAATCCTCCATATTAAAAGTACCTCATTCGATCAGATAAATTGCCCAAAATCCCCCTTACATCTTCTACAGAGTACACCACCTCTGCTATAGCACCCGCTGCAGTAATATCCTTTAATACCTTTTCCTGTAGCTTTGTAGGTTTCTTACCTGGTACTTTTATTTCTAAAGCTATAAATTGACCTCTGTAGCAAAGAATAATATCTGGAATACCTGCCACTTGGTACATCCCTCCATGGGTTTTGAAGAACCATGTATCAGACTGTTGCTTTAAATAATCGGTGATTTTCTTTTGTATTGTTTTTTCCGTCACCTTTTTTGTCATCTATTGCACCTCCCCCTTCCTAATTCCCTAATCCCCTACTTCCTGATACTTAAGATACTCTGTTCTTTTCCCCTACCTCTGTTTCTTCCTCTTCACCTTTCATTTCATTAAGTTTATAATCCTTCCCAATCCCCATGGCTCTTAAAGCCTTATCAGGAGTATAATTTCTCACAATAGCTAAATATAAAGCTAAGTAATTTTCCATCAATAGATCCATCTCTATTCCCCCTTGTTTTCCTACCCCTACGGAGTAAATTCTTTTGTTTCTTGGAATCCCAGTTGTTGAAAATCTTCATCTATTTGCATCTCTTTTTCTTTCTCTATTTTCCCTTTATAGTTTTGATAAAGGCTTTCTAATAGTGTATCCTGCACTAATTTTGCCTTCTCTAAATGCTCCCTCTCCTTGGTTTGGAAGTAATCATATACACTAGCTGTTATTTCATCTATAAATTCTTCTATGATATTGCTACCTTCGCCCATCAACTTTTCATAAAGATACTGAATAGCTGTTTTATTTAGAGCAAATAAGTTTAAAATCATAGCCTCCTCTTCCGTCATGGATTCCTGCTTTATCTCCTGCCTAAGATCTTTGATCTCCTGTTCCAGCTGAATAATGGCATCCTTCCACCTTAATTTCTCCTGTGTTGTAAGGCTATCTGCCTTTTCTTTTCGCTTTAAAAGTTGCTGAAGTTTTTCTTTCTTATCCATTCTCTCCTCCAATTCTCTTTAGATACCCCTACAACGGGGCAACCTCCAACAGTCTACAACCATTGAAATTACTGAATTGTTTATATCTGTTACCCGTTACCTCTAGTTTTAGAAAATACTCATCTATTATTTTTGTTATGTTGGTAGTGGATGGACTTTACATTCCTTATATATACTATATATAAGGGTAACTATGGTAATAGTGGTAATAGGGTAGATAAGCCCTTGTAAATACTATGCTTTTTTGTTACCACTGAGGTTACACTTTAAAATAAAGGGGTGACTGTTTAAAAAGGTGGTGTTTCCTCTATTTCCTCCATTTTTGAAAGGTTAAAGCTAATCATCCTACAGGCCTTACCTTCTATTTTCTTTACAACTGATCGTCGTTTTTTGCCGTTCTTTTCATAAGTAATATCAATATAACTTCTATCTTCAAAGCCCTGCATGATTTTTCTAAAGGAAAAACCTTGTTTATCTAAGGCCTCCTGCAGGATCTGTGGAAAGACATAAAATCGATTATCATCAATAACACCGTAGCTTTCCCGTTTTGGATTTCCCCTAAATTGCTCTATATTAGAAAGCAGCCAACCCTTTACAAATTCATAAGCCCTCTCCACTATATCTGCCTCCATTACATCCTCTAAACTGCTTAAAATTTCATTGCCCATTGCTATGGAGTTATTTTCTTCTTGGAATAGCCAATTACTAATCAATTCTTCTGCCAATACCACCACCGCTACAGAGGATACATGACTGGCTATTTTTTTATGATTTTCATTAGACTGCATCAATGTCTCCTGTATTGCCTTATGCCATTGCTGTAGTTGGTGGGGCTTTAATTTTTCCATCAACTTCTCTATAAAAAAAGGTCCTGCCATACCATAGTTCATAACAGAGTTGCTATGCATCCTACTGGCCTCTCCTTCCTCTTCAAAAGGACTGCCGTAAATTTCTAAGGCTCTAGTATGCACCCCTGTTTGGGATCCCATGGTGGTTAATGGTTCTTCCCCTGTTGTTAAAACAATGCTTCTCCATGACTTCTGATTTTGAAGACCTCCTGTTTTCGTGCCCCTTACTTTGCTATAACCCATGGAAAGCATATAGACTAAGGTTGCAATATACTCCTGCTTTCCCCCAGCTACTTGTCTTTCATCGATTCCTAAAGGTAAATCATTGAAGAAACTGGCTAATCTCTCTAAACCTACATTAGTAGCATTAAAACTAGTCATCAGCTCTTCAGGATTTCCCCATACACTTAAAGCTGCCTTTAGGGCTGCTGTTTTACCGCCCCTTGAGTCTCCCCAATTATGAACAAAGAAGATTCTATGGTTTAATAGTTTTAAAAGTGGTGCTGCAAAGCTACTGGCTAAAATAAAGCGAAAGATGGTGTTTTGTCTTAAGGGTTTCATCATATTTATCCAATTCTGTAATTTACCTTTTTTACTATAGGCCTCCACCCATCGCCTTTCACTATGCTCCACATCCAATACAAGTTGCCCTTCTCTTCCCGGGAGAAAATTATCTCCATGCCATCCTAATTGATTCACAGACTCTAACGTTTCAATGATGTCAATATTCTCTGCCTCTAGCTTCTCTAGAAACCTCACTAAAAACTTAGCATTTTCAGAAGTGACGGTGACACCAACATCTGCCAACTTAATAATAGTTCTAGCTTGAAAAATGGTGCTTCTTTGTTCTCTTACACAATGCCACTTTTTATCCCTTAAGAAGGCGATCTCCACCTTTTCTTCCTCCATCCCTAAGGTCTTTAGTCTTCTAGCAATTAAGATGGGAGTCTTACAAACTAAGTAAGGTAGTCCAGTTTTAGGATGAATCATCTCAATACCACCCTCCGTCACTCGCCATCCTGCCGGTTGTCTTAGTCTTACTGGAGCATTGGGAATGAGGTTTTCTTCCTCCTCTTGTAGATTTGTAAGAATGATTTCCTCTGTACCCTCCATTACCCTTTGCCACTTTTTCAGGAAGGTAGAAGGATCTTTAATGTGGAGGTCTGATGGGTCCTTTTCTCCTTGAGATTTACATTGAATTTTATACACTTTTCCTTTGAAATGATTGTCCTCTAGGGTTTTACATATCTTATTTAAAAAAGTATCTCCTCCAGCATCTCCTTCATAGTGGATATAAATGTCTAGTCCCTCCAACTTCTCCACCCAATCTTTATGAAAGGTGGTGGCTCCTGGGACACCTAAGATCTCTTCTATTCCATAGCTCCATAGGGTATGACAATCACTTTCACCCTCTACTAAAAGTACTTTTCTAGCCCTCCTAGCCTTTTCTAACTGCCATAAACCATAAAGGCATACTTTGCTACCTCTAGCCCATGAAAACCGTGTAGGGTTGTCCTTGTGGTATCGCTGGCGATTAGATAAGACCTTGCCTTCTTCGTCTTTATAGGGGATGGTAATACCGGTTTTACCGTCTCTTATGCCTAAGAATCTTATGAAAGCCTCTGATAGTTTCTTTTCCTTGCAGTAGTCTTTTACGGTATATTTAGGAGCCTTTTTCTTGTCAGAAGTTTTGGTTCTTGTATTTTCTACATCCTTCCTGTCCCTGCTGTTATGCCTTTGGTTATGACTATTTTGTATATCCTTAGTGTTGCTGGATTTGCTGATGGCATTATGGCTCTCTTTATTGTTTGTTGTATTGGGAAATCTCTCTTTATGACTATGTATATCTTCTCTATTATCATGCTTCTCGTCATAGAGGCCTGCTTCTTTAAGTAACAGCTTATAAGCCTCTTTATTACTAATCCCTTCCACCTTAGCCATAAAGGTAATGGCATTCCCCTTTTCCCCACATGCTAGGCAATTATAGACTCCAGTTTTAATATTGGCACCGAAACTTGGCTTTGTGTCATCATGGAAGGGGCATAGCCCCACCAGATTATCTCCGCTGATCTTTCCTTTTTTTATATATCCTTCATAGAGTTTTTTATAATCTACT
This sequence comes from Clostridiaceae bacterium, assembly GCA_020832135.1. Taxonomy (GTDB): domain Bacteria; phylum Bacillota; class Clostridia; order Peptostreptococcales; family Natronincolaceae; genus JAFIFG01. The sequence continues at coordinate 17,157 of JAFIFG010000051.1, forward strand.
TTTTCCTCTAGATTCATCTTCTATCTTTGCCCCCTTCATTACTTCTTACATAAGAGGACCTATAGGCCCTCTCCTACTTAAAATGGTGTATCTTCTTCCTTTTCCTCACTCTCTACTATGTAATCATCCAGCACCTCCACCTGTCTTGTAGTCCCTTTAATCCCTCTAGAAAATTCCGTCATCTGTTCCACCACTTCTGGCTTCAACACTTCCTCTAAAGTGAATTGTGCTTGACTATAAGTGATGCCACTATTACTTTGTACCTTCTTTAAAGTAATTTTCGTGACTACTCCATAGGATCTGTGACCTTTAGTGATGATTCGTTTTGCCATGTAATTACTGAAGTTTTTAATACTAGTAGGTGGTAAAGTTAATAAAATAGGTAGCACTTCCCCACTTCTAAGAAGATAAATCCTATGCATATTTTTACAGGCCTTCCCCTTTCCATCTTCATCACTTCCAAATTGATTAAGGGAACATGTTTTACAATCTCCTCCTGGGCTACCTTCTCCTCTTTTTCCATCCATACTGCTGCAGTCAGGAGGGGTATTTCCTCCGTTATATCTCTCCTGCCAGTAGCCATTGACAGGGTGATGATCCACTATGACACCTATTAGTTCCTGCAATAGCTGCGGCTGGTCTACATCCTCCCACGGCACTTCAAAGGCTAGGCCTCCACCGGAGGGAATTTTTGCTCTATCAAATAAAATCTCCAACCCCTCCATTTCCTCCGCCATTGCCTCTTTTACTTCCTCCTGTACCAATGGAACTTGAAACCCTGTTTTATTTACAGTCTTTTTTGCCACTGATTTTTTCCCCATTTATATCTCCTCCTCTTCTTGAAAATACATATACAGCTTGTCCTCTTCTTTTCTATACTGGATTTCATTTAGATAAAACTCTGGATTTTCTGAATCGTAGAGTCTATGTTCTTTACCATAATCCTTTAAAATCTCCAACAACTTTCCTATCTTCATCTGTACATCCCCCTCTATTTTCCCTTCCGCATCCCTACAGAAGTTTTTTCATAGGTACTCACTAATCCCTCTAGCCAAGATGGTAGTTCTTCCTCATTCTCCTCCACTTGCTCCCTAACAAAGGCTGCTAAGCTATTTGCATTCACCGTCTCATAAACTAAATCGCCATAGCCTTCCCGCTTTAAGGTAGAGAATAAATCTTCCTTCTTATAAGGTATGACACTGGCATAAAGCTTGGTGTTTAAGTAAAAGATCAGCCCAGCTCTATTAAAGCTCTGCATTTCCTCCTCTATCATTAACTGAGACAATGCTGCCTCCATGATGTCTATTTCATCCTTCACCTTCTTCCCCATTTCATCCACCTGCTTTTTTAAGTCCTTTAGCGCCTTTAATCTATCTGCCAAATCAAACATTTCCATCATCTGTATTTCCTCCTTTAAAATAGTCCCTCCAATTGTCCACGACTTCCTTCGCTATATTTTCCTTCCTCTCCAATGCTGCTAGAATTTTCTCATCCACCGTCTTTGGAGCTATTAAATGAATATAAGTACAAGTGTTTTTCTGACCAATCCTATGGATCCTGGCCTTTGCTTGGGAGTAGTTGGCATAGTTGAAATCCAAGCTGTAGAATACTGCTGTGTCTGCTGCATGAAGGGTAATGCCTAAGCCTGCCGTTTGTATTTGGGCAAGAAAGACTTTGCAATTTTCCTCCTGCTGAAACCGTTCTATAGCTTCGCCCCTATCCTTTACTTCTCCAGTGATGTGACGATACTCTAGCCTCATCTTCTCCAGCATCTGTTGTATAGCTTTAATCTCCGGTAGAAACCGTGCAAAGATCACCAACTTCTTTCCAGATGCCGCTATATCCTCAAGGATTTCCTGTAGGGCCTTCAACTTTGCCATAGAGATTTCCCCAGTTTTTCCTTCATCTGTATGAAGATGCCCTCCCGTAATTTGGCTAAGTCTCAGTAGCTTAGTTAAAACATTCTGTGCTGTAACTTCTCCATTTTCCAAGGCTACATAGCTATCCTTTAGAATGTTTTTATAGACCTTCTCTGCCTTGGTTTCTAAAGGACAATACCTTATTTCATCCACCACCTCCGGTAAATCTAAGGCTTCTTCCTTTGTTACTCTCAAGGCGATGGAATGAGCCTTCCTAATCAACTCCTCCATATTCCTATAGCCAATCACCTGATACTTTCCGTAGCCTCCCATAATGGCATGTTTTGCCTTGAAACTATAGTAGCTTGTGCCAAAGATACTTTTGTCTAAGAATCGATATTGACTCCAAAGATCCAGCGGTGCATTTTGTACCGGAGTGCCGGAAAGAATCAATTTGTATTTTCCTATATCCCCTAATTTATGTAATGCCTTTGATTGCTTAGCTGTAGGGGATTTGATCCTTTGGCTTTCATCGGCTATAATCATCTCCGGTTGCCACTCAATCAGTTCTTCTAGAATTCGCCATGTGGCTTCATAATTAATCACTGCTATGTGTAGAGCTTCCTTATTCTTGAAACTATTTAACTGTTGGATGCGATTTTTACTACTTCCTTCCAGTACTTTTACTTCATAATCAAAGACTGCATACTCCTTTAGCTCCTTTGGCCATACCGATACTACAGAAGTTGGAGCTACAATCAATACCCTCCTTGCCTTCTTTTCTAGATAAATCCTTCCCATAATAGCCATTGCAGTTAAGGTTTTACTCAACCACAACCCATTTCAAATAGAAGGCCAAATCCTTCCCTATAGGTTGTCATATCATCACCCCCATGATCTGTAGGGCTATGTTATAACCCTTGATTTGATGTTGAAAAGGTATTGCCTTGATGGGCATTGGTGCTAAGGACTCCACCTTTGTTGACAACCGTTCACCTTCCGTCTTTCTTCTTAATTGTTGCTGCTCTTTATAAAACTCCTTGATATCCCCTTCTAGCTTCGCCACTGGTTTTAACATTTCTATACTCTCCAATGTTGCAGGAACGGTCCAAACCTTTCTATCGGGATGCCACCTTCTGCCGGGGATTTCTTTAATTAAATTCTTGTAGAGATAACTATCAGTAAGTTCAATCCTATCTTCCTGTAATACTGCCCTCAATAATTTTCCTCCTTTGAATATTTTTTGAAAATTCAGCTATTTTGTAACTGTCTTTTCATTCCTATAAAACTTGATTTTCCTCTGCCCATCTAATAAAGGCTTGTTTAGGGATAATAATTCTTTTTCCTGTTAGTTCCCTATCCATTTTGGGGAAGCCTTTGCTATGTATTAGTTCTAAAGCTTTTGGAAGAGATATTTGCAATATATCTGCTAGATCAGATGCCTTTAGAAACAACGGTAATTCTTCTACACTTTTATAAATTTTCTTTGCAAGTGCCAATTTTTCCACCCCCTTTAACCATTGGCATAGTCAATACTAGTTCTGTATATGGAGTTTTATTTGATGAATTTCTTTGGCTCAATTCATCTTAAAAACCTTCTCCACCTTTTCTCCTAAGGCTTGAGAAAGCTTCTGCATCACTTCAAAGCTTGGATTGTTTCTTTTCCCCTTAGCTAGTAAATGAATATAAGCTGATGTTAAGCCAGATGCTTTAGCGAGATCTCCATAACTCATAGCTTTTTTAGCCCTTATACTATCAATACGATTCATTTTCCCACCCCCCTTGTTAAACTATGTGTTTATATTAACATGAACTATGTGTTTGTATAAATAAGGATTTAAACTGATAGTTTGTGTTTTCTCAGAGTTATAGCCTAAACATCTATCTATTTCTTTTTATTGCATTAAATTTCTAAATATTTCATTGATTTTTATTAACCATCAGTTTATAATATAATAAACAGTTAGTTTAAGGAGGTATTCTTTTGCTAGGTAGCAATGTAAAAAGAATCATGGAATTAAGGGGAATTTCAGCTAAGGATTTGGCCATGAAGCTAGATATTTCGCCAACTTATTTAAGTTATGTTATGAATGACAAACGAAAACCAAGTTTTGATATGTTGGAGAAATTAGCAGAAGCTTTGAATGTTTCCTTAGCAGATTTAGTAAGAGAAGAAAAAATTGCAAAACTAGATAAGAAGCTTTTTAGCCAAAAGGAAGGCTTTGATCATTTTGTAAAACAGCAGTTGTTGTTATTAGGTTATGAAGTAGTTTATAAACCAGAGGATAATTATCTATATTTAGTGGGTCAGGAAGGAACTTTTGAAATTTCTATGAATCAGCTGGAGGACCTCACAAATAACATAAAGTCCTATCTAAATTTTAAAGTTCATGAACTAATGACTGCATCTAAAAAAATTAATATCAAACCAAAATATGAACTAAGGGCTGCCCACAACGACGATGTTTCAGAAGAGGAAAGGCAATTGATGGAGCAGGACCTTGACGATTTATAAAATGTTGAGGTGATTTATTTGAATGTATATGAACTGTTACTTCTAGAGTCAGAGGAGAATTCCGTTATTGTAGTGGAGAAATATTTCAAATCTAAAGCTAAAGGATTATGTAAAAACAATAAGATTGGTATAAGTAAGAAGCTAGTTACAACAATAGAAAAAAGTTGTATTCTAGCTGAGGAGCTGGGTCATTACCATACAACCACAGGGAATATATTAGATCAGTCTAAGATAGAAAATAGAAAGCAGGAATTAAAGGCTCGAAGATGGGCTGTTAAAAAGCTTATTCGTGTAGAGCAATTTATAGATGCTTTTGAAGCAGGTGTTACAAACCGATATGAACTAGCAGAATTCCTTGATGTTACAGAGGAATTTATCGATACTGCTATAGAACATTTTCAAAGGGTTTATGGACATTCTTATACAATAGGAGCCTACACTATTTATTTTAGCCCTTTGTGTGTATATAAAAGTTTTGAGTAAAGGAGGAATAGCATGGCCAGTAAAAGAGGTCAAGGGGAAGGAAATATAAGAAAAAGAAAGGATGGTAAATGGGAGGCGAGATATACCATAGGTAAAGATGAAAATGGCAAACAAATTAGAAAGAGTATTTATGGGAAAAGTAGACAAGAAGTATCCCAAAGATTAACCAAAGTACTGAATGAAATTAATTCTGGCATCTTTGTGGAACCTACTAAAATAACCCTTAATATTTGGCTTTCTACATGGTTAAAGGAATATAAAAAACCTTCTATAAAGCCTAAAACCTATGATAGTTATGTACATACCATTGATTATTTCATTCGACCAGTCATAGGTCATATCGTATTAAAGGACTTAAGGCCGGATCATATTCAGACTATGTTAAATGCATTAAAAGATAGAATGCCAGTAAGGTCAGAGCAAGCAGTAGCAAAGCTTGAAGAAGAGCTAAGGGGTACAAATACCCCTACAGTTAAAAAGGCTATTAAAGAGGAAATTCAAAAGCATAAACTAAACAAAGTTTCTTCTAGAACTGTAGAATATGTTTACATTATTTTAAATGGTGCCCTCAAGCAGGCCCTTAAAAATAACCTTGTGGTAAGAAATTCTTGTGAAGCTGTAAGTCTTCCTAAGGCTAAGGATAAAAAGGAAATCAAAGTTCTCACTACAGAAGAACAAAGGAAATTTATTGAGACTATTAAAGGACATAGATTAGAAGCAGCTTTCTTGCTTAACATTTCTACTGGAGTGCGAGTGGGAGAATTATTGGGTCTTACTTGGAATAACGTTAACTTTAACGAAGGGACTATTAAAATAATCCAAACTGTAGGAAGAGTAAAAAACCAAGAAACAGGGAGGTCTTCTTTACAATTTGATACACCTAAAACGGAAAAGAGTAAAAGAGTTATACCCCTACTTCCTCAAGTAATAACTGCTTTAGAAAAGCATAAAACTTTACAACAGGAGCACATGACTACCATTGGAGAAGGTTATGCACCCTATAATTTAGTATTCTGTACAGAGTTGGGGAACCCTATAGATCCTAAAAATTATGATAGAAGTTTTAAAGGAATTTTGAAAAATGCTGAAATGGATGACATTAATCTACATGCCCTAAGACATACATTTGCTACTAGAGGCTTGGAAAATGGTATAGAAATGAAAGTAATGCAGGAATTACTAGGACATTCTAGTATGCTACTGACGGCTGATATATATAGCCATGTGCTACCAGATCATAAAAGAAAAGCTATGGATAAGTTAAAGAATATCTTTTAACTTTATATTTTTTTACTTTTCAAGGGGTAAAGTAGGGGTATAAACTAAAAAACACCTACAAGATAAAATCCTGTAAGTGTTGTAATAACTGGTGCGCCCAGAGAGATTCGAACTCCCGACCTTCTGATTCGTAGATATAAACCACCTACCTCTTATAGTTTTATTACTCTTTACGATGTAGCTTTTATAAGTATTTAAGCATAGTCTTATCTCTTAATATACCATATCTTATTATATTTTTTTATTGTCTTAGTAGTAAGGTAGTAGTATAAGTAGTAGTATTCTTTTAAGGTCTTAAGAAAAAAGAAAATATAATACATTAAATCTCCTATTCCACCAAATGCATAAATAAATTTTAGTATTTATAGGTTTTTGCAACAATTTTAATTTTGCTGTATTATTAGTGGAATATTTACTTAAATATTATTCTGTATTTATCAATCAAATTAATATTTATTATTTACTAAGAACTTTAAATTGCTTCTATAAATTTAAATTTTACTCAGGTTGTCCATTTTTCCATTTTCCTGAATATTTCACATTACCATTTTCTTCATATAAAGTTCCTTTTCCGTGATACTGTCCCCTATTAAACCTCCCTTTATATTTAATTGTATTTGAGTCTGTATAATAGTATAATTTTCCTTTTCCATGATATTCAGATTTTGAAAACCTTCCTTCATATACTAATATGTCATTTACAAATTGTTTTCCTTTTCCCTCAAATTCATTCTTTTTAAACTTTCCTGTATATAGAATTTGATTATTTAATAATGGCAATTTTGCTATTATTAAATAATCCCTGTTTTCATTTTTAAGCTGATCTTTAAAGCTTTCTATTTCTTCTTTATTATTTTCATAGTACTGATTTATGTTATTTGAAGCTGAAAGTAATAATGTTTCACTAAAATCTAGACCTTCTCGTAGAGCATAATAATTTCCTTTGCCTTCATACTTACCATTTTTAAAATATCCCTCATATTTTATATATCTAACTCCTATACTTTCTAATTCTCGATATTCATAATATAAATCTGTCTCCTCAGTAGGTTTAGCATATTCAATCCCATATCCATGCATAATTCCCTTCTTGAAATTCCCAGCATATTCTATGCTGTAAAAATTATTCGGAAGAGAATAATTTAGTTTTAACAATACTCCAATTCCATGTGGCTTATTTTTTTTTAGTTTTCCTATATATGCATATTCTGTTTGTTCCATTGAGAGTGTATAATAAGGTGTTTTAAATAAGGGTCTTTCCCTTCTAATAAAGTGAATATCCTCTTCTTTTAGTGCTTCTATTTTTGATTCAACTTTAACTCTTTGTCTAAACTTAATCTCGTACGTATCACCTTCAGTATTTCCAAAAGAGCATCCACTGAATACTATCATACCTAACATAAAATATAGTACCAATCTTTTCATAATTAACTTGCCTCCAAAATTTTTAAAATCATAAGGCAAGATATAACCTTATATCCTGCCTCTGCTAAATTCTTTTCTAATTATTTTTTTGAATCACTCTTATTGCTTGATTATTTCTATCATAAAATATAAATTCATCATCATTATTTATAAATAGTTTTGAAATATTAAATGTTAACCCATCTAAAATTTCTATATCATTAGGAGTTAGTATTAATGTACTATCTCCTTCTGTGCTAAGTCTATAGATAGAGTTTGAACTTGCATAATAAAGGCTTTCTTTATACGTGGTAATATCATTTGCAGGGAAAAAGTTTGGATGATCAGATTCTATCTCTTCGAACATTCCTGTTGCAAAGTTATACTTGCTAAATTCTTTACCTTCAACTATAAAGAAATCATTATTTATCTCAAATAAACTCCCCTTTATTACATCACCTAAATGAAATCTTCTTATCCTATTATCTTGTATCTTAAGTCCAATACGTACCCAACCTGTTGAACCTGACCGCATTCCTATAATTATTCCACCGTCCTCTACTACCAAAACACTTTCTACTTGGCTACTATTAAAACTAGGCATGTATTCTTTTGTTTCTGATTTGCTAAAAATTTTAACTACTTCAATAGAATCATTGAAAACTTCATATATTGCTAATTGTTCAGATTGCCTATATTTCCCTACAAGATAAACTTTATCTCTATATTTATCATAAACTAATTTAGGTGCAAAAGACAACTGTGCCGAAAAGCCACTCTCCTTTATTACCTTCCCTTCTTTTAATGGCAGGTCTTCACTAAAATTAACTAAAACCTGTGGAGATCCATTTTGTTTATTATATACTTTTATCTCTTTTTCATCTAAATAATACACTGTATGCGATTTATCAACAACCAGTCTACCTTCTGAATGTATATAGGTTACATTCCCAATATCTAAGATTGTATCTACATTATAGCCTTCCATTATTTGTGGATTTTTCTTATATCCATCTTCCTTCTCTTTTTGGACTTGCCGATTTATCTCCTCCGCCTTATATGTTTCTTTAATATCAGTTATATCAGTAAATTTAGTGACATTTCCATATTGATATGCTCTCCATAATAAGGTGGCAGCTTCTGCTCTTGTTACTGGATTTTGTGGTTTAAACGTTTCATCTCCATATCCTGATATTAATCCATTCTCAACAGCAATCGCTACATAACTTCTTGCTGAATTAGATATACCATCAAAGTCTTTAAACATAGCTCGTATTATGCTTTCATCTGCTAGTTTTGTATCATAGCCCTTTAGCTTAACTAAAGCTACAGCTACATCTTCTCTAAGTGTTGGGCTATCAGGTTTGAAAAACAATTGTCCTGATTGATTTCTATAGCCTGTTAAATAGTTTTTAGAAACTTCTACAAAAGGAAGGTGCCAGTCCGTAAGCTTTACATCTTCAAAACTAGATTTTTCTCCTCTTTCTACTGTAAGCCCAGCAGCACTTACCATAACTTTAGCAAACTCTGCTCTTGAAACAACGTTTTCAGGTCTAAACCTTCCATCTGGATAACCTTGTAAAACTCCTCGTTCCTCCATTTCAGCAATATACATAAAAGCCCAATAGTCTTGAGGTACATCACTAAATTTCTGTAAATATTCTTTACTCGGCTTATTTTCATATTCTAATCCATATTCAACTGCACTAGCAAATGATGTTATTGTTACAGACATCACCAAAATTATCGCTACCATCAACACATATATAGTTTTTCGCTTAAAGTTTAACATCTGTTTTCCTCCAACCCTTCATAAGTTCTTTAAATTTTTTTATATACACCTTAAAACCAATACTATTTTCTTTAAATTTTTTAAAATATTACCCGCCTAAAATTTAAAATTTTATAAAGTTTTCACTTTAATACAATCACACTATTTTAAAATATAAATGGTTAGTAATGATTACAATTGTATTAAAAAATTTCTAAAGACTCCATTGCCCTTAAAGCCTCTTGATTAATCCTCTCTCTTTCTGCATCAGTGATACTATTAGTCATATCATCAAAGTAAAAATTCTTTATCCTAAAAGTATAAACAACTCCATCTTTTTCAGCAATTATCTCTTCAACTGTACTAGCTTCACCCACAGAATAATGGTACACAGCATGTGAAGCTCCTGGAATATAGATATCTAGTAATTCCATTGAGAAATATTCAAACCAAACATATTCATCTATATATTGGTCAAAAGTTTCTTCCATCATATAACTCGCATAAACCCTAACATCAAGAATATCTTGCATATTATAGAGTACCGCTCCATCTCCACTATGACTTTCCTGTACTTCTCCCCAGATTTTTGGAACATCAACACTATATCCAAATCTGCTGTTAGTATAATTAATAGTATTTGTAGAGCTTTGAGTGACTTCAACTGTATTCTGTTGACTTATATTCCCTTGAATATTCGAATGTTTTTTTTCATATTCTTGGTGTAAGTACTCAAAAAAAACCATTGCTTGCAATTGATTACGAGGTATATCATTATAAGTAACAGTATGAAATTCATATCGCGAACCATCTTCATCCTCAGAAACTTTCTTGTACTGTATAGCTACCTCAACCGGAATATCATGATATAAAATATCACCTTTGATTGTTACATATGTATTACCATCTTCCGCTGGATCATAAAGTTCGTAAGTAGGAGAAGAAACTCCAGCTTCTATTAAATCTCCTAATTTAATTCCCGAATCCATTACCATTTCTTTAATAGCTTTGGTTTCTACTGGATTTCTAAAGAATCCAACCTCTATCCCCATGACTATTATAAATATTAAAGCCATAACTATTCCAAATACTATTCTTTTAAAAGATTTACCGGAATTATTTTTTTTATCTACGTGTATTTCTTCTATATTGCTTTCATTTTCAGAATTGCAAGCCACCTCTTCACCTTTGCCACTTTCTTGTTGAATCCTCTCGTCATTAATCCTTATCTTAGAGTATACACTCTCTCTTCGCTCCTTCTGTTCATTTATTATTTTATTGATTATATCTTCTTCATTTTGATAATTTCCCTCTAAATTATGATTTGCTTCTTCCCCACAATTACCACAGAACTTATCTCCTGTTTTGATGCTCTCTCCACATTCTATACAATACATTTATTTGCTCCTTTCAATTTATTTAAGTATTCCCTTCTAATAAATACCATAACTATCATAAGACTCACATCAAACTCTTAAGTCTTTGCCACAGCTAAAACAGAAATTACCGTTAGCTATATTTCTCTTGCCACAGCTTGTACAAAAATTTTGAGTGACTTTTTTTATACTTTGTATATTCTCAGAAGTTATTTTATTTAATTCACTTGTATTGTTAACCTTCACATAAGTATTCTTATCATCCTTTACACTATCTGTATTTTCTCTTTTTATAAGAATTGTATCATCTTGATTCGTTGTAGAATTTGTATCAATATTTGCCGGTATCGTTTCACATGCCAAAATATCATTTTTATGTTCTAATCTATTTAGTGCTGATAAGCATGCTTCTTTATTTTTTTTCTTTTGATTTTTGTAAACTACAACATCTAAAATTATGCACAGTATAAACAGCAAGGGCTCCACTAATAAAGAAACAGTAATAAAAATCGTTATCCAAAACCACCAAGTTGAACTATGTTTTACATTAACCTGAATTTCTGCTTCATTATCATTTTTTGTTACTTGTATGCTTCCTTTAAGTTTTACTACAGGACTAATTAACTTTTTAGTTTTTGATTGGCATTCAAATATGTTAAGATCTGTTTTTTTAAATTTATCCACTTTTTTAGATAAAGCTGTAAAAAATATTTCTTTAATATCTTCTTCTGTGGTATTTTCTTCTATTTTCATATGCTTGGTTAAAGTTATCATTTACTTATTCCTCCTCTACTTAGTTAATATCTTATTTACACAATACTATTTGAAGGCTTTATCTATAAATAAAAATTGATTATTATTCTATACATATCCTACCATAAACTTGAAATCTTCCTCCTGTTAAAGCTACAAATGTTCTCTTTAAACCATTTGAATTATAAAAAGTTAGTAGTTCCCTTCCATCTTCCTTTACTACTCTAAAATACACTTCTTTTATTTACTCTTTTGGAAATGTTTTTTTAATCTTTATAGAATAAAATTAATATTCTCATATCCTCTATCAATTCTATATTTACCTTTGTACAGTATTTCTGAAAACATAGAGAACCTAGTGCATAGTGATTAAATCTTCTATTTTCCTTAAGCTCAAAATGTAAATCAGCGTAGTCTTCAATACCTTGTATATCTATATCCCCATAATGAGTATACGCCCATCTTCTAATTAACTCGTTCTTAATCCTTCTTTCCATACTACTACTTATTTCATCACAGCGAATAAATAAAAATATACCTAGTAGATATAAAAGTACTCCTTTTCATATTTACGAGCATTTCTTTCACTCATAGCTCCATTTGAAAAAACATTAACTTCAGTAACACTTCGGCATTCTTTTCATTTTTCCTTTGTTGAAAATCCACTAATGCTGTCGATTGTTAATCTTTTTTGGATTTTATTATATTTTAATGAGAAATAATATGAACCCTAATAATAAGGTGGCATATTTAGTAATTTCATTTTGGATTAATTGTACAGAGATGCTAGCCTCTGGTTTCTGCATCCCTATTTAATTTAAAATATATCTAATAAAGATTCTAAATGTATTTTCTATCGCTTCTCTTAATCCATTCCTTTTTCTTCTCTATCAATATACTAATATTTCTTACTCTAAATTGGATATATATTTAGAGGGCATAGTCCTTATGGCTGCTTAAGTTCTATGCTTTAGCTTCACATACCTACAAAAGTTATTTTGAATTTTTACAATTATATATTATATCCTTGCATAGCTATTATTTTAAGGAAAGGAGCTTTAACAAATGAAAAAAGAACGTAGTAAAAGAATTAATATTGTAAGCCTTAAGATGTGTAAAGAACAAAGTATTCTTTATTCACCTAGAAAGATTGCTTCTCCTGAGGACAGCCTTAATCTTTTAAGACAATTTCTAGAGAATAAAGATCGAGAAGCCTTTATTGTTATTTGCTTAGATACTAAAAATCAGCCTTCTTGTATTCATGTGTGTAGTATTGGTACATTGAATTCTAGCCTTGTTCACCCTAGGGAGATATTTAAAACTGCTATTTTATCTAATGCTGCCTCAATTATTGTTGCTCACAATCATCCCTCTGGTGATCCCACCCCTTCTAGCGAAGATGTCTCTATTACTAGAAGATTGAAAGAGGCTGGTTCTTTATTGGGAATTCAACTATTAGATCATATCATCATCGGCGAAAAGACTAGATATGTTAGTTTTAAAGAAAAGAGTCTTATATAACATTTTATTTTGAAGGTAAAAAAAAGGAGGGATTTAATTTATGAGTACAATGTCAAAAAAAGAAGCTATAGCCAAGGGTCTACCTACTTACAATGAAGGATGTCATAAGCTTATAGATGTAAGTGATAATAGTACACTAATTCTTCAACTTCCTAATAGTGTTTATGTAACAATAGCATCAATAGGAGTTAAAGGCAAAGACTGGGCTGGGCTTGTCTTGATATCAAAGTTCAAAGCAAAGCAAAAAATCAAAGGATGATAGGCTTTACAGGAAATAACAGCGATATTATAGAACATAAAGTATATTCCCTTGATATAAATAACTATTCATCCTAGTTGCTGTACTCCTTAATGACAAATTACTTTTAAAAGTTTTTATTGTGAAAAATTTAAACCTATTAATTTTATTACTTTTCTATGTCCCTATTTAAGGGACTTATTTTTTATTTTTTATACATCAAGGGACTTTTTATTGTAGTTTTCATAATCATATGAATTTCTTTATAATGCTTTTTCAGTTGAGTTAATTGCTCATGTTTTCTTCTAATCTTATCTAAAATTACTTAAACATTATATTAATTTGAAATAAGGAGAGGATTACAATGTTTGAAGAATATGATGAAATTATTACTGTAGATGAATTAATGGAGATATTAATGATTGGGAAAAATACTGCTTATCAATTACTTAATTCAGGGGAAATTAATTCTTTTAAAATTGGAAGAGTTCATAAGATCCCCAAAATTGCTGTAGAGGAATATATTTTAAATCAATTTAAAAATAGGAAAAAATAATGAGAGAGGGCGTGATAAGCCCTCTCCTATCTTATTTATATTTGTTAGGTAGTCTATCCCTTAATTCTTTAAATGAAACTCCTGAATCATTACTAACTAGTCTTACTGCATCTGTGGTACTTTCTCCTGTTAAAATTAATTCTATTATTTTTAATATGAGTAATATTATATACACTTCATTTCCTCCTCATAATATTTAGTATCTTAAATAGTCATTTAACATCTTAGCTAGCAATTGCAGTTATTTTTTTCTTAAACTTATCTATTCTTCTAGATCAAATAAACCCAAAGAAGTAACTATTTCATTACTTCCTTGGATTATTGTCCTACAATTAAATTATCCATTTTTTATTTCACTCCTAGCATACATATATTATTTTTTATACGATAAGCCTTACTTTCCTAAAGGTTCTAAGTGCATAGATCAAGTCATTAAAGCTCTCCTTCAGATTTATTCTAGTGTCTATCTTTGAGAAGAGATTTACCATTGTGAATGCTACTGAATTTCTTTACTACATGATATTGAACTTTTTTACCATCTGCAATTTACTATGGTATTGGAACTCCCTTTTCAAGGTCTTTATTATTTCTTCATTCAGTTTTCTACACATGTTATCAATCTTCCTTTCACTTTGTATTTTGACTACATTCTAAAAGTCTTTATATGCTGCCATTAACATATCCCCATTGTTATAATTACATATGTCTTCAAACTCTAAGCCTAAAAATTCTACATGTGGATCAGTGATGCTCATTAATTCTGCTACAGCGTCTTCCCTAGATATTCCATCTAGCCACATATTAGCTAATTGTTCTTTATCGAAGAATTTTTCTACATAATAAGTCTCTTCCACTAATTCTAAAAGGATATCCCTCATATACTCATCAATATCCTGTCCCTTCACTGTTAATAGGTAATCTTCTGTTTCAACATATCCTTTAAGCTCTATTTCCTCAAAGTAACCACGAGCCTCTTCTATAGTGACAGGTTCTCCGTGTTCCCTCATCCAAAGGTAAAGAGCTATTACATAGTGGTCTTCCTCCAAAAGTTCTATTACCTCTTCTAATTTTAACCTTTGGACATAGTTTTCTTTAGGCAAGTTACATAGTAGTTGCTTTAGCTTTTCTGTTGTTTCGCATGAAATATTTTTATACTTTTTTATCAGCCCTTGTAGCTCTTTATTAAAAAACTCCTGTAATATGTCTTCTAATGGTAAAGTCAAATTAATGTGCATCATGTCAATCATCTCCTTTTATTTTTCAATATAGAAACCCCCTTAAGAATTTTTATATTCTTAAGGGGGTTATCATCTGGCTTTGATTCATAAACTTTCTTGGTCTTCAGTTTTTTATTTATAAAATCCATACTTCTTAAGGGAATCTTTCAGCATCCAATTAACAGCTCTAGTAATTGAAGTGATCCATTCTTCTCTTTTTAAGGTTTGTAATGTTTTATATACCTGTTCATCTACATAAGTAGTAATTCTCACAGGCTTTGGTTTATTCTGGCGATTTCTCAAAAAAGGTGGTACAATCTTTTGTCGTGCAGGTGTTTCTTCAGAACCTTGTTCTCTAGGTTTTACAAGTTTGGGTGGTGTTATTTTGTTTCTTCTAGGGGCACCCTTCCCTCGGATCTCTTCTTTGTTTTCTCCTTCCGCTAGAAGCTTGCCTGTGTTTTTTGAGCTTGTGTCTTTGCGGCTTCCAAAGTGGGCTTCACTTCCTCTTGCCGAGTTGCTTTTTTTATCCCCTCTTTTTCCGCTACCTTTCCATTGATAGTTTGATTTAAAGCATCATCTACTTCTGTCTTATTAATAGTATTTTTTCTCACAAAGTTAATCTTTGGCATCAGTTCCACTCCCAACGTTTATATTTTAGTATACATATACATCTTTATCGGTGTAGATAAAGGCGTAGATGTATATATTTATAAATTTGTTCGTTTTTTAGGAGGGAAATTTACCATTTAATCAACCATATTTACCTATTCTACCTTAAAAATATGTATATATAAAAAATACTCATCTTCAACAGGGTACAATCTAACTAAAACCTCATAATTTATAAGTTTTTCTATAAATTCTATGTGATTATCATAGCCCTCCCCACCACACCTTTTAATTACTTCATTTATATTTCCATATTTATCTATCAAATCATCAATCGTTGCTGCTATACTTTTATCTAGCATTACTTCTTTCTCTTTATTTATTTTTTCTACTTTTATATTACACTACTTTGATATAGCTTTATTTGACTTTATGAACTTTTGCTAGATTAACAGCTTCTGTAAAAGTTTCTATATCTTTAGAGCTGTCACTAATTTGTATGTAGGTTTTAGTATTATGTTTTGTTTTAATTTCAATTTTCTTTCCATAAGCACTGAAAAGAAATAGAGCAGTTATTAAAAACAATAAGAAGTTCCCTAAAGCCACAATTCCAAATAAAGCAGCAAATACACAATCCCAAAAATCCCATGTGCTTTCAACAGAAATACACTCAACATCATCTATGGGTATAGTATGTTGCCTATGTTTTCCCTTAAAAAATCCAAACCATTTCTTTTTTTCTACAATGCATAATACATTATTTTCAATAGTTGCCTCTGTTAATATTTTTACATAACTTCCATAGCTAAAATCTTTTGCTTTTTCAAAAATGAACTTTTGATGTGTGTTTTCTACAATTTCATTGTTGACTACTTCCATTAAATCAACTCCTCTCATCACTTAATACTTCTTATAATTTTAATTACTATTGCTTTTTAAAATATAGAGTAAGCCTGTATGATCAGCACATAGCATACAAGAAAACAAAATCCATATAATGTAAGCATTCCTTTGAATCCTAAGTAATAGATTTTAAAAACCTTGTTTATTCCAACAAACATAAGTGCTGGTAATCCAAACATTAATATTAAGCCAAACATTCCTTATCCTCCTCTCCCGTTAAATTTTATTTAGAATTTTCACTTAACATAACCCTAATCCACCTTTCAGAATAGTCATATTTTAAAGCTAGCTGCTTTAAATTACTACCATCGTACTCCCTTTTAATCTGCTGAATCACATAGTCCTTGTTTAAAAATCTTGTTGGAAAGTTTACCTGTAGACCTTTGAAATTTTCATAAAACCTTTTTGCTATATCAATCCCAAACTCTTCTGCTATTTCTTTGTAAACATTATTTAGGTGATTAAAATCATTCTTTAACTTCATATACATCTCCCCTATGCCTTTCTACTAACTACCATATTATAGAATTTATAATGAATTATCATCTGTAGAGTTCAATGAATTTTTCATTGTTTTTTTTTAGCAAACACCTCTTGCTATTGGATTAGGGAATAAAATTAGAGAACCCATCTAATGATGAAGAGTTCTCCTTTAGTAACTTTCTTTATGGCCATTTTATTAATTGCATATATATAATATATAACTACTATTTTTTACTTTCTCATTTTTAATAATTGATAACTAATTTCCTATTGGTAGTCCCTATGTGTTTTATCTTATTTTTTATATTTTCTGTCCAACTACCTGTGAACATTGTAAATTGATTTCTTTTAAATCACTATAAAGCCAGAGTCCAATGCAAGGACTCTGGCTTTAATCTATACATCTTTATATTATAGTCTATTAGCTATTAATATGTGTTTTAAATTTTTTTGCTGTAAGTAGGTGTAAGAAAA
This sequence comes from Clostridiaceae bacterium, assembly GCA_020832135.1. GTDB lineage: Bacteria > Bacillota > Clostridia > Peptostreptococcales > Natronincolaceae > JAFIFG01. The sequence continues at coordinate 34,597 of JAFIFG010000051.1, forward strand.
ACTTCAATAGTTTAATTATATATCATAATTTTGGTATCTGATTAATAGATTACCTGCTCGATGCAGGATCATAGGAACATAAACATACACTTTATTTATGCAAGGTGATATACCCTTTACCATAATAAATTTGGACTTTAGTATTCCTCTTTATATTAGTTGAACCTTTGAAAAATTATATTTTTGCATCATACCTAATACTATTAACTTATTTTTATAGTCTAACTTTTTATCCAACACTTTTTCTATAAAAATAAACTCTATCTGTTTATTTTTTCTAGGGGGCAATAATAAGTATTGCCCCTTATTATTGCCCCTATAGTTTATTCATAAAGCGTTCTTACTAACCCTATGTTGTTATATTTATATAACAAGTCCCTTTGCCCCTATGATATAATAACTAATTACTACTAATAACTTTATTCATTTTATCTTTGTAGATCATTAAGTATCTACTTCTCTTCTTTGTCTTATCAGGATTACACTTTATAGTTCTTTTTACTGTCTCTTTTCCATTACTCCTATCTATTTCTGTTTTAATGACCCCTAGTCTATCTAATTCTTTATGTAATGCTTTTTTATTGATAGGAAATTCAATATTTTGATTCTTCCAAAATCTCATAACTTGGCTAAATGCGGTATCTGGATAAATATATAACCATTCTTCATCATAAAATCCAATAATACTCTTATTATCACTCATGTTGCCACCTATCTTATTTAACCTGCATCTCCCTGTGCCTATTAACTCATTTAAAGCTTGTAAATACATGATACCTGGATCTTCATTAATCATAGCTTTATCATGATTTTTTATTGTTTTAATAATACTTTCAGTCCAAGATTTAATGATTTCTATATCATCACCTTTATTTATAACGCCTAAGTTTACTCCATATTCTACATATATCTCTACAGTAATAATCAGTATTGCTAAGGCTTCTGTTAATCTGTTATGTCTAAATTCTTGTATATATTTATCTCTGATAAAGCTAAATCGATTTTGTATGTGTTCTTTAATATATTGATAATTTTCAGATAGCCATTGTATAAAATAGTACATATGAGTAGAAAAAAACAAAGGCTTTTTTTGTAATTTAGTTAATAGTGGAAATTCCACTTTTCCTCTTTCAATTTCAAGACCTATATATCTTGAAATTGTTGACTCTCCTCCTATTGCATATTCCGCCGTAATAACAGCCATTCCTCTAGGCGGAAATTCTCTCTGCTGTTTCATGGTATTTGTCATTCTTGATTTAGATATATTATCCCCATATATACGCAAAACATATCTAGCTAAACTCTCCATGTGCTTTTTCTCAGCAGTGCAATCAGTAGGGTGAAGATCATCGATAAGCAAGGTACAGTCTTTTTGTTCAAACGCTTTGTTCTCAATAGCTGCTTTAGTATCTTTAAAGCTAGCTGAAATATAGTCTTTACTTCTATTAAAAATATTAAAGAAAATTTTAGAAATTGAAGTTTTTGCTGAGCCTGTAGTTCCATATACCCAAAGGAGAAAACTAGGTGTAATACCAGCATCAATGAATATACTTCTCATTATCGATAAATGAGCGTACATGAGCATTGGTATGGTAATTTCAAAATCTTTATATACCTTAATCATACTTGTTGACTTTCTAAATGCCTCTTTCGGATCTATCGTATTATCCACTTCTATTTCTTTACCTTCTTGTGCATACAATTTAAAAGAATTTACTCCTATAGCTCCCTTGGAATGTAGATAAACATGCTTCCCATCAATTTTTCTCCATCCTACATGATTATATTTTATTTCTTCCTGCGCATTTTGTATTTGCTTTGATAAAAATATTTCTATATATCTATCTGCATTACTTACTATGCATGCATATGCTCTATGATTAGTGACTTCTTTTATCCAGTTTTTTTGATTTAATTTCTCAATGCTTATAGTTTTGTCAATTACTTGTGTGTTTTCTAGTATGATCTTAATTGCTAACTCTGTATTTGAATTAACTCCATCATCGACCTTTATCACTTTTAATACCTGTATTATAAAATTTGATAACACTTTTCTCTCCTGCTCTTCGGTATACAACACTAATCCTTCATTTTCTGCAATAATCCTGCTTCCATCGATCTCTACTGGAACAATTTTGTCTATTTCTATATTACTTATCCTTTGTTGTATATTTACTGATGTTATATTGTTGTAATTGGAATCCAAATTTGAGTTATCTTTCTCTTTTTTAGTACATACGATTGGGTCAACTATCACTGGAAATATCTCAATTGGGTCAACTATCACTGGACATGTCTCAATTGGATTAATATAATGTTGTATGATTTCTCCTTCTTTATCTTTCATATTATTCACAATATCCTCCTAACTTTAAAATTACTTCTCATAGATTAGTTGGCTCTCCCTCAATATGCTTTAGAGCATTTCCTATGGATGTAAATCTAAGTATATTTAAATTTGTGTAGTTCAATACTAACTACTTCCCTCCTTCCAATCTTTTGCTTTTATTTCCCTCATCTCTTTTATGTAAAAGTATACCGAGTTTCGATATTAAAGTCTATGGATTTCAACAACATACAAGAAGAGATATTTATACCTATATTTTTCTTCATTGAATCTATCTAACTTCACTTATGACTTTATAAATATTACTAAAAATATGACTCATGATATCAAATCCCTTTACCTTTACCATTTATTTCATCTTAATTAATTTACACTTATTAATCATTTGCATTTATATCGTGGAAGGCTTTTTATATCGAGAAAAGATAAAAATCTATAAAGGGGATATACTTTTTCATAATTCACTTAATCCCTTTGTTATAACACCTATATATATAATCTATTCTATGTGGGCATAGGGGCTAGAAGCTATAAACCTCTCCATACGCTACTGTAATTTAAGAATTGTAAAAAGTTATGTGGAAAGTTTTGTGGACGTACCTTAAGATTCTTCATATATGATTCCGTAACATTATGTATTCCTATATTACTGTACTTATTTCTCTAAATTTAAGAGGATACAAAAAAGCCATACTCCATCTTATTAAAAACAATTTTTACTTTTAAGTAGTTGCAAATTGTAAATGTATTTTAGATCTAGAACCAATATTTCATCTTGGACTCTAGAAATTTCGTACCACAAAATGAATTCTTACCCGCGGATATTAATTTTTACTACCTATTCTTTAGTAGACTTTCACTTGAAAATCTCTCTTATGACAAACAACCCCAAAAATAATTCAAGAGCTTCTATAGAGAAGCTCTCAGGTTTTTACTATAATAACATTTTATCTTTTTTGCATTAGATCTTTTAAAGTTATGCTTATCTCATTCTTAAAAGCTACTTCTAAGTCTTTCTTTTCTTCTTCACTTTTTAAAGACTCAAATATATCCATATATTCTTCCTTCAATTTAGAGTATTTTTCAGTCCAATTTCCAAATGCTTCTTCATACATTTTTTTTGTTGTTTCACTTAGATTTTTACGTTTCTTTGCTACATTTAATTCTCTATTTCTGGCACTATATACTTTCTTATAAGTATTTAAAATTGGGTGATTATTTACCTTTCTAGCATATCCCACATCACTACACGTTTTGTTTTTCTCAAATATCCTGCTACAGTATTTATCTGAGAGTCTTGAAGGAATAAATAGCTTTTTACAATTCTTACAAATTTTTACTGTGACATTATACTCAATCATCTTTAAAAATAATATTTCACATGCCTCTTCAATATTATAAACTTCATATTCTTCATAAATATTAATATCAATTTTTTCAATCAATTCCATAAGTCTACTGTCATCGCTATCATAAAGCTCGTTCTGAAGATCAGCAAAAGATCCTATTGTAGGTGTATATTTTTCGTTTTCATCTTCTAACAAAGAGGTTATATAATAAGAATAGTGCACATTAGATTTGTAAATTAAAGCCTCATTTATCTCCCAATAATTTTTTTCTTTAATTTTATAATACATCAATCTTTTATATCTATCTAATTTATGTAGTTTTTCATTTGATATATCTAATACATTATGTAGTTTTCTTTTGTATATTCGTTGTAATTCTTTCATAAACTCCATATGAACTTTATTTATACTATTAATTATTTCTTCTCCCTCCTTTTTTAAAAAAATTTCTAATAATATAGAATTTTTCTCTCCCTCTTTATCTATATCAACCTCTACAAAGTTAATAAGGTTTTCTCCAATAATTTTACTTTTAACTTCATATTCACCATCAGAAACTTTTATATTCTCGATTTTTCTTTCTTTATCAAATGTGATTATTAAAGATTCCATACTTTCCTCCCCTTAGAATTAATAGACATATTAATATTACTTATTTTAAATATTAGATATATCTATCGGTTTATTCAATATATCTATTTACAATTATAGGTTATTAGATATAATTAAGTCAATGAAATTCAACAAGCGTATAGTGCAAGTGAAAATTTCTTGCATTTAGATTATATATTATAATTAAGCATTAACAAGGAGGAGATTTTCATGAAAAACCAAAAACTAGTGTACAGAGTTTCAGATTTATGTGATTTGCTTGACATAGGCAAAAACAGTGCTTATAGACTAGTGCATAGCGAGGATTTTCCTAAGATTATTGTAGGAAAAAAAATACTAATACCAAAAAAAGCTTTTGAAGAATGGTTAGATAATAATAGCAGTATCATCGTTTAGAAGTATTGGGCTCATATCAAATGTAGGTATGAGTCTCAATTATTACAATGAAGGGAGATGATTTTATAATGACAAAAAGAAAAAGAGGTCAAGGGGAAGGATCTATCTATAAGCGTAAAGATGGAAGGTGGGCTTCTGTTATTACAGTAGGTAAAAATCCTGACGGCTCTCAGAAACGCAGATTTTTTTATGGAAAAACTCGACAAGAAGTAGCTGATAAACTCAACAAAGCTCTCTCTAATATGAAAACTGGGGATTATGTAGAGCCTAATAAGTTAACTATATCTGACTGGCTAGATACTTGGTTATGGGATTATAAAAGCACTAGTTTAAAGCCTAAGACAATAGAAAGTTATAATTGGATTATTCATCATTGTATTAAACCTATTATGGGAACTTTAGTCCTTCAAAGTGTCCGTCCAGACAATATCCAGTCTATGATTAACACCTTATCCAAACAGGGACTTTCAGCAAGAACTGTTAAATATAGTCATACTATTTTACATGCTGCCTTTGAACAAGCAGTCAAAAATTCTCTGCTAAATAAAAACCCATCTAAGCACTGTATATTACCCAAAAAAGAAGTAAAAGAAATAAAAGTATTAACAATTAATGAACAAGAAAAATTTATGCAATCTATAGAAGATCATAGATTAAAAGCTGCCTTTTTTGTATTGTTATTCACAGGCTGTCGTATAGGTGAGTTATTAGCTCTTACATGGAAAAACGTTAATTATGATGCAGGAACTATTAAGATTACTCAAACCCTCCAAAGGGTTAATCTCTTTGATAAAGGCTCTGACACAAAAACAAAATTAATATTTGTTCCACCTAAAACAGAAAAAGGAAATAGAACTATTCCTCTATTAGAAAGTATCACGTCTTTATTAAAATCCCATGAAGAAAAGCAATTGCAAGAGCAAAACTTAGCTGAAGAAATATATGAATACAATGATCTTGTTTTTGCTACCGAGCTTGGAAAACCAATTGATCCTAAAAATTTTACTAGAACCTTCAAAAGTCTATTAAGAAAAGCTGATCTTGATGAGAGTACTAAGATTCATAGCCTTAGACATACATTTGCTACTAGGGGATTAGAAAATGGCATAGAATTAAAGGTAATGCAGGAAATTCTAGGTCATTCTAGTATTAGTATTACAGGTGATATCTACTCTCATGTTTTACCTGATAAAAAGAGAGAGTCTATTAATAGACTTAGCAATTTATTTAATATTTCCTCCAGTGATAAAGAAGACAAAAATTAAACATAGGGGCGCTGTATTAACAGCTCCCCTAAATTATTTTTTATAAATAATTTTAGATTTATTATAGTAACTCTAAACAGACTTATAACTAATTTGTTTGGATAGTAGTAAGGTAGTAGTACAACTAAAAAACACCTACAAGATAAAACCCTGTAAGTGTTGTAATCACTGGTGCGCCCAGAGAGATTCGAACTCCCGACCTTCTGATTCGTAGTCAGACACTCTATCCAGCTGAGCTATAGGCGCATTTGTTTTTGGAGGCGGCACCCAGATTTGAACTGGGGAATAAAGGTTTTGCAGACCTCTGCCT
>JAFIFG010000079.1 GCA_020832135.1 Clostridiaceae bacterium
TAAAATATTCAAATAAAACTAAAGGTTATTTATCTTCTTTTGGAAGTTGAACCTCATAATTAGCATTGTTTTTAAGAATAGCATGTATTGTGTAGCAAAGCTTACGGGCTGTTGCACCTACAGCTGTTAGATGGTGTTTACCTTCTTTACGTTTCTTTTGGTAAAAAGCCTTAAAAACAGGATCATGGTTTGAAGCAACTAAAGCAGCACTGAATATAGCTTTCCTAAGATAAGGGGATCCTCGCTTGCTCATCTTGTTATTGCTACTATGATATTCACCAGATTGCGATACAGAAGCATCAATACCAGCATAAGCAACAAGCTTAGAAGGACTACTAAACCTTGATATATCACCAATTTCCCCTAATATTGTGGCGGCAATAACATTGCCAATGCCAGGAATTGTAGTAATAGAAGAGTTAATTTTATCCAGTAAAGTGCTGATTTGCTCTTCAACATCCTGGACTTGAAGTTCAATAAAACTAATTTGTTCAATTAATAGTTTTAGTTGAAGTTGAAAGCTATCTAAGGCAAATTTAATACCAAAGGAATCCTTAGCAAGAGTTGAAATTTCATTAATTTTGTTAGTAGCAAATTTCTTAAAAGTAATCTTAGACAATACTTGTTGTAACTGGTCTGAGGAAGTATTTTCAAAATCCTCTGGATTACTAAGGTGAAGTAGAATTTCTTTTGACGTTTGTCCAAAAATGTTAGAAAACACGGATTGATACTCAGGAAAAACTTGGTCTAAGACACAAATAGTCTTTCTTTTAAGGTCACCTATAGAGCTGACAAGATAATTTCTAAAGCGAGAGAGATTACGAAGAGACATAGTGTCTTTATCGGCCAAAGAAGTCTCTAGAAAGTCACCATAACGGATCAATTCAGCAATTAAAACTGAATCAATAACATCTGTTTTGCGCTTTCTAATCTCAACACCTTTACGCCAACCATCAGTTTGAATAGGGTTTACGACGTGGATTACAAAGCCTTTTTCAAAAAGAAAAGAGTAAATAGATAACCAATAATGACCAGTAGCTTCCATACCAATTTCAACCTCGCTGGTAGCTGATATAAAATCATTCAACCTATGGATTAATCCTTCAGCACTGGCAGAAGTATTTGAGAAAGAGAAGGCTTTAAAAAGTATCTTTCCTTTTTCATCAACTAAAGAAGCTACATAAGTGTTTTTCCAATATCAATTCCTAAGTATAACATTATCATCACCATAATTATAAGTATTTTAGATAGTTCCTCTGATCTGATAAACATTACCGCCTTGTTCTATATACGAAGTGCTAAAGTTTAGCCAACATCCAACTTATTCGTAATTAGTTTACCAGAAAGAGGTGTCAGTCTTTCAAGTACGAGATCGTGTCTCAAGGAGAAAACCACATCACTCTATCTAATAATCTAATTATACATTTAGATGTATAACTTTTCAGCTAAAAAAGGATTATAGGTTGCCTTTATTAACCTAAATATATTATATAAGGAGAAGATTTAATTGAAGATTTTAAGCTTCTTAAAAATTGGCGGGAATGCAATGTTTAAAAATCCCTCGCTACTTCTTGCTGTCCTTTTTTACGGGGTAATAGCGACAGTGGCTATAACTGCAACTTCTGATATCTTAAAATTATTTTTATATCTTATTTTAATTCCTTTTAATCTTGGAGTTTTAAATATGATTAAAAATGTTATGGTTCGAAAAGAAACTAATATGGGTGATTTCCTTGAAGGAATAAAGCTCTATACTGGAAGAGGTGTACTTATAGTAATAGTCACGAGGGCATTAACATTCGCTTCGGGTACTTTTGCATTCCTTTTAACAGGATTTCCTACAGGTTTTATAATAGCAACGCTTATTTTAATAATAGTTACCATTGAGCTTTTTCTACTAATGATTTATGTTATTTTAATCTGTGAAGATGTAAGTGTTTCAGATGCTTTAAATAACAGTATTGATTTTACAAAGAAGCATTTCTCTCTAGCACTCATATTGCTTTTTTTAAGTGTCTTCATGGCTGGATATCAAGATGTTCCAACACCTGCATACGGAGAGGAGATTTGGCGATATTTGCAGGTTGCATCTATTCCTGAATTAGTGCAGTGGTTTATTCCCCACCGTATTTTATCGGTGATTACGGCAATCCCTTTGTATGCATTTTTAAAATTCTTGTTTGATTTTCTCTTGTTCTTAGTATATAACGATAAGATAAAAAAAGATTCTCCATCAGAGTATTAGTCTGGTCTAATAAGGTACTGATATAACTTAAATTTTGATATGAAGCTAGGGAAAATCTAGATACTTTCTTTTGTGCATTTCTATTTACCGCTATAGAAAAGATACAGAAAAAATAACTTAGTAACATCTTTTTCTGTGTAATAAACTGTATCGAATAAAGCCACTCTATGTTTAAGAAAGCTTATGTGACTGGATTGCTTTTAGGGAGGTGTTATTTTGGGGAATAAAGATAACTTTGATTCTGAAATACTAAAAGATTTAATGGCTCAAGGATATGATGGGGATGAACTTTTAAATAAATTCAAAGAGATGAGAGGGAAGGTTCGCCCCGCAATTCAAAAACTCATAGATGAAGCGGATGAAATTACTAAAAGTACCAAGGGCATTGAGACTGAAGAAGTCTCTAAGCTTTTTTCTGAAGATGACTAACGCCTAAATAATTAGGATATACGAATGATTGGATTGTTTATAACAAAGCACATAAGAAAACAGCGGAACCGCCGTTTTCTTATTATAGGTAGTATTATATATAAAAATCAACACTTATTACTAACAGAGCCTAAATATAAAATAAAATCTACTTTATTTGGTACAATTAAATCTAGATTTGAGTTTAGGGTTATTTGTGATAAGGTTCACCGTAACATGACTACCGGCGGTTTTTATATTCCTTATTTGATTTGCTACTTTTTACAGTTGAATCAATTTTTAAAAGTTTTCGTCTTACACAAAAATAACAGCCACCCATTAACGCGTGAAAGCGGTCTTTTTTGAAACAAAATACACAATTACTAACCCTCTGTAAAAACTGCCATGCCCGATAAAGGAAATATTAATGTCACTTTAGTTCCTTTATTAACCCCAGAGTCAATGCTAATTTTCAGTCCCAATTTGCAACAAAGCTTTTCGCATAAATATAATCCCATACCTGTACTTTGGCTAATTTTTCTTCCATTCTCACCTGTAAATCCTTTTTGAAACACGCTATTTATATCTTTATCTATTATACCTATTCCATTATCCTCTATGGTTAGCATTACTGAATTAGCTTTTTTTACTGAATATATATTTATCATTGGATTTTTATTATTTGAGTACTTTATTGAGTTTCCTATTATCTGATTAATAATAAACTCAGTCCACTTTCCATCGCTGTATACCATCTCTTCAATATTCTTTATATCTAGTTTAATTTTCTTGTGAATAAAATCTCTATAATTTCTTTTAACTACGTTCCTTACTACATTACTAAGGTTAATATGTTTTATAATATAGTCCTTATTTACAGTATTACTTCTAGAATAATAAAGGACCTGTTCTACAAACCCATTAATTTTATCTATTTGGTAGTCTATTTTATTAGTTACTTCATTTTGATTATTTTCAATTAGTAGCTTTGTGGAAGCTATTGGTGTCTTGATTTCATGTACCCATGTTTCTATATATTCTCTATAATCTGTTTGCATACCTTTAAAGTATTTTACATTCTCATGCATATCTCTACTTACCTGTTTGAGTATATAGTTAAGTTTTTCACCATGAATAAAGTTTGCTTCCTTTATCAGCTCTGGAAGTATATATTTCTTGTCTAAGTTTTCTAATATACTATTAATTTCATCATAATACTTTTTACACTTTATAAATTCCACCACCATATAGGAAATTAACGGTAAAAACCAAATACAAAAGACAAAGAAAATTATAACAGTTTCAATATCAGCAGTAACTAATAGAACTACCAACATGATGAATAGCAGCATATTCGATAATATTATACCAGTTTTATCTTTAATAAATTCACCTATATTCATGGCATGATATACCCTAATCCTCTTCTAGTTTCTATTATGTCTTCTATGCCTATCTCCCCAAGCTTTTTCCTTAACCTATTTACATTAACAGTTAAAGTGCTGTCATCTACAAAGTAATCTGATTTCCACAAGTATTCCATCAGTGAATCTCTTTTTACTATACTACCCTTGTTATTTATTAAGTAAGAAAGTATCTTAACTTCATTTTTAGTTAACTCTAAGGATTTGTCTTTATATTTAACAGTTGCATTTGAAAGGTCTAAATTAATATCTTTATAGCTTAATATATTATTAGTTTTTAAACTTCCATATGTTCTTTTTAATATATTCATTATCCTCGCCAATAATATATCGGTATTATAGGGCTTTGTTATAAAATCATCTGCACCTAAATTCATGCTCATCAATTCATCTACTTCACTATCTCTGCTTGTAACTATTATAATTGGAATATCAGAAATTTTTCGTATTTCTCTGCATATATAGTATCCATCAAAAACAGGCAGATTAATGTCTAATAATATAAGGTCAGCATTTTCGTTTTCAATATATCCAATTATATTATTAAAATCTATAGGAGCATTTACTATATATCCATATCTTTTTAAAAAATTTTGTAATTCTTCTCTAATAACTTTATCATCTTCAATAAGAATAATTTTTTCCATCTAGAACCTCCATTCAAAGCATCTGCTTTATGAAATCATTCTAGCAAAGATTTATTTCTAAAACAACATAAAGTTAATTGTACTGCTTATATAATTAAGCAATAATTTTAAAAATTAAAAGGCCATCTCAAACAACGTAGTTAATTAAGAATGACCTTTTATATAATGCTTTAACCAATTAACAATGATATAATAAGAAAACCGTAAATGTGGGCTGGATAGAAAATATAGAAAAACCATTTTATAGAAGGACCTTTTTCATTATTATATAAAAGGATTAGTGGAAGGGCTAGAATCATCAGCCACTGGTAGTTTGTTACTATCAGATTTTGATAGCTCACCTCCACAGCAGCAGGGCCATAAAACACAATCACTGAAAAAAATACATAAAACAAGCTGGTAATCAGTTTAAATTCTCTACAGTAGTAAAAACCTATCCCCAAAAGGACTAATAAAGGCCCCCCCTCCACAAATATCAAACTTGGTACTAAATTAAAATACAGTTTAAATAATGTTAAATTACCAGTTGACATTAAAAACATAGCTAAGGCACTTGTTATAACTGGCAAAGTGCTAAGAAAAAGGTAGCCTAAAGCATGTCCCACTTTTTTTTCTTTAATAGCTGCTATGATGCCATCAAATGCAACAATATAAAATGCAATCATTAATAAAGTAGAAAAAATGTTATTTATTACCATTGCATCTTTGGGATGAGGCAAGTACGTATTAACTAAACCATTTACCACCATCATAAAACAAGAAAATAAATAAAGCCTCAGGATATATTGCTTACGATTACTTGTAAATGCCATCCCATTTGCTGTTATAAAAATAAAAATAGGTGCAGAAATTCTTCCAATAATTCCAAACCAATAAGGAATTCCTATCTGTGCTCCAAACATATATTGTATATGGTCAAACACCATAAAAATCAATGCAATCATCTTTAGCTGATAGCTATTTAGTCCCCTTTTTAACATATTAACCTCCTCGATTCAACGTCTGCTTGTTTTCTAATGTAACACCTCTAGAAGGCTCCCCCTCTAAATTGCATATGGCTAAATTGCAATAGAAATTACAAACTATCTCTAATGATATTTTTATATCCTGTATAAGTTGTATAGAAGTATCCTCCATAAACTACTACAAATATTAATGCTGTTGTTAATGCTGAAGATCTAATATCAGTTTTTTGAAATGTGCTTATAAAACTATCTACTACATTTATTCCTATTACTGAATGTAGGCAAGCAAGAATAACTGGAAGACTGAAGTATAGTAAGGTTTGAAGAAAAATGGTTTTTTCTATCATTTCTCTAGTTGCACCAATTCTCCTTAAAGCTTTATATCTTTCTATACTATCACTAGCTTCTGATAATTGTTGAAGGGCTAATACAGCCATACTAGTTATTAAGAATACCATACCTATATATATTCCTATGAATAGTATTATCGTTGTTAATCCCTTACCTTCTGTATAAACGCTATCCTTAGTTATCCCGTCTATGTGGAAAAAATCCCAGTTTTCATCTCCGTATTCCGAAATGTAACTCTGAATTTCATAATATTTTTTATTATGTTCTTCCCTGTTTCCTTCTAGATATTTTACATTAAGTACTGATTTAGTAATGTTATAATTAGATAAAAATTCATCATCTATCACGATTGTCAAAAAATTAATTGCCATAACATCCGTTTGAAGGTTTTCTAATATTACCTCATGATTTTTTATGAGATAGGCTTTATCTTCTATCATAATTTTATTGCTACTTTTTAATCTTTCATTAACTGAATGAATTAAATGGCTGCTGCTTGATAAAATTAAAACTTCATTAGGATTTAAATCTACTTTCTTTTCACCTTTAAGGCTTAAAATTTTATTATAATCCGATGTTTTTATAAAATCCACATTTACATTACTAAAATTACTCTTTTCATTCTCAAAAAAATCCTTAATTTTCATTCCTGTTTCATATAAATTGTACGATATATATGCTTCCTGATTACTAATTTTAAAATTAGATTTATTTAAAAGCGTTTCTATATCATAGCTTTTATCCTTATTTATTAAGTATATACTAGCATCAAATGGTGTTTTTATTTCAAGTGATTCATCCATATTTGTTTTAAAACTTATTCCTGTAGATAATATCCCTATTGTTATGAATAACATAAGGCATATTAAAGACATAGATAGAAAGTTGGTGTTTACTTTACTATTGATTTGCTTTATGACAAATATATTTAACCCTTTTAAATAAATCTTTTTATTTTTCTTTATAATATATAACATAAACCCAGATAAACTAAAGAAAAACAATACTGTTCCTAATATGCCAAGGCCTATTGATACTAAGAACCTATTATTTGTAATATTTAAACCTATTTCTAATATGATTTTATAGGCAAATCCAAGGGACATAACACATAAAATAAATGTTATGAAATATAGCACAGGATTTTTAAATTTCATCTCTTGGTTTTTTCTGCCTGCAGTTAATAAATCGATAATCTTATACTTTGCAATAATTACTACATTAAATAACATCACCAGTAAAAACATTATTCCAAAGTATAATACTGTTTTACCTATAGCACCTGTTGAAATAGCAAAGTGATATTGATTATATGGTAAATCAAATAACTTTAATGTAAAGATAGATAAGCCTTGAGAAACTCCAATGCCTAATATTAGCCCACTAATTAAGGATATGATACCGACTAAAAGTGTTTCTATAACTAATATGTGGGATATTTTTCTTTTCCCCATCCCTAAGGTCATATATATGCCTAGCTCTTTTTTACGTTTTTTTATTAAAAAGTTATTTGCATATAATATTAAACTGCCTAGTATGATGGATACGAATACAGATATTCCTGCTATTGCTTTTACTAGCAGTGATACATAGGCTTGACTTGAAGCATCCATCTGTAAAAATGCCTTTTGTGACCCTATTGCATTAAAGCTATAAAAAATACAAACAGCTAGTGTTAGTGTTAAGAAGTATATAGCATAATCCTTAAAACTTTTCTTTACATTTTTTATAGCAATCTTAGAATACATTGTTATCATCACCTCCAAGAAGTGTTGTTACTTCTATTATTTTATTAAAGAACTCTTTTCTATTATCACTTCCTCTTATTAATTCATTGAATATCTTTCCATCCTTAATAAAAAGAATTCTATTAGCATAACTAGCTGTAAAAGCATCATGAGTAACCATTAGTATTGTCGTTTTTAAATCTCTATTTAGACTTTCAAACTTTTCCAGTAATAATCTAGAAGATTTAGAATCTAATGCACCTGTTGGTTCATCGGCAAGTACTAATGATGGATCCGTTACTATTGCCCTCGCTGAAGCAACTCTTTGCTTTTGTCCTCCTGACATTTCATAAGGATACTTATTTAACTGATTTTCAATTTCTAAATATTTTGCTACTGAATTTATCTTTTCATCTATCTGTGAAAACTTCTCACCTTTTATCGTCAAGGCTAAAGCAATATTTTCATAGGCTGTAAGGGTATCTAATAGATTAAAATCCTGAAATATAAAACCTAACTCATTTTGTCTAAACTTATCCAAAAGCTTTGATTTTAACCTGGTAATATCACGATCGTTTATTATTATTTTTCCTGTAGTAACATTATCTATAGTTGATATACAATTAAGGAGTGTGGTTTTACCACTTCCAGAAGGACCCATGATCCCAATGAACTCACCTTTATCTACTTTAAAGCTGATATTATCTATAGCCTTTATTACATTACCCTTACTACCATAATACTTTTCAATTTCTTCTACACTTAATATATTTTTCATGTGCAACGCTCCCCGTATTTAACTAGAATCTTTAACTTCATCTTACACAATTTATTTTATACAATTGTACTTCTAGTAACAATTGATTTAAATTTCATTAACATTACATTTTTGTTATGTTAATAAATTTATTCTTTTAAGATAATAAGCCATTAAAATAACCCCTCGGCTAATTTTTTTACCTAGGAGTTAATGTTGGAGACGAAGTTTACCTTGCCACCATACCTTCATACAATTTTATTAAAACCGCAGTCACTTATGGTACGGTTCACCGTACCGCTGCAACTGCGGTTTTTATACTATAAATTCACTTTGTAAAGAATTCCCCCCAAAAATCTGCTTCCTCAAAACAAAATCGTCCCTTCTAAATTTTCGTCAGAAGGAACGATTCAAAAAATGCTGTTGAATTATTAGTTATCGTTTATCTCTACTTTAATCTCTTAAGATAATCCATTTAATTGTATGCCTTAAAACCTCACCTTGCTCTGGTAGTTATAATGGATCTACAAGATCTCCGTTACTTATGATACGATTTTCCTTATCGCCTTAACTGCATTTTTTTATGAATGTTAATCTATTAATCGCTAACTGTATTACCACTTGACAACATACAGTCCCTCTTTCCTCCTTGTTCCCTATTTATTACTTCTTCCACAACTGGATTTGATTTAATAATTGCATCTTTACACTAGTTGGATCAATTGCTTTCCTAAACTCTTCTGTGGAGGGTTCTTTCATCATCAGTTGGACTACTGCTTTTAAATCTTCCATAGAAGCCCAATGCTGTATCATCATCCACTTATCCTCTTTATTTTTTGCTAATTCCGTGTCAATAAAACCTTTTTGTCGAGAATGAAAATTTTCTTCAAGAGAATCTACAATTCTAATGCATTCTTCATAGGGGACTCTAGCATTGAATTTAAACTCCACAATCTCCGTTACAATTTCTTTGTTCATTCTTATAAGCACCTCCATAAAATATTTATCTTCAGTATTATTTTAATGGTAGCATGCTTTTATGGATAGTAAAAATTCGACATTTAACTATTTAGTATTATTTCTTTTACAGATTTCTTTTCATTAATAAATCTTGAAGGAGTGCAGCCAGTAAAAGATTTAAACTCTTTTATAAAGTGATTCTGGTCATAGTAACCATTTTCATAGGCTAGTGTAGTTAAATCTATTATCTTCTTATTGAGGACTATATTCATTGTTTCCTGATATCTATTGAGTCTTTGAAATGATTTAGGACTTGTTCCAATATATTTTTTAAAATACCTTTCTAGTTGACGTTGATTCATTCCGTACTGATCACAAAATTGGCTAATACTATAATTCCCAATGTTGGCATGAAAATCATTAAATAATTGTAGGAGTTTGCTCTCAGGGATAAATTTAGTATCTATTATATCCATCAGCACTTGTTCAATCATATCGATCTTGTCTATGGTGTCCTTAGCTTTCTTACTATTTTCTTCAATTTGTGAGGTAAATCCATGGATTAGAGTATCTAATTCTATGGTCATATTTTTATATTCATATAGAGGTGCTTTTATTAATGGATATAATCCTGACGGAAAAAAAGAAATTCCAATGACATCTAACTTTCCAACTTGATTAATTATCAAATGACTATCTCTTATACCATTAAAATGAGCCTTTGTAGTAACTATTTCCATTTTATTTTCAGAACTATATTTAATAGAAGAAGAGAAATTTATAATAATATCAATATTGTTTACTGGTAATAATTTATGATTAACCACCACCTGATTATCACTTTTCATTATCCAGTAATATTTAATTAGATATCTTAACATAGGATGTCGTACTTTAATTTTTGTAACATGCAATCTATTCATCCCATTCCCCCCCCTTCATGCTATACCTAATACTAACTCTACACAAAAATCTTATTTCTACTAATAATATGATTGTATTATCTATTTGAGTCATGATATGATCTCGAGAACCCGTGCCGTAACCCAAATAATCTCACTTCAGTAAACAAGGTATTTTACTTGCTTCAGATAATACGATGGTTAAAATATAATTATATAAATCGTCTTAGTATTTATAATTCAATAAAAAATCGCCGTCACTTATGATATGGTTCTCCGTAACGGGTATAACGGCGATTTTTATATAATATATAAAAAGAAGTCAAGATGGTGAAAGCCTTAACCTCTTTTCAGAATCTAAAATTTTAAATTTTCTTCATCGCTACCTTTAAGAAGGGGCTACTGCTAAAAAATGCTGTTGAGTTTGTTCAGTGAAGTTCATCTTTATTGTCTTTATATTTTCGTTTTCACCTAAGTTTATTCTTCCAATTACTAGATGTAGTAAGGTTTTCATTTGCTCCGTGGAAGCATTCCTTAGAAACTGTTCTAACTGCTCCAACCTTGTTCTTACATCTTCTAGGGTAACCTACTGACTTTGGTCATTGCCTAACTCTAACTCTATCTCTGCTTTTCTCTTTTATTTCTGTCTTTTTTTAATATATTTCATTAAAAAGAAGAGAATATATCACTTATGGCACAATTTTTCTTACAGGCATAACAACAGTTTTAAAACTTAATAAAATTAACTTAAATTTTAGCATCTTGGAAAAACCATAGTATATTCTACCTCATTAGTCTCTTCATTTACTTTCTCATATTCCTCAATAAATCCAACTTTTTTATAGAAGTTCACTGCTTGTTCATTTTTCTTGTAAACGTCTAATCTCAAATGCTCATATAGCCCTTTTGTATATTCAATCAACTTTTTTCCAACACCTTTACCTTGGCAATTTATATCAACAAATAATGCCCCTATATATTGCCCATCTAATATGCTGATAAAACCTTTTATCTCGTTTTTTTCCAAATACACATAGGTCTCAGCATCCGGTATATACTCTTCTTTAACAGCTTTATAGCTTTTTAACCAGTATTCTTTACAAATAAAATTATGTGCTTCAATAGTTGATACTTTCCATATCTCCATAATTTTTCTCATCTCTTGTTCATTAACTTTCATTTTCCTTATCATGATAATTCCTCCAAATCCATAGTGTTTTATTTTGACTATGAAAATGTACCTATCCACTAGGCTTACTTAAGGTTTTTAAATTTAAAAAACTGTAGATTAATCCACAGCTTAAGTTCAAAACTATACACATACAAACTAGCATATATTTATATATCTAAAGGTATACAAACAAATATATCTATTTAATATATTGTAATAGTATTTGATAGGCGGATATAGTATCTTTATAGTCATTTAGAATAAATAACATCACAAACAAAGGTGATTTTATCACCTAATTCATAATAGCTTGAATATAGCTTCTAAATTTAAATATTAAAGAACTACTCTGCGCATCAAACACCTCACTTGTTCATCTTAAATTCACCTATATTAATGATATTACACCTTCTATACTCTGTCAAGAATTCTCAAAATTATTCAATATTCCAATGTCTTCAATCCTTCCATTAAAAAACCTCCATCACTTATGGTATGGTTCTCCGTATCGATGTAACTGCAGTTTTATTTATAATAAAACAGTTGCTTAGGACAAATCACTAACTTAACTTGAAACAATGCTACTCAACGACTTTTTAATATCGTTTTTATAAATTCCCCCGTGGTAGCAAATAATTCTATCTATTTCATAATTCATTAATTTAATAATTGATTTTTTTGCAGCTACCATGTCTAAAGTATATTGTGGATTTGCAATAGCAAGCTTATTGTTTTCAATAACTAATGCATCCCCAGCAATTAATGTTTTACTAGTTTTAATGTAAATTGAAATATGTCCTGGCATATGCCCTGGAGTAGTGACTATTTCAATACCTCCACAACAATCAAAACAATCCTTGTCCTTTACCCATATATCAACATCACAGGGCTCTACTGATTCAAGTATGCTATGAAAAGTTTTTGCACCCTCTTTTTCTCCTTCTGATAAAAAATCATATATAGATTCTGCCTGTTGTAGTCTTAATGATTTTTTACTTCCACTAATATACTTTTCATCATCTATGGATGCCAATACCTTTATAGAAGGATACTTTCTTTTAAATGCGGCTAAAGATCCCATATGATCCAAATCATGGTGAGTTATAATTATTTTAGATAGTTTTTTTATATCAATCCCTCTAATTTTTGCTTCTTTTTCTATCATTGGTAAAAAATTTGGATATCCACAGTCAACTAAAATCGTTTCCTTTTCATCTTCAATTATTACTGGATAAATCCTATTTATTTCATCATTCAAACCAACCTTGATTTCTAGAACATTTATTCTTTTCATGCAAATTCCCCCTAGTATACTCTCTCATCAAGTTATATTAATAATACCATTAACACAAGTTCTTTGGTGACCATAATCATTTCTGTATTATCCTTGACCCTTTAATAAAAAAGATACTTGATCTCTTTTAATATCAAGTATCTTTTGGATATTTTTATTTTTTCATATTTTGTATGATCTAAGGATTCTTCTAATACTATTTTCGGTAAGATAATACTGCTTAGCAAGAGCTTTTATAGGTGTTCCTTTAAGGTATTTTCTAAAAATTTCCATATTTCTTTTCTTTATTTCATCTTTATATCCACTATTTTCTCCCCAGTTCTTTTTATTTTCAGCTTTTCTAGGTATATAGATATATTTTCCATCAGCATATTGCTGAAGCAGTTCAACGATATCTTTTGGTAATAGATTTTGTGCCTTTTCATATTTCATAATCTTTGCTCCTATTCAATATTCTTATTTATTAATATTGAAGCAAAGACTGCATAAAGTTATTTTATCGAATCTCTCTTTAAAAATGGCCCCAAACAAAAATACATCTTTGTTTTTACAGTCTTTGCTTGGAGCCGAATTCAATAACCAACTTATCTTGCTTACTCATAAAGCTTTCCTCCTTTTTGTTACCATTTACTTACCTAAGTTTTGTACAAATAACTAAGTCGTATCTAGAAAATCATGGAAGCTCAATTGGACATACTTAGGTTGTAATGCTTCAACAAATAATTTTGCCAGTTCTGATAAGCTAGGCACAACAATTTCAACATGG
>JAFIFG010000085.1 GCA_020832135.1 Clostridiaceae bacterium
GTAACATCGTATTTGCCATCCTTCGTGATAAAAAAGAATTCCAAATTATCACACCGGAGCAACACCAAAAAAATTACTTAAAAGCGAGATGCGACTTCGCTGCATAGTGTAATTCCACATTTGAAATTTCTGTTTTTTGAACACCTTTCAAAAGGCTTCTTAAGGTTACCCTTTTTAAGTTCATCTAAAAAAACAAATATTTTTTAATTAGTTATTGACAATTCTTAGCTGGACTCGGCGGTGCTTGCACCCAGTGAGAAGGTGTGGTGCTCTGTCCTTTCCCTAAAACCGTGCCCACCAGCACCCTTGTGGGAATAGCTTGTTAGATGCTGTCCTTTATCTCTGCACTATATATAACCACTAGATTTTTCCCACCTAGTTTTTTGTGTATAATCCTCCTATTAATCCTAAAAAAAGCTTATATACTTGGATTTTTTTGAGACTATATTTCCTACATTCTTCCTATTGCAAGCAAAAGTAGACCAATTATAGAACTAATAGCTGACAATCCACCAATTAATATAGCTAAAATACGATTATTCCAAAACTCTCTGTAACTTGCTACAAAACCTAAAATGCAGACTGCAAACCAGACAGGCACAAATATTGCTTCACTAATTTTATGAGGTAATGCAACATAAAACTCCGTTAAATATAGTGTCCAATTTAAAACAAGTGAACCTAAAGCTATTAGCGACAAATCAAATGGTTTATTTTGTGTATCTTTTTTATCCACTTTAAGTATAGCTAGTAACTTTAGTAGGATTAAAATAACTATCCCTATAAAAATTAATAATGTTAGTCCCATAGACTATTCCCCCCCTCAGATACTACTGAATTATTTAAGTATATTGTATATAATTTATCTGTTGTAACTATCTTTTTAACCCTGCTTATACCCAGTATCTGGACTTCCTTTACTAAGGATGGCATATAACGGTCTCGGGATTTGCGAACTTGGCGGTTGGCGAGATTTTTGACCCCAAAGCTTTTTCCCCTTGCAAAAATCATGACAACCGTCAAGTTAGGACGGAGGCGCAAGCCGGAGCCGCAAATCCTCGTGTTATGTGTTGTTGGCTAGACTCAGAAGTAGGTGAAGATATTAACCCATAAAAACAAGTCTTATGAGCCTTTGTTTATATAAATTTTCATTGGTCTTGCCATAACATACTATGTATTTTCCATGCCTGTCCGTCATGTATAAATTGAGTCATATTGACACCATGTTTAATTATGTCTGTATCTTCCTTTTTTCTTTTCGCTGCATACTCACTATAAACATTTGCAATGCTCCCATACATTTTTATTTCATAGTTAAACCCGTACTCATAAAAGTCCTTTGACTTTAAGAAATTACTCAAACCTACAATATATGTTTCAACATCTAAACGTTTTGTAATGCATTCGTTATCAGCATTATACTTCATTAAAGTTAAGGAAGAACTCCCTGAGAAAAATAAAGATCTAAACTCATTCCAATCTCTCTCATCTTCAGCATTACCAGATATTATTTCATAAAATTTATCTATTACCTCTTGTATTTCACTTTTATTATACATAGTTCCCCCCTCATTCATTTATGTTTTGAAAAGCTCGCAACGATTAGCCAACTGCATACAATGACACATAACGTTCCCGGCATTCCCGACGTGTCTGCCCCGCTAGGGCTGGCGCAAGACTTGCCTCCCTAATACATTTACCCCAAATCTGCAAGTCTTGTGACAGAAGACATGTGGGCGGCCCGCCCGAAAGCTCTGGCCCTACCGCCCCTCGCGGGAAAGCTCGTGTTATGTGTTGTAGTTGTGCTACTAATATTTCGCCCTAATAGAGCTATGAAAATCATTAAGATTATCAATGTCTTGAATTTTATCAAAATCATCCTTTGACCAAACTTGTAAACCATATCTTTGAGCTGTAGAAGTTGCCCCCCCAATAAATATCTGCCTATGTATTCTTTCTGGTGGTCTACTGCTACCATCAGTCGATAGATGAACAAACTTAAGATGAGGATAATATTGAAATGCACTCTTCATTATTTCTTTTGCATTCTTTAATGGCACTTGAGTCCCTAACCAGATTGCAGCATGTTTTTCTTTGGTAGCAAAATTTTCTGTCGTATTAGATTTATATACTCCTGCTTTGTAACCAAGGTTTATAAGTTGTGAGACTAACCCTTTAGCATCCTCTAAATTAATAATGGATACATCATTTTCACTTTCTTCATCGTTAATAAGCTGTACAAGCTTTTGTTTAGTGTCAGTATCTTTCGTATCAATGATAATTTCGCTTTTATTCTCTTTATTATAAAATGTCTTTACAAAGTTTCCTTCATCGCAATAATCTTTTGGAGCATATAATTTTTCATGATATTTTGTAACTAGAGAAAAGAAAACTCCTAAAACGACAAATGGAAAGATAACTATGAATAATACTAATACTGTGTTTAGGTGAACTGGTAAATTGGATTTTACAATAACTAATCCCGCAATTCCTTCCACCAATACTAGGAAAAATCCTATAACGCTCAGCGGATTACTTATATAACCTTTTTTTGTCTCCATAATGATCTCCTTAATTTTAAAATAATACCTTTCGGAAATACTCCGATAACAACTATTACACATAACGGTTCTAGGCTTAGCGATGTTGGAACTTCCCTTTAAACCCTCTTTCCGATATCTGCTAAGGCTATGTTATATGCTGTCCCGTTGCCTCTAAGCTTCCTACTTACACTAATTATTTCTTTTAATTACACATATAAAATAGAAAACTTTGCAAATTTTTCTAATGTGAATTGTACATATTTAAGAATTCTATCAACTCATTATCTGTGATAAATATATCCGTTGATGACCATATAGGATTCAAGTATGTTTTTTCTCCGCTTGAAGAGAGAATATACCAAGTTACTGGTCTTCTGTCAAGAAAAAGGACAACTTAAATATGAATTTTTTTCATGAAAATATTAAATAGCGGAATCTATTTCAAAATCATGTGGTGACATCATATTGCAATAACTATGAAGTCTGGTAGTATTATAGAAAGTATCGA
>JAFIFG010000091.1 GCA_020832135.1 Clostridiaceae bacterium
AGAAGGGGGTAATACTATGAACGATGTTTTAAAACAAATAAAGGATAGAAAATCAGTACGGGTATTTGAAGATAAGAAGATACCAATAGAAATAAAAAATGAAATACTCAATGCTGCATTTGAAGCTCCTACTGCAGGAGCTATGATGCTTTATAGCATACTGGATATTACTGATGAAAAATTAAAGGGAAGGCTGGCAGTAACCTGTGATAACCAACCTTTTATTGCAACAGCACCGCTGGTGCTTGTATTCCTTGCAGATTATCAAAGGTGGTATGATGCTTTTGGATTTGAAGGCTGCAATCCAAGAAAACCTGGTGAGGGAGATATTCTTCTGGCCTCTGCAGATGCGATCATAGCGGCTCAAAATACTGTAGTAGCAGCAGAGTCCTTAGGAATTGGATCCTGCTATATAGGTGATATCATCGAAAATTGTGAAGAGGTGAGGGAATTACTAGGCCTTCCTGATTATGTTTTGCCTGCTGCTATGGTGGTTTATGGGTATGCTACTGAGTCCCAAAAGAATAGAAAAAAACCACCACGTTTTGAAAAACAATATATTACGTTTGAAAACAAATATCATAGAATCACAAGAGAAGAACATAATGAAATGCACCGTATAAGAAATGAAAAGAAAGGTTTAGCAGATAAGAATATTAAAGAAGATCTTCATGCTTTTTGCAAGCGAAAATATATGTCAGATTTTGCTTTTGAAATGAATAGATCAGCATCGAAGTATCTTAAGAAATTTAGGTCAAAATAAGTTACTTTTTATATTTATTACTGATTTGGAGACACTACTAAAAGTACAACATACTTTTTAGTGAGGTGGTTAGAAAAATGAATCTCCAAACAGGTAAGTTATATTGGCCAACAACATTATTGAATGCTCCTAGCTATGACTCACTTCAGGAGGATATCAAATGCGATGTTTTAATTATTGGTGGAGGTAGTTCTGGGGCTATGTGTGCCCACTATTTAAGTGATACCAACTTAGATATTGTAGTAATTGACAAAAGGAAAGTAGGATTTGGTAGCACAAGCTCAAATACAGCACTTATTCAATATATTGGAGAGAAAACTTTTACCCAACTTGCCAATAGCTTTGGTGAAGAAAAAGCTAGCAGACATCTTCAACTAAGTAAGAATGGTATGATGGAAATAGAAGAAGTTTCTAAGACTCTACCAATCCATCCTGATTTTGTTCAGCGGGATAGTCTTTACTATGCAAGTGATCCAGAGGATGTACCTAAGCTTCAACAGGAGTATACTCTATTGAAAAAGTATGGTTTTGAAGTGGACTTTCTTACTAAAGGAGAAATTAGTAAGCTTTATCCTTTTAATAAAGAAGCGGCTATTTATTTTAAAAATGATGGTGAAATAAATCCCTACAAGTTTACTGCTGGTTTAATGCAGAAGGTACAGAACAAAGGTGTACGGATCTATGAGGAAACAGAAGTTAAGGGAAGAGATATTGAGAAGGATTCTATAACTTTTTTCACAACAAAGGGTAATTCTATTAAAGCCAGCAAAGTGATTATTGCAGCCGGATATGAATGCTTGGATTTTAAAAAGGATAAAAATGCTGTAATTGTAAGTGCCTATACAGTTGTAACCAATCCGGTGAAAGATTTTTCTGCTTGGCATAATCGTACTTTAATTTGGGAAACAGCACGTCCTTATATTTATATGAGAACTACTGCCGACAACCGGATTATTATTGGGGGCTTAGATGAGAATATTGAATATGCTAAACAAAGAGATGCTAAATTAATGAGTAAAAAAGATAAACTAATCGAAGAATTCAATAAGCTTTTTCCTGATATGAAGGTATATCCAGAGTTTTATTTATCAGGCTATTATGGGGGGACCCATGACGGATTACCTATGATAGGAATTTATGATGACATACCACATTGTTATTTTCTTATGGGATATGGTGACAATGGTATGGTATACAATATGGTTTTAGCAAAAATTCTACGGGATGTTATTACAAAGGGATCTAATGCTGACTTAGACAATATATATATTCAAACTCGCTCAAAATTGTAAAAAGAACTATATCTTCATGGATGGGTGTACTCCTTCTACAATTATTGGATATTATAGCAGTATTATACAGAATCTTGTAGAATTATAGATATAATTCAAATATATCCCAGTAAAGGACATTTGTAATTCTTATAGAATGCATAATTTTAGAAGGTTTCCATTCTTTCCATTATGGCAGCTATAAAGCAGGGAAACAAAGTAGTTGATCCGATATTATACTTGGAACCATACAGCTACTCAAGACAACCACCTTCAATCACTAGGAAAATACATAGGAACAATGCAATAGAATTGCTATAGGTTGTTGAGATTAATTAACAATTTAATAGATATTACAAAACTGGATGCACGATTTTTGAATTTATATCTTAAAAATTGTGATATTGTTAAAATTGTAGAGGACATTACTTTATCTGTAGCCTAATATGTAGAGGCATCAAACAAAGCATTAATATTTGATACCGACGTAGAAGAAAAAATGATCTCTTGTGATCCTGATAAAATAGAAAGAATCATGTTGAATTTGCTTTCAAATGCAGTGAAATTCACCCAAGAGGATGGAACAATTGAAGTAAACATATATAGTGAGGCAGAATATATATGCATCTCGGTAAAAGACAATGGAATAGGCATCCCTGCTGAGCAACTAGATACTATTTTTGAAA
Source organism: Clostridiaceae bacterium (assembly GCA_020832135.1). Lineage (GTDB taxonomy): Bacteria > Bacillota > Clostridia > Peptostreptococcales > Natronincolaceae > JAFIFG01. The sequence continues at coordinate 2,721 of JAFIFG010000091.1, forward strand.
GGTTTACCCAGGTGGATGAAGTTCTTACTAGAAACACAGAGGGGTCAGGAATTGGTTTATCCTTAGTAAAGGGCTTAGCAGAAGCTCATGGAGGAAAAGTTTTAGTAAAAAGCGAATAAGGCTATGGTAGTGAGTTTATTGTTAAGTTACCAGATAAAGATACAGAGGATCATAACCATGAGATGAAGGAAACAACTGAAGTAGCTGATACAAATATTGAAAGAATTCAAGTAGAGTTTTCAGATATATATTCCCAGAAGAAATAAAATAAAGAGTTAATCCCATTAATCCTCTAAAACTTTCCACAAAATCTCTTGACTCTCATAAAAACATGTAATATATTACGTATATTAGGAAGATATTAGGTCAGCAGGAAGGGATTTGATTTTAGAATGAATAGCGATAATATAGATATCTTAGACAAACAAAAATTTATATTTGGTAGCTTATTTCTTTTGGCTAATAAACTGCAAACCATGGGAGATCAACTTTTAGGAAATGACGGTATGACGGTAAGACAATGGTTCTTAACAGTTATGATCATACAGTTTCAAGATCATTGCCCTACCCTTGGTGAGGTAGCAAACCTTATGGGAAGCTCTCACCAGAACGTGAAGCAACTTGCTTTAAAACTACAGAAAAAAGATTTTTTAACCATTGAGCAAGATACCCAAGATAGAAGAGCAATTAGGTTAAAACTTACAGAGAAAAGTCACCGGTATTGGAAAACTAGGGAAGCCGAGGGCGACGATTTCATCAGAGAGCTTTTTAGGGATTTGACAGAAGAAGAAATCAACCTCCTTAGTAATAGCTTTAATAAGTTGTTTGGAAGAATAGAACAGTGGAAAAAATAAAAGAATATTTTTTTAAGAATATATGTAATATGTTACATATATAATGAAGAAGATACTACCTATAATCCTATAAGTTAGTATCAATCAATAACTAAGAAGGGATGTTTTAAATGAAAAAGATTTTAAAAATTTTGTTAGCGGTGTTTGGTATTTTTATGTTAATTTCAGTAAGTGGATTATTTTTCCTCAGTAGAGGATTGGAGGCGGGAAGTCATCTTATAGTTAATGATGTTAATGCACCAATGCTTACAGATGGAACATACAATGGAAGATATGAAGGCGGAAGATGGACTAATGAGGTAGAGGTAATAATTAAAGACCATAAAATCATGGAGATTATAGTGATAAAGGACATTTTGCTGGTCAAAGAAGAAGTTACGGAAGAGCTTTTTCAAAAGATACTTAAAGAACAAAGCATCAACGTAGATGCGATTTCAGGTGCTACTGTAACTAGCAAGGCATATTTAAAGGCAATAGAAAATGCACTAGTACAGTAGGATAGAGATATCTAACATGCTAGCTGAGAAGAAGAGGGTTTGCTTTGTTTAGAAAGTTCAAGGGACATGGAGGGGTTTTGATGTCGATAGTAATACTTGATGGAATGGAAAGGGAAAATAATACATCCAGTATGTTTGAAAGGGTACTTAAAGAAAATCTGGAAAAAACATTCTATTTTAAGCTTAGGGATATGAATATAGCTCCTTGTAGCTGTTGTGAGAGTTGTTCCTATACAACACCTGGCAAATGTGTTGTTAACGATGATGCCCATGAAATATTGAAGACTATAGCAAAAAGTGATACAGTTATTTTACTTAGCCCTATAAGATTTGGAGGATATTCATCCTGTTTGAAAAAGATTGTAGATAAATTTATGTTATTAATACTTCCTTCCTACAGGTTGAAAAAGGGATACTTGTTACATCCAGCCCGCTATGGTAAAAAAATATTAATCGGTATAGGGGTTGCAGAGGATGTTTTAAAGGAACAAGAGGAAAATTTTGAAAAATTAGTAGAACATAATGCCCATAATTTACAGTATCCATATAAAACACACATATTAAGATCGTCAGAGGAGATAGAGAAAGCAGAGGATGAAGTAAACTCTATTTTAAAGGTGGTACATGAAGGATGACTATAAAAAAGATTCTTATACTAAATGGAAGTTCTAGAAAAAAAGGAACCTCCTTTAGTTTTTCTAGAACTATAAAAACCTTATGTGAGGATACTGGCAATAGTGCTGAGATTATACATGTTATAGATTATTTTAAAGGGAAAGAGGAGTTACATCAGTTAAAGGAGCTTATGTTACAGAGTGACATTATAGCTATGGTTGCCCCTTTATATTCAGATACCCTTTCTTATTATGATATTTGGTTTTTAGAAAGGCTAGTTAGTGAGTACAGTCATGAATTAAGGGGAAAAGATTTTTTTGCCATTGGCCAATGCGGGTTCCCTGATATTACTCGTAATGAACCGCTGCTGAACACCTGTAGATTTTTTGCTGAAGAAGTAGGAATGAGATGGTTAGGAGGATTATCCTATGGGGGAGGTGCCATGATCAATGGAGCATTTCTTGAGGATTTGGGTAAAAAAGGAGAAAAAATTATATTAGGATTTAAGTTTGCTCTGGAGGACGTTCTACAAGGTCATCAGATATCCTCTAAGAGTCAAGAACTTATAACAGTAGAGATACCAAAAATACTACAGTGGCCATTAGTTGCTTTTTTAAATTACCATACAAGAAAAAAGGCACGAGAAAATGGTAACATAGATTATAAAAGAAGAGCATATCTTGAATAGAAGTATATAAAAAGGGACCTTTTATTTGTCAAAAAGGTCCCTTTTTATACTAAAGACTTATTAGTTATTTGTTATTTCAATAAAAACGTCTACATTATAGTTGGGAATAAGAAAATCATTTATATTGTTTATAGAAATACTAACAGGTATTACTGTTTCTCCGTTTTTCTGAAAGGCCATTTTTGATATGGAAATGACTTCACCCTCATAGGTTTTTGTTCTATCAGCAACAGGGACAATTCTAACGAATGCACCTATTTTTACATCACTGATAAATTCCTCCACTACATTTGCTTCAACAATCAAACTGTTTAAGTCAACGATAGTAAAGGATTTTTGAGTAGGGACAGTAATATTACCAGTGGTATAGGTAATGTTAAGGATAACAGCCTTTTCAAAACTAGAAATCACAGTGTCCTTCTTTATATGAGGCTGATTCAACTTAGCCTGCAGCAGAGATAGACTACTTTTTATCGAAAGTAAATGCTCTCAGCAATACACCGAAGATCAATACAAAATCATAAGGTTATATATGATAAAGCATCTCCTATACTATTTCCTTATAGTATAGGAGATGCTTTACTCATGATCAGTATTTACTGTGTCTAAAAAGGCTTTAGTAGCCACTGCATATTCTTCATCACTTTCAATATTGTTTAACTGAGGCCCCTCTTCACCGTCTGTAAAGCCATATAATAGTGCAGTTTCTGAATCCTTTGGTAATACAGCGATATAGTTTTTACTATTAGCCTCAAAGATATCTATAACATCACATTCCAGTTGGCTATTATCTGTAAGGGTTAGATAGATTTTTTTATGATCGTGATGATGTTCACCATGGTTATGACCATTACATCCACAATCATGTTCTTTTTGATGATCATGGCTATGACCGTCACATCCACATCCATTTGTACAATTTGACATAGATAATTCCTCCTTTATTCCATTAATAGTCTCCTGTAAATTATAACCTAAGTTAGGATATATTATAAGTAGCAAAACCCAAAGTAACAACCCGTATATGAAATCTTGAAGCCAGTAAAAGAAGAAGTAGTTGTTAAATTCATCCCATAGGTTACGATTAAAATGAATGTCAGTTGCAAACAATGAATATAAGTAGGTCATAAAATCAGACTTAATTCAGAAGAAGGAGGGGTGAACTATGCTACAGAAACTATTGATGCAAATACAAAAAAAAATATGGATTACCCCTATGATCTATAGTCTTATAGCCTTGGCATTGGCCATATTTATCATTTTATTAGATTCTAGAGCTATAGGAGATATTAAAAAAATATTGCCAGACTATTTATTTACGGATATTGACTTAGCTAAGCTTATATTAAGTACTATCGCTGCATCCCTTTTAACCATGATGACATTCACCTTTTCTACTATTATGGTGGTTCTAACTATGTATTCATCGCAATTTTCTCCAAGAACACTACCTAACTTTCTTACCGATAAGAAATCCATAACAGTATTAGGAGTTTTTATAGGGTCTTTTATCTATGTAATATGTTCTTTATTCTTTATGAGGCAAAGTCTATCAGAGCATAAGGTTATATCTGCCACCATAGGGGTTTTATTGGCGATTGTATCTTTGGCTTTTTTTATCTTTTTTATTTATCATATTAGTACTTCTATTCAGGTGAGTAGTTTAATAAAAAGACTTTCTCACGAATCCATGGACCTTATAGATAATTATAAAAAACTTATTGAGAGAAATAATCTTCATCTTATTTCTAACTGGCAGTCTGAGGAAGATAGTAAAACAATAGAAGTAACTGCCTCAAAGGACGGCTATATACAAATGATAGACTATGACAGGTTAATTAAGGATGCCTTAGAGGAAAACATAATTATTGATGTGAGGGTTAATATAGGAAGCTTTGTTATTGAAGATGAAGAAATTGCAATTCTTTATATAAAGAAAATCTCTGATGTTGAAACAATAGAAAAAATTATTTCCAACAGGTTTACTATAGGCAGTGAAAAGAGTGTTCTGCAGAACATAAGGTTCAGCATAGAGAAGTTAGTGGATATAGGATTAAGAGCCATTTCTCCTGGAATTAATGATCCAAACACAGCCAATGAGTGTATAGGTACAATAGGGGTGATTTTAGGAGAAATTACAAGTTGCACCAGTGAAAAGATTATAGCAAAGGATAAAGATGAAAATGTCCTTGCTATATTTTATGGGATAGACTTTCATACAGTTCTATATTCTGTTTTCTATCAATTAAGACATTATGGGAGACAGGATATTTCTGTCATGCTAAGTATAATGGATGCTCTGATTATGACTGCTTATAAATCTTCAGAGCAAAACAAGAAAATTCTTTGGGATTTCCATAAATATGTTATAGAAAATGATGGGAATATAAATTTCAAAGGATTGGATAAAGATTATTTGCAGAGAAAGATTAACAAATTGAAGGATGTATGTGAGATTTATAATTGATTTGGGCTACACAAATTAAAATTTAAAGTATGGGAGGGGCTGTTTACTTTTTTAAAGTAAAGCAAACCTTCCCATTTGTTATTTTTTCTTAAGAAATTTGTAAGAATTATGATAGTAGAATTTTAAAAGGTATATGCTATGATAGCTATAAGAGATATCTCGAAGGAAATAAGGAGGAAGATGGGAATATGTATAATATACTTGTGGTGGACGATGAAAAAGAAATAACCGATGCCATAGAGATTTATTTAAAAAATCAAGGCTATTGTGTTTTTAAGGCATACGATGGTGAGGAAGCACTAGAAATCTTTGAAAGAGAAGAGGTTCATTTGATTTTGATAGACATTATGATGCCAAGACTAGATGGAACAAGTGCCACCATAAAAATTAGAGAAAAAAGCACAGTACCGATTATTATACTTTCTGCAAAATCAGAGGATGTAGATAAAGTATGGGGATTAAATGTAGGAGCAGACGACTATATTACAAAGCCCTTTAATCCTATGGAATTGCTAGCAAGGGTTAATTCAAATCTCAGGAGATATACAAGTTATTCCAACGGTCATGAAACAAAAGAAAACACCATAAAAATAGGTGGAATTGAGTTGAGGGATGACTGTAAGGAGGTACTGGTGGATGGTGAGGTCGTAAAAATAACACCATTGGAATATAAGATTCTTTATCTACTGATGAGTTATCCCAATAGAGTATTTTCTATAGAAGAAATATATGAAAAAGTGTGGAAGGAACCGGCATATAATCCAGATACCGTGACGGTTCATATAAGAAGGATTCGTGAAAAAATTGAAATAAATTCGAAGGAACCAAAATATTTAAAGGTGGTGTGGGGCATTGGATATAAATTTGAAAAATGATATAAATGAAAATCAAGAAAAAGAAAATACAGAAGAGCTAAACTCTCAGGAAGAAGGATTAAGGGAAGAAATGCAGGAGCAGGAGAGAGATGGCTTTGACAATGATAGAAAAAAGAAAAAGCCACAGCATAGTTTTATACCATATACCCTAATTACTATGTGTTTTATATTATTATTTTCCCTATTGTCAGTAGGAAGCTATAGACCTTTGGGGGAGCACTTCCTTCCCCAGGAGGATAAGTTTGAGACTTATTTTGAAAGTCAGGACTTTCTTCATGCATTAGCTGGACTAAATAGGTATCATTTATCTAATTCAAAATATACTTCAAGGGTGGAAGGAGAATATTGGTACGACAATAGATATGAGAACCTTGAAAGCATTCAATACTATATTACCAATGATGAAGAGACAACCTATATAAGTAATAGAGGAGAGGGAAATGTAAGCGACATAAATCAAGAAATAGAAAATAGCCTCTTTTACCTCTATATAGAGGCTGATGAAGAAGGTGATGTAGAGATAGAAAGTTCCCTACACGATAGATTTAATGAAAGAGATTTTATGAATATGGCTGGCTTAAATCATGAGTACAGGGACAAATATGCCGGCTTAAAGTTTATCTATATTGTACCTCAGGACTTTGAAGCCTATAATGATTTTTTCACCTATAATATGAAGCGTTTTCATGTTCTCCCAAAAGATCTATTCTTGATTTTAGCAATAGCGGGAATAAGTATATTTCTTCTGGTGATTATAGCCTTTAGTATTCCTTATCCGTTTCAAAAGAAAACTGTAGTTTGTGCTATTTTCAACAAATTATTTTTAGAGCTAAAGGCACTTGTATGGTTATTGTTTGGCATTGCTACTATGATGGGGGTTTCCATTCTGAGTAATTATAATGCCTATAATTCCCTAGGGTTTAACATAGTAGAAGCAATTTATGATGTGGATAGTTATTTTTATCTCATAGGAGTACCTGTAACCTTTGTTTTATTCTTCCTTACTTATTTAACTATTGTCTATGTGAAGTATATTTATTATACAGGTTTTAAGGAGGGCTTTATTAAAAATAGTGTTATAGGAAGAATGGGGTATTATTTTATAAAGAAGCTAAGGCAAATGATACAGGAAGTTATGGTGCTAACTATAACGAAGGAACCACAAAAAGAGGTATTTGTTATTTTAGTGATCAATCTATTGATTTTATGGTTAATTGCCCTAGGAGGAGGTATATTCTTTCTATTAGCTGTTCTCTATAGTATTCTTCTATTTAAATACTTTGTAAAATTTATGGTGAATATGAAGGCTTTACATGAGTCCAGTAGCCAATTAGCGGAGGGGGAGTTTGATATTAAGCTTGATGAAGATATAGGCATGTTAAGACCAATAGCTGAGAATCTGAATAATATAAAAGAAGGATTCCAGTTAGCTATAGATAAAGAAATACAAAGTGAGAAGATGAAGACGGAGCTTATTTCTAATGTTTCCCATGATTTAAAGACACCTCTTACTTCTATTATTACCTATATAGACCTACTAAAGGAGGAAGGCCTTAATTCAGCCACCCAACAAGAATATCTAGAAATATTAGATAAAAAGTCAAAAAGACTAAAGGTATTAATAGAAGACTTGTTTGAAGCCACCAAGGCCAATAGTGGTAATATTCAGCTTCAGCTAGAGGAGGTAGATGTAATTGCCCTCTTTAGACAGACTTTAGGTGAATTAGAGGAGAAAATAAAGGAAAGCTCCCTACAAATTAAAACAAATCTTCCTGAAAATAAGGTAATTTGTGAATTAGACGGTGAAAGGACCTATAGGGTATTTGAGAATATCATGAGTAATATTTTCAAATATTCCATGGAAAACTCAAGGGTATATATTGATGTTGTGGAAAATCAACAGGAGGTAAATTTTATCTTTAAAAATATTTCCTCCTATGAAATGAACTTTGATGCTAAGGAGATTACAGAGAGGTTTGCTAGAGGAGATAAATCCCGAAGTACAGAAGGGTCAGGACTAGGACTTTCTATAGCTAAGAGCTTTGTAGAGATTCAAAAGGGAAATTTAAATATTGATATAGATGGTGATTTGTTTAAGCTAACAGTCACCTTTCCCATCAAATCTACCGAAGGTAACAAGAGATTATGAAGAAATTGCATTATTTAAAGTAAAAGTCCATAAAATATGCTATGATAAGCATAGTGTATGAAAATAACTTTAATAAGCTAGCTATAGCTGTATACTATGAGAAAGTTTCCTAGAAGTATACGGCTATAGCTTTAAAGGCATAGAAAGGAATTGTTATTATGGACAACAATACTACAAAAGACAGCAACTGGCTAGCCTCCTTAGAGATGAAGCCATTTCTACAGGAAGCATGGCATGCTTCAGGATTTAAAACCCCTACACTTATTCAAGAACGAGCGGTCCCTTTAATTTTAGAAGGTAAGGATGTTATTGCTGAATCTCCAACAGGAACAGGTAAAACAATGGCTTATCTCTTACCACTACTGCATAAGATAGATACTGACAAGAAAAATGCTCAAGCAATTGTCTTAACCCCATCCCATGAATTAGCGATGCAAATTTTTCAAACTGTTCAACAGTGGACAAAGGATAGTGATATTAGGAGTGCCTCTATTATAGGTGGAACCAATATTAATAGACAGGTGGACAATTTAAAGAAGCATCCGCATATTATTGTAGCCACCACCGGTAGACTGATTGAACTGATTAAAATGAAAAAAATAAAAATGCATGAAGTAAAGACAATTGTAGTGGATGAATTTGATGTTTTAATTGCACAGGAGCATGTAGATAATCTTAAAAGCATTATTAAAACAACATTAAAAGAAAGGCAAATTGCATTTTTTTCTGCCACACTCTCAGAAAGTACAGAAGAGATTGGAAAGGAATTAATGAAGGAGCCTGAAATCATCCAGATTAAAAAAGATGAATATGCTCCATCCAAAACAGAACATATGTATATCTTGTGTGAAGAAAGAGAAAAAATAGATATTCTTCGAAAAATCATAAGGTCAGGAGATGTAAAGGCTTTAGCCTTTATAAATGATGGAAATAAAATTCCAGAAATTGCTGAAAAATTAAAGTATAAAGCGCTAGATGTAGATGTGTTAACTGCAGAATCCACCAAAAATGAACGGAAAGAAGCATTAAAAAGGTTTCGTATGGGCAAATTTCCTTTATTAATAGCCACAGATGTAGCCGCAAGAGGACTGGATATTGAGGGATTAACCCATGTTATTCATTGGGATGTGCCACGATATGCTAAACAATATACCCATCGTTCCGGTAGAACTGGGAGAATGGGAGCCTTTGGAACAGTCATTACCATTGTTACAAACAGAGAAGAAAGCTTCCTGAAAAAAATAGCTAAAGAGTTAAATATTACTGTTAAGAAAAAGAAGCTATATAAGGGTGAAATTACTGATGCAAAGTAAAGAGAACTCTATATAGTGGATTAAGCAGGATTGGGGATTAGGATTTATGGGAAAAGAAAACCATCAGTATTTTGATAAGTCCATTATAGAGGTGATCAAGCAGCGAAGATCTGTCAGAAATTATAAATCAGAGGGCTTATCAGAAGAAGTAAAAAAGAAATTAGAACAATATGCTACAGGACTAGAAGGACCCTTTCATAGGAAAATACGATTTCATTTTGTAGATGCTTCTGAGGTGAATGGAAGAACAGATAAAAAAATCGGGACCTATGGTGTTATTAAGGGAGCACCTGCCTATATTGCGGCGGTGATAGAAAAAAGTCATAGGGATTTAGAGGAACTAGGGTATGTCTTTGAAAAATTAATTTTATATGCTACCTCTTTAGAAATTGGTACCTGTTGGTTGGGAGGAACCTTTACAAAGAGTAGCTTTAAAAAAATAGTAGATCTTAAAGAGAATGAAGTTCTACCGGCGGTGACTCCTATTGGCTACATAGAAAAAAAGAAGAGAATACTTGATACTGTTATGAGGATGTCAGTGGGAGCCAACAATAGAAAGCCATGGGAAGAACTATTCTTTCAAGAAAATTTTAACAAACCACTAGCAAAAGAAGAAGTAGGGGCCTATAATATTCCCCTTGAAATGGTAAGGTTAGCTCCATCAGCATCCAACAAGCAGCCATGGAGAATAGTAAAGGATGATGAAGGATGGCATTTTTATTTAGATGCCACCAAGGGATATGGAAAAGCACTGGGTTTTAATATACAGCGGATAGACATGGGCATTGCCATGTGTCATTTTGAAATGACAGCAATAGAAGTAGGCCTAAAAGGTAGCTGGGCAGTTAATGCTGAAGATTCGAAGAAAATAGACATAGGGGAAAAGCAATATACAGCAAGTTGGATAGAAGATTAGATGCGTAAATTTATCCATAATTTAAGTAAAAGTCCGGCACTCTAGCTACAAGCTAAAGTGCTGGACTTTTGTTTTATTGGGGTCATAATAGTAAACTATGATACAATAACTTAAAGGAAATTTTCCTGTTACGGAGAAGTAAAAAAATATACATTAAAGATGAAAATGGGTTTGGATATAGGAGGTAAATAAATGGATATTTATAAAGCGCTTAAGATGTATTTTGGCTATGATAGCTTCAAAAAAGGTCAAGAAGAGCTGGTGGTTGGTGCTATTAATGGAAAAGATGTCTTGGGGATTATGCCTACTGGAGCAGGTAAGTCCCTGTGTTATCAATTGCCAGCTATGGTACTGGGGGGGACTACTCTAGTGATTTCTCCCTTGATAGCCTTAATGAAGGATCAAGTAGATGCCTTAAATGAAATGGGAGTAGCGGCCACCTATATTAACAGTAGTCTTGAAGAAAAGGAAGCGATTCAAAGAGCAAGAGACATAAGGAACAAAAAATATAAAATAATTTACGTAGCACCTGAACGGTTAAATGCCGCTGCCTTTAAGGACCTAGTAAGGGACATAAATATTTCTTTAGTAGCCATTGATGAGGCCCACTGTATTAGTCAATGGGGGCATGATTTTAGGCCTAGTTATGTTGAAATACCTAGATTTATTAATTCTCTAAAGATTAGACCTACAGTGGCAGCTTTTACCGCCACCGCCACTATAGAGGTTGTAGAAGAAATAAAAAATTTAATAGAGCTTCAAAATCCTATTACTTCCATGACGGGATTTGATAGACCAAATTTATTTTATAAGGTTGTAAAGGTAAGTAATAAATTTGCCTATTTACTGGATTATTTAAACAAATATTATCAGGAAGAAACGGGAATTATATACTGTTCAACTAGAAAAACTGTAGAATCCTTAGTAAAAAAACTTAGGGATAAGGGTGTTGATGCTATTGGTTATCATGGTGGTATGACGGCTGAAGCACGACAAAAAAATCAAGAGGCCTTTATCTTTAATCATGCTAGGATTATTGTGGCCACCAATGCCTTTGGTATGGGGATTGATAAGCCGGATGTTCGGTTTGTTATCCACTACAATATGCCTAAAAACATGGAAGCCTACTATCAAGAGGCTGGTAGAGCAGGTAGAGATGGAGAGGATAGCCAGTGTATCCTTATGTACTCCCCTTCGGATGTTGTGAAACAAAAACTAATTAGTCAAAATGAATATCTGTCTATTGAAAGAGAAAAGTTATTGTATAAGAACCTTCAATATCTTATAGATTATTGTCACACGAATGATTGTCTTAGGGGTCGTATATTAACATACTTTGGAGAAACTATAGAAGATAATAACTGTGGCAAATGTAGTAATTGTCTAGAGGATATGGAAATGACAGATATCACTGTGGAGGCACAAAAAATTCTTTCCTGTATTTTTAGAGCCAACGAGCGATATGGTGTAGCAGTTATTACACAGGTTTTGAAGGGGTCAAAAAGCAAGAAAATAATAGAGTTAGGCCTAAATCGGTTGTCTACCTACGGAATTATGAAGGAATATAGTGTCGATGTCATAAGAGAGATTACTATGACCCTAGCATCAAAGGGTTACATTCATATAACTACAGATAAATTTCCAGTGTTAAGATTAACAGCCCAATGCCGTAAGGTTTTAAAGGGAGAAGAAAAAATTTATCATAAAAAGGATTTAGTAGAGAAAAAGGCAGCAATAGAGGAAGAAAAAACACAAAAGTCTAGAAGGGTTATAGAGAACTTTGAGGAAGAATTGTTTGATAGGTTAAAGGAGTTACGAAGCAAATTAGGGCAAGAAAAGCAATTACCACCCTTTATGATTTTTCATGATGCCACCTTAAAGGAGATGGCGGCTTCTTTTCCAAGGAATCAAGCAGAGTTTCTTAACATAAGTGGTGTAGGCCTTAAGAAATATGAGAATTATGGAGAGGATTTTATAGCTGTTATTAACATCTATTGTGAAGAAAAGGAAATAGCTGTTGATCAATCTAAAGAGGAAAATATAAAGGAGATAAAAGTGGGGCATTTCCATGAAAACCAAGAGTTAGATCGTTATGAGCTAACCTACGACTGTTATAAGGATGGTTTATCGTTAGAGGAAATAGCGGAAAAAAGAGATCTTGGGAAAAATACTATTATGAAGCACTTGAAAAGGTGTGAAGAAAAGGGCAACATCGTAGCTTGGGAGAGATTTATAGATGACCCTTCAAAGGAAGGGAAAATACTGAAGGCCATTGAAGAGGTGGGCTTGAAAAAACTAAAGGTTATTAAAGAGGCTTTGCCTGAAGATATTACTTATGATGATATTCATATTGTGATTTTTAAAAACCAATTAAAGGGAAGCTAAGGAAAGGAAGGTAGAGATGAAGCAAGATATGACCTTGAAGGAAATGCAAAAAGAAGTAGATGCTTATATTTCTCAGTTTAAGGAGCGCTACTTTAGTCCTTTGGCATTGATGGCTAGATTAACAGAGGAAACAGGGGAATTGGCTAGAGAAGTAAATCATTATTACGGGGAGAAGCCTAAGAGAAAGGATGAAGAGGAAAATACTATAGATATGGAATTGGCGGATT